>DASXYO010000126.1:0-20325 GCA_036502465.1 Chthoniobacterales bacterium
GGCCTGAGCGGCGGGATCGATTCGGCGGTCGTGGCCACGGTCGCGGTCGACTCGTTAGGCGCGGAAAACGTCGTCGGCGTTTCCATGCCGAGCCCCTACTCGTCCCGCGGCAGCATCGAGGACGCCCTCGCCCTCGCCCGCAATCTCGGCATCCGTTGCCACAAGATCCCAATCGGCGACGCTTTCGCCGTCTTTAAAGCGCAGTTCAAGGAAGTCTTCGCCGGCCTGCCGGAAGACACGACCGAGGAAAATATGCAGGCGCGGTTGCGCGGAATGATCCTGATGGCGCTCTCAAACAAGTTCGGCCACCTCCTTCTCACGACCGGAAACAAAAGCGAACTCGCGGTCGGCTATTGCACCCTTTACGGCGACATGGCCGGCGGCCTCGCGGTGATCAGCGACGTCCCGAAGACCATGGTCTACCAACTGGCGCGCTGGATAAATCGCGAGCGCGAAATCATTCCCATCTCGACGATCGAGAAGCCGCCCAGCGCGGAATTGAAGCCCGGTCAGGTCGATCAGGATTCGCTCCCGCCCTACGACGTGCTCGACCAGATTCTGCAGCTCTATGTCGAGGAAAACCAGAGTGCGCGCGAGATAATGGCGCGCGGCTTTGCAGAAAAAACCGTCCGCTGGACTCTGCGGCGGGTCGACCTCAATGAGTACAAGCGCGCGCAAGCGGCGCCCGGGATCAAAGTGACAAGCCGCGCCTTTGGCGTCGGAAGAAAAATGCCGATCGCGCAGCAATACCTCGACGACGATTCACCGCCGGGTGATTGCCAAAAAGCCGGATGAATTGCACCGCGTTGGAATCGAACCAACAACCCAGTGATTAAGAGTCACTTGCTCTGCCAATTGAGCTAGCGGTGCGTTTTCACTCTGCCGTTCGGACCGGCAAGGGCTCGAAAAATACTCGTCTCATCCCGATACACAACGCGGAAATCTTCGCCTCCAGCGAATCGGGAGCGCAGCCAGGCACGGTGCGGCAATTCCTCTGTGGACCCGCACGGTTTACATCTGCCTACCACATTCGTTAGGCGGATCGATCGGGGCAACAACCAGACGCGGATCGCGTGCTTCAGACACCAGCCGCGATGCGATTAGCCGCCGAGTTCCCAGGCGGTGCAGGGCCGGAAGAATTCCGGCGAAATTCCAAAGGCGATCGCGAGGTTCGTTACTCGCGGATCCCGTTTTTCAGTTCCCAAACCTTGAGCGCGGCGAGGAGCAGGCTCTTGGTCCGGGAGAGGGTGCCGACGGCAGGCCGGACGGCTTCTCCATCAACTGTGGCGGACCCTTTCGGACGGCGCTTCGGGCTCTTCGTGCGACTTTTGGAGCGGGGACGGACTGCCGCTTCGCTTTGGGCGAGATGCCCACTTGGATTCATAGGTGTCATAATTGCCATACCCAGAGAGCAGCTTCCCTGCCAGCACCCGTGAAGCGGTGATTTCTCGCGGAAAAGCGCTTGTGCCTCCGCTGTTCTTCGGCGATTTCATCCGGGCATGGCGGCAAATCGCAAACTGGGTTGTCTCAGTATTTTTCTGTTCGTGGCGCTCCTTGCCAGCGTAGCGGTGAATTTCGTTCTCGCCGCGACCGCCTTTCGCAAATTCGAGGTGGGCGGCGGGGGCGATGTGGAATATCGGCCGCGCTTCCGGGAAATGATCCTCGAGCGCGGCGCGCGCGGCAGCGGGAGCAAAATCGCGGTCGTTAGTCTGCGCGGGCTGATCAGCACCAGCGTCGCCGGAAATGTCGGCGAATCGATGGTCGATGATCTGCGTTGGGAACTGGAGCAGGCGCGGAACGACGAAAACGTTCGCGCCGTTGTCCTGGAAGTCGACTCACCCGGCGGGGAAGTGACAGCTTCCGACATGATCTACAACGCGGTCGTCAAAACACGGGCGAAGAAGCCGGTTGTCGTTTACATGGAATCGCTCGCCGCGTCGGGTGGTTACTACGTTTCCTGCGGCGGAAAATATTTGATGGCGAATGAGACGAGCATCACGGGGAGCATCGGCGTCATCATCCAGACACTGAATTACGAGCAGCTCTTCAACAAGATCGGGCTCGCCTCGGTCGTGTTCAAAAGCGGGAAGTTCAAGGATATGCTGAATGGCGCGCGCCCGATCACTCCGGAGGAGCGCGATTACATCCAGGGCTTCGTCATGAAGACCTACGAGAAATTTCTCGGGATCGTGGCGAAGGAGCGCAATCTGCCGGCCGATGGCCTGCGCAACGGGATCGCCGACGGCCGCATTATGTCGGGACGCGACGCGCTCGATTTCAAATTGATCGATGGCCTCGGGCAGATCGAAGACGCCTACGCGAAAGCCAAGGAGCTCGGCCACGCTCCCGATGCGAAAATCGTGAAGTACGGACCGCCGTTCAGCCTCGGCCGGGTCTTTCGCATGCTCACGAAAAGCGGCGACACGAAAATCGAATTGACGCTGCCCGGCCAGCTCACACCGCGGCTGGAGAGTGGGCGCGCCTATTTTCTGCCTGGATTCTACGCTCCGTAGCGGCGCGCCCGCGAGATGGTCGACAGCCTGATCAACGCGCTGCTCGTCCTCGCGGGCTTGTACGTTTACCTCTCGCTTTATCGTCAGGTCGCGGTGCGGCAGAACGGCGCGCCGGAATTGGGCGAACGGGAACTCGGCGTGCCAGAGGCGATCGCCGCGATCGTTCTCATCTCCTGGTTTGTTCTCAATATCCTGGCCGCAGCGAAGGTCGAGCATGCCACTTTTCATACGCGTGACCTGCTTCTCACCGGCGCCTTTTCCCTCGCGGTCATCACCAGTCTGACGATACTCCTCGAGCTGCGTGGCTTCCGTGTCTTGTCGTTAGGCGGATTTTCCCGGCTTAGTTTTGGACGGGTCGTAAGCACCGCCGCGGTTTTGCTTTTCGCGGCTTATCCCCTCCTCTTTGCGGCCGACGCCCTCTCCCGCTGGCTGATCGGGGAAGGCTCCAGCCGGCAGCAGATTGTCGAGATGTTTACCGGCTCGGAAACGCTCCAGCAACGCATCCTCATCATCGTCCTCGCGGTTACGATCGCGCCGTTGGCGGAGGAATTTATTTTTCGATTTTTCCTCTACGGCGTGTTCAAGCGCTACCTCGGGCGCGGCCCGGGGTTGTTTCTGAACTCGATTCTCTTCGCCGCCGTTCACGTTCATTTGCCAAGCCTCGGGCCGCTTTTCATCCTCGGCGGCTGTTTTACTCTGGCCTACGAGTGGAGCGGCTCCATTCTCGTCTCGATGACGATGCACGCGCTCTTCAATTTTATTTCCCTGAGCGCCCTCGCTTTTCCTAATCTCGTACCGCAATGAAATTGCGGGAGCTGGGGGAAGACCGGCTGGTTGCGCAACTGGTCGCGCGGCTCAAGACGCGTCCGGATGTGCTCGCTGGGCCGGGTGACGACTGCGCGGTGGTGGCAGCGCCGGAAAAGGGCCGCCTGCTGCTTTTAAAAACCGACTGTGTGGTCGAGGGCGTTCATTTTTTGCCTAACGACAAGCCGCAAAAGGTCGGCTGGAAAGCGATGATGCGGACGCTGAGCGATTTTGCCGCGATGGCGGGCGAACCGCACTACGCGCTTATCACGTTGGTGGCATCGGCGGAGCGCGAGGCGCGCTGGATGACGCAACTTTACCAAGGGCTGCAACGAGCCGCGGATCGATTCAACGTCGTGCTGGTCGGCGGGGAGACGAGCGAAACGCGCGGCCCGACCGTAATCTCAGTCAGCGCGCTAGGCTCGGTCGAGAAAGCGCGTTGCGTGCGGCGGAGCGGCGGCCGGCCTGGCGATGTCTTGTTCGTCACTGGGAAGCTGGGCGGGTCGGCAAAAGGCGGGCATCTGACTTTCGTTCCGCGGATCGATGAAGGCCGCTGGTTGACTGCTAATTTTCGGGTCCACGCCATGATGGACCTGAGCGATGGTCTGGGCGCCGATCTTCCTCGACTGGCAAGAGCGAGCGGTCTCGAATACCAGATCGATCCCGACGCCGTTCCGCGCCGGCGCGGATCCTCAATCGACCAGGCGATCAATGACGGAGAGGATTACGAACTGCTTTTCGCGCTCTCCCCTAACGACGCCGCCAGCCTGGAAAAGAAATGGCGTCGAAAGTTTCCACGCCTTGCGCTCACCCGGATCGGCCGTCTCCTGCGCGGAACGCGGCGTCCAAGTCGTTCGTCCTTCCATGGCTACTTTCATTTCCAATAGCGTGGCCGAAACGATCGTGTTGGCGCGGAACTGGGCGGAACAGCTTTCGCCTAACGACGTCTTCGGTCTCGTCGGCGACCTCGGCGCCGGGAAAACGCATTTCGTGAAGGGACTGCTTCAGGGACTGGAAAGTGAAGCGGACGCGACCAGCCCGACCTTTACCCTGCTGCATGAATATCGAGACGGCCGACTGCCGGTTTTTCATTTCGATTTTTATCGGCTCAATCACGTGGCGGAACTCGCCGAGATCGGATTCGACGACTACTTGGATGAAGGCGGCGTCACCGTGATCGAATGGGCGGATCGCTTCCCGCAAATTCTCCCGGCACGGACCCGGTGGGTTCGACTACAAATCGGAGACGGAACCCGCCGCGTGATCATCGACGACGCAAAATGAAGGTACTGGCGCTCGAGCTATCATCTTCGGTCGGGAGCGTGGCCCTGCGCGATCGGGGTGGCGACCAACTCAAAGTCTTCCCGGCCGACCGGAAGGATTCCGGTTTATTCTACGAAAACCTGAGCGCAATTCTGGAGAGCTGCGGAGCTCCGGAAACGATCGTGGTCGGGCTCGGACCCGGCTCTTACGCTGGCGTCAGGATTGCGATCGCCACCGCCATCGGCCTCCGCGCCGCGAGTGGGGCGCACCTCTTTGGGCTGCCCTCAATTTGTGCGTTTGAGCTGGAGGAATATCTGGTCGTCGGCGATGCGCGGAGAAATTCCTTCTTCTTTGCCCGGGTTGCTGATGGCACCTGCGTCGAGGGTCCGATCCTCGCAATCGAGTCGGAGGTGCGTGCGTTTCTCGGGGCGCGTCCCGATCTTCCAGCCGTCGCCACGCAGGCTTTGCCGCAATTCGAGCGTGTCTGCATTGCGCACCCTTCCGCTTTGCGGATGGCGGAGCTCGCGCTCCGCGTGGAAGGTGAGGGCGAAGAAATGCTCGAACCGATTTATTTGCGCGAGCCGCACATCACGACGGCCAGTAGATGAGATCGTTAAGCGCGGAACGCTGCTGGGCGGAAGTGGATTCCGCCGCACTCCGGCACAACGCGGAGGTGGCGCGGGAACGCGTCGGGTCCCGCACTGAGCTGCTCGCAGTTGTCAAAGCCAACGGCTACGGCCACGGGATGATCGAGGTGGCGGATGCCCTGCGCGTGTCGGCGGACCTGTTTGGCGTGGCCAATCTGCATGAAGCGCAGGAGCTGCGCGGAAGCGGGATCACGCAGCCGATTTTGATTCTTGGTCCGGCTTTGCCTAACGAGCGAGCGGAGATCAGGGATGGCGGCTTCATCGCAACCGTTTCGAGCTTGGAGGAGGCGCGCGCCTTTGCCGGCAATCGAGCGGGAATTAATTTCGCCGTCGATACCGGCATGGGGCGAATGGGTTGCTGGCAGGACGATGCTCTGGCGCAACTGGAACAAATCGCGCGGATTCCCGGCCTGCAACTGCACAGTGTTTCCACTCACCTCCCGGTCGCGGAACACGATCCCGTCTTCACCGCAGAGGAGCTGGCGGGATTCGACCAGCTCGTTAGGCAAATGCGCGCCCGAGTCCCCGGCTCCTACAAAGTGCATGTCCTGCTCAGCGCGGGGATCCTGGCTTACTCGCGGCATCCCTTCGACATCGTGCGCGCCGGGCTCATGCTCTACGGCTGCTCGCCGCTGCCGGAGGCGCAGAAATTTTTGCGGCCGGTGCTCGCGTTGAAATCGCGCGTTACTTTGCTGCGCGATTTGCCGGCGGGCCGGAGCGTGAGTTACGGCCGCACCTTCATCACTCCGCAGCCCATGCGCGTGGCGACAATCAGCGCCGGCTATGCCGATGGCTATCCGCGCTCGATCTCGAACCGCGACGGGGCGGTTCTGATTGGCGGCCGGCGCTGTCCGCTCCTGGGCCGGATCACGATGGATCTCATGATGGCTGACGTGAGTGCAGTGCCTGAGGTGAAGCTGGGCGACGAAGTGGTCCTGATCGGTAAGCAAGACACCGAAGAAATTCTCGCGGCGGAAATCGCGGAGCGCGCGGAGACGATCCCGTGGGAGATTTTCACCGGCATTGGCAGCCGAGTGCGCCGTGTGTATCTGTGAGGGACAGATGTTCCAGATCATCTTTAACGAATTGAGCGCGGCTGAGATGGCGGCTTTGCCGAAAACGCTGCAGCTCGATCTACTCGCGGAATTCCAAATCCTGCCGGAAGACCTCGACAACCTCGACTCGAGCCGTTTCGGGGTGATCGAACGCGAAGGCAAAAAGCTGCATCGCTATCGGGCAAAAGATTACCGCATCTACTTCGAGCGCAGCCCGGAAGGCGTCACCGTGCATCGCGTCCTGCACAAGAACACGCTGCGAGACTTTCTCTTCCGGAGCAAACTGCCGATGGCGGAAGACGACCAGCTCGGGAAGACACGGGAATTCTGGAAGTTGATCGAACAGGGCGAGCGCACCCGGAAGGCCTGATGGGTCGAGCGGGCCGCGAAAGTATTGACAGCCCGGCGCCCCGGCCTCAAAACGAGAGGTAATCCGGCTAAAACATTCGCCTGCAACCCTTCCCCGCGGGAAGCGCAATTTAGCGATCGTTCCTCGCCGGTTACAAGAAAGGTCAACTATGCAGTCATTGATAAGAATCCTCACCTTCACCCTTCTCGCGTTGGCGCCGGTCGCGCCCCTCTACGCGCAGAGCCCCGCACCCGCGGACAAAGCAGCGGCAAAAACCAAACGGACCGACGTCTATCATGTCTTCTTCGTGAAAGCGGCGGCGGGCAAAGCCAAGGAAGTGGAAAGCTGGCTCAAACAGCCCGACCCGGCTCATCCCGATGCCAAGGGAATCATCCTTCGTCACCAGGATGGTGATGCATGGGATTTCGTGGCGATCGAATACATTGGCGCCAAGGCCACGGTCGACAACGGGGGAACCCCGATGACGCCTGCCCAGCGGTTGCTGACGGAATGGCATAACGACACCTTTGTCGGCGGCCCCTCATGGGCCGAGTTCGCCAAGGAAATGGGACTCGGCGGCGATGCCGGCAAGACCGCCAGCTCCGTCTATGTCGTTTCGGATTACCGGGCCGTGCCCGGCCATCGCGAGGACTTGGAAAAAATGCTCAGCGACAAATCACCCGGCGACACTTCCTCCGGGAACGTCCTGCTCGCTCATCTCGAGGGCGCCTCGTGGAATCTGCTGGCCGTATCGCGCTACGATTCCTGGGACAAGTTCGCCGAAAACGAAAAGAACAGCACCGCTCAAACGAACAAGGGCCAGGGTGGCTGGTATGAACTGCGCAACCACGTAGCTCTCCATCACGATACCCTGACCGATCGCATCCAGCCGTAACCCGGCTCGGTCGATATTTGCTCCCCGGCAGCCAGGTCGGCCTTCGATCTGGCTGCTGCGGGGCTCCCGCGTCGCAGCTTCCACCCCATGGAGCGCAGGGCGAAAAGAAACGACGAGCCCGTCGGCACACGCGACATCCGGGGGCTGGATGGGAAGGAAGGCTGCGAAAGACAGCCTACTTCATCAGGAGAACCGAGCGGCTGCGCTTGATCTCGCGCGTGATCTTGCGGTGCATGTGGGCCGGCATTCCGGTCACGCGGCGGGGGAGGATCTTGCCACTTTCGGTCACGAACTTGCGGAGCAAATCGGGATTTTTGTAATCGATCGCCTCGGTCGCAATATCGATGCGACGACGCGGCATGGTGCGGTTGGCACGACGGAAAGCAGAACGGCGTTTGGCGGTTTTCGGTTGCATGGTTACTTGGTCTCCCGGTGGAGCGTATGCCGCTTCATGAAAGGATTATATTTTTTCTTTTCGAGCCGGTTCGGGGTGCGCGGGCTCTTCTTGTTGCGCGTCGACATGTAACGCGACGCGGGCATGCCGGCCGCTTTCGCTTCCGTGCATTCGAGTGTGATGATTTCCTGGGCCATGTTCGTTATTCTTTCGTATCTGCGGCGACTTCTTCCTCTTCGCCTTCGCGCGCTTCTTCATCCGTTAGGCCAAAGAGCGACGTGACCGACTGCCGGACACGCGAAGCCTTGCTCTGCTTCTCGAGCTGCGACTGGCATTCCACAGTGTAACGGGCGAAGGGAATCGCCTCGAGCCGGGCGTGCATGATTGGTTTGCCGGACATTTCGCACTTGCCGTAGGTACCGAGCTCGATTCGCTTCAGTGCCTCGTCGATTTCGTAAAGGGCGTCCTGTTCCTGGGACAAAAGACTGAGCGCGAAATCGCGATCGTAGGCGTCGCTCCCCGCATCGGCCTGGTGCATTCCGAAGGCGGACGCCTCGCTGCCCTCGGCCCGCGCCCGGAGCGTATCCTGCGCCACCCCGGCCATGGAATCGACCATCGCGTCGCGAAGTTGGAGGAGCTTCTCTTTCTGCGAGCGGGTAAATGGGTCGAGCCGGCGTTCCTTCGATTTCTGGTGATTGTTGACGATAGTGAACGTCTGGTTCGCGCTATTCGTCTTGGCGCGACCGTTCGGTGAACGAACGGCCGATGCCTTCGCTTTTTTTGCTGGAGCAGGAGCCGCCTTTTTGGTTGGCTTTTTCGCGGATTTTGGGGTCGCGGGCTTTTTCACTGCCTTCGCCTTTTGCTTGGCCAACGGTTTCTTCGCGGCAGGCGCCTTCCGGGCAGCGGCCTTTTTCGGAGCCGCTTTCTTGGCCTGCTTTTTAGGAGTTGGTTTGGTTGAACGAGCCATAAAAGTGAATCTTGGGGTCAGTCTCCCGGCACCCCGGAGTAAGGGGAGGCTTAATTAAGGGCAATTGGTTTTCCGCGCAAGCGGTTTTGGGGCGAATTTGGGCTAGGTTGTTTGCTTAGCCTGAGACGCTTCCGGTCAGGAACTGGCGCTCGAATAATGGCGCAGCGCCCAGCGCCAAAAAGCGCGGCTTAAAAGCGCCGCAATCGTCCCGGCGGCGATGAGGTGAAATATGAGCCAGCCGGGCTGGCCTAACGACTTGATGAGCAGGCGCGCCGGGATGTTGGCCACGATCACCACCGGGATGATCCAGCCGAAAACCCAGCGGAAAAGCTGAGGGAAAATCACGTCGGGATAGCGGGCGATATTGAGGAAATTGAAATAACCGTAAACCAGCCCCTGGGCGCGCACGATCCAGAAACTGACCGCAGCCAGGGCCAGCATGATCGAATAGTGAATGGCGACCCCGAACCCAAGCGCGATAAGGTAAAGCACAACTGCAACCGGCCCCGGCACCACGTGCAACTGCCGAAGCGAAACAATCACCACGATGGCGCCGATGCCCGCGTTGATCACGCTGTCGAGGCCGAATTGTTTTGTTGAGACCGCGAACTGGCTGTCCATCGGCAGGACGAGGAGCGAGTCGAGTTTCCCCGTTCGCACCAGCTCCGGCACGTTCGCGACGTTGGTAAAGAAAAACGCCTGGAACAATTGCGCGATGATTTGATGCGTCCCGACGAGGAGGACCACTTCCCATTTTGTCCAGTCACCGATCTGGTTGACCTGGCCAAAGATGATGCTGAAGAAAAGAATCTGCCCGCAGAACCAAAGCACTTCCACGATCATCCAAAGAATGAAGTTGGCCTTGAAACTCATCTCGCGAATGAGCGAGTTGCGCAGCATGATCGAGTAGATTTCGAGGTAGCGGCGCATGGATTCCTGTAACTAATTCCGGTTCGGGCGGTCTAATCAACACCGGCCGGTCTGTCAGCGTCGGCTTTTTTTCATGAAACGAATCATTCTGATCGGTGGCGGGGCGGTGGCGCTCGTCGGTGCGCTCTTTGTTTTTCACGGTTGCAGCGGCGGTGGGGCCAGCGAATACCAGACCGCGACCGTCACCCGCGGGGCGATCACCCAGGCCGTCACCGCCACCGGCACGCTCAACCCAGTCGTGAATGTGCAGGTCGGCAGCCAGATCTCCGGCAACATCCAGAAGCTTGCGGCCGATTTTAATTCTCCGGTCAAAGCCGGGCAGGTGGTGGCCAATATCGACCCGGCCGTCTTCCAGGCCGCGGTCCTGCAGGCACAGGGCGATGTCGATAATGCCAAAGCCGCTCTCGAGCTCGCGCAGGTGACCCAGAAACGAATGATGGAATTAGTCGCGAAACAGAACTCGTCGCAATCGGAACTCGACCAGGCGAACGCCGCCCTGCATCAAGCCGAGGCGAACGTGAAGATCAAACAAGGCGCGCTGCAAAAAGCGCAGGTCGATCTCGATCATTGCACGATCACTTCGCCGATCGACGGCATCGTCATTTCGCGCAGCGTCGATGTCGGACAAACCGTTGCCGCCAGCCTGAGCGCACCGGTTATTTTCACGATCGCGAACGACTTGTCGAAAATGCAGATCGACGCCGCCGTGGCCGAGGCTGATATCGGGACGGTCGAAGTCGGACAGAAAGTGGACTTCACGGTCGACGCCTTCCCGAAACGCACCTTTCACGGGGACGTGGTGCAGGTGCGCAACGCGCCGACGACCGTCCAAAACGTGGTCACCTACGACACGGTGATTGGGGTCAACAATGCCGATTTGAAATTGAAGCCCGGCATGACGGCGAACGTGTCGATCGTCGGCGCGCACCGCGATAACGTTCTCAAGATCAGCAACGCCGCCCTGCGTTTCCGGCCGCCCGACGCGACCCCGGCGCCGGTCGGTGTAAAAGGCGGACGTGGCAAACCCGGCGAGCACCAGACCGAGCGAACGGTTTACGTCCTGAACGGCTCAAGTCCGACGCCGGTAAAAATTAAAACCGGAATCAGCGACGGTATTTTCACGGAAGTGCTCGACGGCTTGAAGGAAGGCGACCGTGTCGTCACCGCGATGACTGGCAAAGCAGCGGGCGCGGATCAATCGAACAACCCGCTGGCCGGCGGTCGGCGCAGGTTTTAGCTGACACGATGGCCGCGAACGACGCCGTCGTTAGGCTGGAAGACGTGCACAAGACCTACCGCACGGGCGAGGTCGATGTGCACGCCATCCGCGGGGTCTCGCTCGAGATCGCGGCCGGCGAATTTGTTGCCATCATGGGCTCGAGCGGCTCAGGCAAATCGACACTCATGAACCTGCTCGGCTGCCTCGATCGCCCGACCAAGGGCCACTATTTGCTCGATGGCTTCGACGTTTCCGGACTGGATCGCGATCAACTGGCCGACATTCGCAATCGCAAACTCGGCTTCGTTTTCCAGAGCTTCAATCTCCTTGCCCGCACCTCCGCCCTGGAAAATGTTGAGCTCCCGCTCCTTTACGGCGAGCATCGCCTAACGAGTGGGCAGCTGCGCAAGAAAGCGGAAAAGGTTCTCGCCGCGGTCGGCCTCACCGGCCGGGAAGATCATCATCCGAGCCAGCTCTCCGGCGGCCAGCAGCAGCGGGTCGCGATCGCTCGCGCCCTGATCAACGACCCTGAAGTCGTTCTCGCGGACGAGCCGACGGGCAATCTCGACAGCCGCACCAGCATTGAGATCATAGACATTTTTCAAAAACTAAACGAGCGCGGGATCACGATCGTGATGGTGACGCACGAGAGCGACATCGCGGCGTATGCCAAACGCAACATCGTCATGCGCGACGGTCTCGTTCAATCCGACCAGCCGGTCGTTAGGCGATCGACCGACCCTCGCGCCCGGGGCGAGCGAGCCTAACGACACCCGCTGCTGCGCCTGAAGAGCGGGATTACGGCACCGTCCCGCCGGCAGCTCTCCGCCCGCGTCGTCCCAATCGGTAAACACCATCTCGGGCGCGCCGCCCGTCACGACCAGATTTCCGGGGACCTCGGGCGTTTTCCGGATCGCTCGGATATCGAAACCGAACGCATACCGGAGGTCGTTATCGTCGTCGATTAGCTGGTCGAGACAGGCCTGCGAAACAATCGCTGCCGGCGCTGCCGCGTGCCATCGCTCTCCCCAAAATGTCCTCGCGGCAAGCTGCCTCGAGTTGTGGAGCCGGCCGACGCGCGAAACGGCTTGTGCTGGCCTAACGATTCACAGCGCCGGCGTCGGATGGCCGGGAGCACACTTCGCTTACAGTCGAAAGAAGTTTCGCGATGCCATAGGGTTTGGGAAGGAAAGCGGCAATCCCAAGCCCCTCCAGTCGCTCCAGGACTTTGGAGTCGTCTTCTCCGCTCGCCGCGATGATCAGGGCGTCGGGTCGGATCCGTTTTATCGCGCGAATGACTTCGGCGCCATCCATGAAGGGCAGCATGATGTCGGTGAAGACCACGCGAATGGCGTCCGCATGATGGGCGAAAACTGTCACCGCCTCCGGCCCATCCTTGGCTTCCAGGACGCGATAGCCATTTTCTTCCAGCGCCACTTTGGTGACTTGCCGGATCAATTCTTCGTCGTCTACCACCAGGATCAGCTCATCGTGTCCGGTTTTGAATCCGGCGAGATCAGTTGGGGCCGCGCTTGCTTCGGCATCGATCGCTGGAAGGAAGATGCGGAAGGTCGTTCCGCCCCGCGGTTGGCTCCTGACCGCAAGGAGGCCCCCGTGGCTTTTCACGATCCCCATGGTGGTGGACAAGCCCAAACCGGTGCCTTTCCCAGTTTCCTTGGTCGTGAAGAAGGGATCGAAGATTTTTTCGATCGTCTGCGACGACATTCCGGCGCCGGTATCGGTCACTCGCAGGAGAAGATGCGGGCCGAGCGCAGCCCCGGGAATGGTGGCGGCGAGAGCTTCGTCGACCTCAACGTTTTCCGCCGCCAGCTCCAAGGATCCTCCATCGGGCATGGCGTCGCGGGCGTTGACCGAAAGGTTGAGCAGGACCTGATGGAGTTGGGTGGGATCGCCCCTGATCGACCAGAGGTCGTCGTCGCACTTTGCCGTCACTTGGATCGACTTGGGGAAGGTGTTGCGGGCGATATCGGCCATCTCCTCGATGAGATGGCGCGGGTTGAGCGCGACCCGGATTCCCTCGATGCCGCGGGCGAAGGTAAGCACCTGCTTAACGACGTTGGCGCCGCGCTCCGCGCTGGCCATGATGAGATCGAGCGCCACCCTCGCGTCCGGGTCGCCATGGTCGTCGAGCATCTGGGCGCCGACCAAAATCGGGGTGAGAATGTTGTTGAGGTCATGCGCGACGCCGCTGGCGAGGGTACCGATGCTTTCCAGGCGCTGCGCGCGCAGCAACTGCATCTCGAGATTCGTTTTCTCCGTAATGTCGCTGCAGATAAGCAGGATCGAGCGCGCAACGCCGGCCTCGTCGCGGACGAGTGTGGCCCGCACGTCAGCCACCAATTCGTCGCCGCCTTTGGTCAGTTGCTTGAGCTCGCCGTTGAATTCACCCGTCGCCCGCAGGCTCTTCATGACGAGGTCGATGTCGGATCGATCGGCCAGAACTGTGACATCGGTTAACCCAACGCGTTCCGCGGCCGTCCAGCCGTACAGGCGTTCAGCCCCTTTGTTCCAAAAGACGATGCGCAGATCGTCGTAGTTGCGCATGATGATCGCGTCGTGGGCGCGATCGATGATTTCTGTTTGTTCGCGTAAACGTTGCTCGTCCCGTTTCCGCTCTGTGAAGTCGATGGCGGTGACCATGCGGGCAGAGACTCCGTCCCAGATGAGTGGGCTGGAGAAGATCGCGACGCTGATTAGGGTGCCACTCTTGGTGAGGTGTCGAAATTCTCCCGAGAAATGCGCGGGCACTTCGGGCGAGCTCATCGCAGCCAGCAATGCCGGCTGTTCTTCGGGAAGGCGCAAATCGGTTAGGTGGAGCTGGAGAAATTCTTCCCGGGAGTAACCATACTGCCTGGTGGCGGCTTCATTTATCGCCAGGATTTGCAAATTCTTCGGGTCAAAAACCCACATTGCGTTGGGATTGGTCTCGAAAAGCAGCCGGTATTGTTGCTCCTGGAGCTTGAGCCGCTGTTCGGACATGAATTGCTCGGTGTTGTCTCTGAAGGTGACGATGCAGCCGATGATTTTCCCCTCGTCACTCCGAAGCGGCGCGCTCACGTAATCGACGTGGAAGGACCGTCCGTTCTTGCGCCAGAAAATATCGTTCGTGACCCGGCGTGTCTTGCCCTGCTCCATGCTCACATGGATCGGGCAGGATTCGACCGAATGCGATCTGCCGTCGGGGTCACTGTGATGGACTGTGGCGTGAGCCGGCTGTCCGATCAGCTCGCCTTTGGCCCAACCGAGGAGCTCGACGGCCTTTGGATTTTCAAAGGTGATCTTTCCCTCCAGATCGACGCCGTGAATGCCTTCGCCAGTGGAATTGAGAATCAGCTCATGCTGCCGCATGAATTCCCGCAATTTTGTCTCTGCCTCTTTGCGTTCGTCGCGCAGGCGCTTCTGCGCGAGGGCGTGCCGCACCGCTTCACCGAGCCGGGCGAGGCGGTCTTTGAGCAGATAATCATCCGCCCCATCACGCATCGCAGCCACGGCGGTCTCTTCGCCGATCGTGCCCGAGACGATAATAAAAGGGACGTCCAGTTCGCTCGCCTTCAACAACTGCAAGGCATGCGTGCCGCTAAATTGAGGCAGGCAGTAATCGGAGAGGATGATGTCGATCTTCTCGTCGAGGCGGGCAAGATAGTCCGCCTCGTTTTCAACCCGCTCGAATCGGAGGTTAAACCCGGCCCGCTTCAGTTCGCGCACGACCAGTTCCGCATCGGCCGGATTGTCCTCGACGACGAGGACGTTGAGAGATTTCTCAGCCATCGATTTTGGGAGGTTGATTGAGCAGGAGCCAGTAAAGGCCCAGCTCTTCGACTGCGGAGGCAAAGCGCTCGAAGCTCACCGGCTTGACAATGTAACTGTTCACGCCCAACCGATAACTTTCGACCACGTCCTGCTGTTCCTTCGAGGAGGTCAGCACCACGACCGGAATGTTACGCGTCCGCTCGTCGGCCTTGAGCCGCTTTAGAACTTCCAAGCCGTCCACCTTCGGCAACTTCAGATCGAGCAGGATCACCTTGGGCCCGGTTCCCGCCTTGCCGGCGAAACCGTCTTCACCAAAAATCAGCTCGAGGGCTTCGGCTCCGTCTCGCGCGCTTTGCATTCGGTTGGTCAAATTCGCCTTGCGCAGCGCGCGCACCATCAACTCGAGATCCTGCGCGTTGTCTTCCACCACCAGTAATTCCATAGCTTCGCTCATTGGTTTTCCTCCGTTCCGAGAGTGAACTGAAACGTCGCGCCTTGTCCCAGCTCGGCTTCCGCCCAAATGCGCCCGCGATGGCGATGGATCACACGCTGGGCGATGGCCAGCCCGACACCGGTGCCCTCAAATTCCTCCGCCCGATGGAGGCGCTGAAAGACGCCGAAGAGTTTGTCCGAGTAGCGCATGTCGAAGCCTGTCCCGTTGTCGGTGACGTAATAAACGGTCTCGCCGTCCTCCGCGCGCGACCCGATGTCGATCACCGCCGCCTCGCGCTGCCGGGTGTATTTGAGGGCGTTGGAGAGCAGATTCACCCAGACCTGCCTGATCAAGCCCGGATCTCCTTCGCAAGGCGCGAGATCGCCAATGCGCAGGTCCACACTGCGCCCGTCGCTGTGCGGCGCCAGCTCGGCCAGCGCCTGCCGAACGACCGAGTCCGTATCGATCGGCTGGCGGGTGAGCGGGAGTCGGCTTAAGCGCGCAAAGGTGAGAAGATCATCGATCAGTTGGCCCATCCTTTGGGCGCCCGCGCGGATCGTTTGAAGATAGTGCCGGCCCTCTTCCGGCAATAGCGCGCCGAAGTCATCCAGCACCGCCTGGGAAAAACCATCGACAGCGCGGAGCGGTGCGCGCAGGTCGTGCGAGACGGAATAGGAAAAGGCTTCCAGTTCGCGGTTGGCCGCTTCCAGTTCTGCGGTGCGCTCCGCGACGCGGCGCTCAAGTTCGGCATTCAATTCCAGAACCTGTTCCTCGACCCGCTTGCGTTCGGTGATGTCGGCCCGGACTGCGACGTAGTGATGAGGTTTGCCGTCGTCCTTGAGAAATGGAACGATTGTCGTGTCAACCCAGTAGTAGGAGTCGTCTTTCGCCCGGTTCTTGATTTCACCCTTCCAGACCTCGCCGCGCCCGATCGTCTGCCAAAGATCACGCATGAACTCTTTCGGATGATGCCCGGAATTAATCAGCCGATGATCCTGCCCTAACAATTCCTCCCGTCCGTATTTCGAGATCTCGCAAAACTTGTCGTTTACGTAGACGATCGTGCCCTGCGCATCGGTCATGGCGACGATCGCATGCTCATCCAGCGCCGTTCTCAGGTCGTTCAGCTCGCGCAGTGTGGCTTTTTGCCGTTCGTCCGCGGCTTTCCGCTCGCTGATGTCGATGATGACGCTGAGAATGAAGGATCCCTCCGGGGTCTCGATTGGATTCAATCCGATTTCCACCGGCACTTCGGAGCCGTCCTTGCGCCGGGCAAAAAGGTCGCGGCCTTTGCCCATCGGGCGTGCCTCGGGCCGGGTGGAGTAGGCTGTGCGATAGCTCGGATGGACGGCGCGGAATCTTTCCGGGACGAGCATGTCCACGGTTTGCCCGACTAATTCCTCGCGCGCATAGCCGAACAACTTTTCCGCCTCGGGGTTGGCGAGAACCACGCGGCCTTCGCGATTGGCAAGCACGACCGCGCTCGGCGTGGCTTCAATCAGGAGGCGAAAGATCTTGGGCGGAAGCGTTCCTTCCTCCCCTTCGGTCGGCCGTGCAGGGCCGCGAGTGGAAGTTTCGCCTCCGATCGGAGGATTAGCCCCGTGAGTCTGGCGGGGCATTATTTTGGATTATTGTTGATTTCATTACGTGAGAACTGAATTCTGGCTCCAGGGCACTATCGCCCTTTCAGGAGCGCCCATTCCATTTCGAAATAAGGCGTCATTTCGCTGAAGTTTTGGAAACCGACCGGCTTGATCAGGTACTTATCGGCTCCCAGTTCGCGGCAAATGGCGATATCTCTCGCGCGGCTCGACTCCGTCAGAACAATCACCGGAGTCCCCGCCGTGCGCCGATCCGCTTTGATCCGCCGCAGCACTTCAACACCGCTCATGCCAGGCAGGTTGAGATCGAGGAGGACAATCAACGATTTGCCGCCGCGAACTTCATCGGCATTGCGGTTTGCCTTGAGAACAAACTCGAGCGCCGCCTCGCCGGTCCTAACGACGTGCAATGGATTCGCGATTTTCCCGCGCCGAAAGGCGCGTTGAGTCATATCCACATCGCTCGGATCATCTTCCACCAGCAGAATTTCAACCAGGTCCCGCGTCCCGTCTCCGATGCTGGCACGTTCGAATAAGGAGGCAATGGAAATCTCCAGCGCCCGGGCCAGTTTCTCGACCGTCTCAAGCGACGGATTTCGCCTCCCGCGTTCGACGTCGGAGACGTAAGTCTGATGCAGACCGGCCCGATAGGCCAATTCCTCCTGCGAGATACACAAGGCAGCCCGCTGAGCTTTAATTGCCTTTCCGAAAAGAGTTCTCAAATCCGTTCCCTTCATTTATGTGTAGGAGGTTAGCCGCACGCGCCAGAGACGATGAGTGATATCGTTAGGCCGCTGCTTCCGCTCCATGCCCTAACTTTGGAATTTCAATCCCTCTCGCAATAAGGGGAATCCTTAGAGCGATCAGTGGCACAGCGACACGTCGCCTCAGGCCGAAACGAGCCCGGCTCGGATGGCGAATCGCACGAGGCCGGGGACATCGTGAATCCCGAGCCGGCGCATCGTTTGCAGGCGATGGGCTTCGACCGTCTTTCCGCTGATGCCGAGGTCAGCGGCGATTTGCTTCGTGTTTTGACCTTCGGCGATTCGTTCCAGGATCTCCCGTTGGCGGCCGGTGAGCTTTCCGAGGTCCGCGCGGTGGGTTTGCTCCGCCTCGCGCCGGGCGCCCGCGAGATCTGCAATCTCCACTCGTTTCCAGACGCCGTTGCGCACCGTGAGGCCGAAGTCGTGCGTCCGGGCGGCGTCCAGAATCTGCTCGGCACTGCTCAGGTGGAGCGAAAAAGTGCAGGCCACCATCATCCGTTCGCCGTTCAGGAGCCGGTCAAGTTCATTTTCAAATCTGCGGAAGTCTCGTCGGGAAGATTGCTCGTCCACCCAGGTCGAGTTGCCGTTCACCCGGCAGCCCTCCAGGCCGCGCTTCTTTGCCTCCTCCAGCTTGCCGCGGAAACGCTTTATCGCCATCGCTGGTGCAATTCTCTCCTCCGCCTCGAACCATTGTCCATGCGGGACGATCGCGAGTCGCTTTCTTTCGAGGTAGCGCTGGAGATCAGGCAGCGAAGCTGTAAGGGCCGCTTTGGCCTCCGTGACGGAAAGAAACTCAAAGGGGGCGACAATCCAAAGGCAGAGCTCGTTATTCGTTAGGCCGGCTTCAAAGTAAGGGACCAGAATCTCGAGCAGGTCCTGCTTCGTCTCGTAAAAAATGCAGAAGTGCGCGCCCCACCGCACCCGACCGACGGCTTTCAAGCCGGTCTCACGCTTCGTGCCGTTTCGCTCGGTCATTTATTCTGACTACGTTCCCGGGGTCTCTCACTACAATCGGTTTAACGGCGGGTTCTGGCGGTTTGCGCTTTCCCACGTATCCGGCAGCCGCTCCCACATGTCTTCGTCTTAAACTCCAAGGCCATGAAATTCGAGTCCACTTTAGATCGCGTTTCGCGCCTTGCGCCGGAAAAAGATGCGGGTCGATTCCGACGCGGCCAACGATCATCCAAACGGTCCGGGCGTTGCCGTCGACGTCGCATACATCGCGGCAATATCGCGCCTCTTGTTGAGCGGACCCGCTGACGCCCCGATTAGGGCACCGTGCCGTTGGCCGCCGCGCTCGGGCCGCTCTCGCCGCCCTTGGCATTGCGGGCGGTGACCACGACCGTGATCCCCATGTCGGAAGGGAGCCCGGTAAAAACGTGCTCGCTCTCCTCCACGATCTGCGAGACGAGCTGGTTGGCCGGGTTGGCCGTTTCGGTGATCGTCACCCGGTGCTCTTCGCCCGCGCTTGATTCCCCCGGCAAGATTTCGTTTCGCCGCGCCCGCGCCCATGTTGCTTTGGTTGCTCGCGCTGGCGGCATCGCTGATCGCCTGGGCCGCCGCTTCGCAGGCCGTCGCAGTCACCGCGAAGGGCCTGAGGGTGGGCACTCCTTGGCTGGGTTGGCGGCAAAGTAGGAGCGCAATTGCTGGAGAAGCGCGAGCGGGTTATCCGACACCGCGAGTGAGTGATTGGTGAATCCGGCATTTTGCCAGGCATTGCTCCATTGGTCGCTCAGACTGGGCTTGAGCACGCCGATGCAGGCCCGGGCCAGCGCCTGCCCGTTGCTTTTCGCGATGCGGAACCCGCTCGTCCCGGCGACTTTCGCCGCCTTGGCCGTGTTCCGTCTGTCTTTCAAGCCCGGAACGGCGGGCGGGACATTGCCCGGGCCGGCCGGGATGCCGACCAATTCTGCGAGAATGGCGCGGAGCGCGGGTCTCGTCGTTTTGTTTCAGGTCGATCGCCGCGCCGTGGGCTACTGCGCCATCGGCGGCGTCTTCGAGGAGTTCGACGATGGGGTCGAACGTCCGTGGGATTTCATTGCTAGCCATAGGATGAACAGGGTGGCTGCAGGGTACCATGCCGCGTGGCACTTCCGGCATTTCACGAAAAAATTTGCAGGCGAACAAGAAAAAAGTTGATGCTGCACGAACTTTTTTTGCTCCCCGAAACCGCCATGCAGCCGCCGCATCGCCTCGCCGGGGTCCGGGAAAACTCACGGCAGGAGTTGCGACGACTCGCCCGGCTCTCCGAAAAGCTCGCGCGGGAGCTGCGAGGGTTCCGCGCGTTTGCCGAAAACTTGCCGCAGGAGCTGCAAGCAGCCGCCCGCCTCCTGCAGAAGGCTCTGCAGACCTTGCAGGTCCGGAAAAGCCTCGCAAAACAATCGCTGCAAGGGCTGCCCCTTCTCCTCAGCTTCCCAAAAAAGTCGTCGCAGCCGCCGCTCCCACATGTCTTAGTATTGACTTTCAAGACCATGAGATTTGAGTCCACTTTCAAGATCGCTTTCCGCGCCCTGCGCCGGAACAAACTGCGCTCGGTTCTGACCGCGCTTGGCATCATCATCGGCGTCGGCGCGGTCATTGCGATGGTCAGCATCGGCAATGGCGCCAAGGCCCAGGTCGAACAGCAGATCGCAAGTCTCGGCGAGAACGTGATTTTGATTTTCTCCGGCAGCGTCACCTCGAGCGGGATCCGCACAGGCTGGGGCAGCGCCGGCACATTG
>DASXYO010000127.1:0-8887 GCA_036502465.1 Chthoniobacterales bacterium
CCGGCTCGGCAGCACGAGCAGGGTCGCGCGCTCGATGCTCTTGGCGTCGATCGAGAGGACCGGGACGCTGAAGAAGTCTCCGATTGCCTTGAGGAAAAGTTGTTCGTCCACCTTTCCGGAATTAAGAACGTCGGCCGTCCAGGAGCCGCCATTCAGATTGGCCGCGAGCGCGGTCGCTTCGTCGCGCGACGGAACGCCGCTCGCGAGGAGAATATCGACGAGTGATTTACTGAGAGCCGGACTCATCGTGCAATTTAGGGCAAATGTAGCGCACGGCGAACGCCGAGGGTGAGCGTGCCAGTAACGTGCTGCGAACAGTTCTTCTGCAGCCGGGCGATCGCGTCGCGAACGGCATCGGAAAGGACCCCATCGATCGGACCGCAATAATAGCCATTGCGTTGCAGAGCGTCCTGGAGAGCGCCAACGTAGGCCGGATCAGCCGCGATGACGGCCCCTGATTTAAAGTAGTAGCAAAAACGAAACGGCGCCCGGGGAGCGAAATCCGTCCGGTTGGTTGCCGGCATCTGGTGGCGCAGTCCGTAGTCGTCGCGAGCTGCCAGGGGGTCTCCGTGCGGATCGTAGAAAAAAAGCGCGGAATCAGATTCAGCTTTGGACGAGATTGACCCCAGACAAACCGACGCGACGAGAAGAAATAGAGCGTGTTTCATGGGACCAGGCGATTATTTTGTCATCGGAAGATCGGGCGGCGGCAATGCTTTCCCATCGATCACAGGCGGACAATCGGGACAATCGTCTTCCTCCAATTCTGGGCCGAAGTGCGTCCGACTCTCCTCTTTGTCGCGCAGGCGATACATCTCGAGCTTCGAGAGGGTCACTTCGGGACGCATGAGGACGATGAGTTCATTGCGTTCCTTTGCCTTGGTCGTGTCGCTGAAGAGCGCACCAATAAGTGGGATTCGATCGAGAATAGGGAAGCCAGTCCGACCGCTCTCTTTGTGGTCCATGATCAATCCTCCCAAGATAACGGTCGATCGGTTCGGCGCGGAGACCGTCGTTTTGATGTACCGGGTGGCGATATTCGGAATGTTGTTGTTATCGATCCGTGTAAATCCAGCCTGGCTGTCGACCTTCTGCAGAATATCGAGCGAAACTTCCTTCTCGGAGTTGATCAGCGGCACTACTTCGAGTTGAAGGGCAATCTTCTTAAACTCGATATTGGACTGTTGGGAAAGCCCGCTACCTATCAAACTTGTGCCGGTTGAAGCGCTGATAGTGCTGACCGGGACGGGAATTTCCGTGCCGGAAGCGATGATCGCTTTCTTGTTGTTGCTCGTGAAAACAGTCGGACGCGAAATGGTTTTGAATCGACCGGTCGAGTCGAGTGCCTTAACGATCGCGGCCAGCGTGTTACCGGCGGCAACATAGGCAGTAGCCTGGCCCCCCGGCAAACTCGCGAAAGCTGGAAAGGTGATAAGACTGGCCGGATCAATGATCGGGGAACCGGTGTAGCTCGCGCCGCCGCCTACTCCGACGTCCGGGCTCTGTGCGATGTTGTTCTTCTTGAACTGCAGAAAATAATCGACCCCGAACTCCTCGTTACCTGTTAGGCGAAGTTCTCCAATGACCGTGCTGAGCGCAACCTGCGGCGCTTTCACGTCCATCTCGTCCAGGATCCTGGAGACCTTGGAAACGACTTCCCGCGTGCCGAGAACGATGATGGTGTTTGCGCGCGCGTCAGCGATCAGCTTGGTGTTGCCGACTGTGACTGATTGCGGAGTGGTATCGACCGGTTCGGTCGAAAGTTGCTCGCTGACCTGCAGTGTGCTGTCGCTCGCGGTGCCGCTATTCGTCGTATTGTTGTTTAAAGGCTGATTGTTAGGCGAATTCGGGTTCCGGTTTTGATTACGCTGGTTTGGGTTGAGCCCCTGCTGCCCACCCTGTTGATTCTGGTCGCCCGGCTCGGTCAACGCGTTGACCAGCACCTGCAAAACATCCGCCGCCGCGATGTATTTCAACGGGCGCACGACCGGCTGCCCAAAATCGACATTGGCGTCGAATTCCGCGATCAGCTTCTCGATGAAGGGAAGGTTGACCGGCCGGGTAATGATGTGGATGCGATTGGTCCGGACGTCGGCTTCCAGTTTGATCTTGCCGACAATGAGCGAGTCCTCCGACAGCACCGCCCCGCCCTCTTCCTCCACTGCCTGTTGTTGCGGATTGGCGGGCGGGATAATTCCGCGGACACGGCGTCCCGCGGTTTGCGCCGTCTGGTCGCCCTTGTCGAAGATCTCCTTCAACATGTCGACGACCTTTTGCGCGTCGGCCCGCTCGAGTTTGATGAAAAGGCTCGTCACCTCGGCCGGGGCAACGTCGATCTGCTCGACCATCTTCACCAGTTTGCGCAGCACGTCGGCACTCTGGGTGACGAGGAGGCTGGAGGATTTCGGCAAGGCGAGAATCGGCGCCTGCCCGCCGATGCCGGCGAGATATTGCGAGAGCACCTGCTGCAGTTCCTGCGTGTCGGCGTAGTTCAGCCGAAAGAGATAACTCACGACCATCGCGCCCTGCGGCAGATCGGCCGGATCGGAAATGATCGGGACCGCGGCGGCGCGCGGATTCTTGTTCACCCCGATGACTTCAACGATGTCGCCCCCGGCGGGAACGAGCGAGAAGCCATTCAGAGCCAGGTTCATCTCGATGATGGTGATCGCCTCGTCGCGCGGGATCGGCTTGGCGATAAAGATGTTCACCTTGCCCTGGACGTTGTTGTCCATGACGAGCTTCTTGCCGGTCAGCCCCTCGTAGAGATGCAGGACGTCGAGCACGTCGCTGTTTGGGTATTGCATCGTCACCAGGTCGGCCGGGCGATTGTTTGGTCCGGGCCGAACGGGCTGCGCTCCGGAGCGGGGCGGGACGAATGGAGTGGGGCCTTTCACCTGGCCGGGGGCCGTTACGGTGAGTAGAAGCAACGGGACAAGGCAGCAGAAGAAGCGGCGAAGCACGCGCTGTATGTAATTGTTTGCCGCGCAGAGGTCAACATTTAGCCGAGGCCGAAGCTCGACGAGCCCGGAGCGGCAGGGAATGCTCGGGGCCATGTGCAAAGTTCGAATTTTCCTTTTTGTCATCTCGTTAGGCTTATGGGCGCCTGATTTCGCCATGGCGGGCGGAGATCCAACGAAAGCGATTCGAGCGACCCTCGACGAGCAGGTGGCGGCCTGGAATCGCGGTGAGATCAACGGCTTCATGGCCGGCTACGCCCGCTCGCCTGAGACGACATTTGTTTCCGGCGACGAAGTTACCCACGGCTGGCAGACGGTGCGCGATCGTTATGCAAAAAAATACGACAGCCGCGAGAGGATGGGCCACTTGACATTTTCCGGCCTAACGATCATGCCGCTCTGCGATGACGCCGTCCTGGTTCTCGGAAGTTGGAGCCTGCAACGCAAAGCAGACCAGCCGCACGGAAAATTCACCCTCGTCCTGCGCAAGCGACCGGAGGGCTGGCGGATCGTGCTCGATCACACGTCCTGAAGACAACGGAGCAAATTGACTGCAGAAGTTAATTGTTCCGCAGGCGCTCGAGCAGCTTCCCGTGGATGCCGTCGAAGCCGCCATTGCTGAAGATCGTCACGACATCGTTAGGCTGGAGGAGCGGGACGAGTCGCTCGAGAATCGCATTCGCGTCGCGCTCGTAAAAGGCCATGCGGCCCGCCTCGGCGATGGCGGAGACGACCGCTTCCGGATCAAGTCGATCGCCAGCCGGGATTTGCTCGAGGGCCGCGATCTGGGCAATAAAAACGCCGTCGGCCAACTGGAGCGCTTCCGGCAGTTGCTGCTGGAAGACCGCGCGCCGCGTCGTGTTCGAGCGCGGCTCGAAGATCGCCCATAGTCGATGCCCCGGATAACGATTGCGCAATGCGCCTAACGTTTCGCGAATCGCCGTCGGGTGATGCCCGAAGTCGTCGATCACCGTCACCCCGTTAACCGTGCCGCGCACTTCCTGGCGCCGCGCGATCCCTTCAAAACTCGTTAGGGCCGTCTGGATCACCTCCGGCGTGAGACCGTAGAAGCGCGCCGCCACCGCCGCCATGGCCGCATTGCGCACATTGAATTCGCCGATCAGCGGCGAATCGAAGGTCGCCTCGCCTAACGAAAAACGAGATCCGTTGGGCGAGTAGCTGACATTGCGAATCCGCTCCGCGCAGTTCTCCGAGAAGCCCACCTCGACGAGCGGCGCGAGACAGTCGCGGGTGACTTCCACGCAATTCGGGTCGTCGCCGTTGAGCAGGATCATCCCATTTTGCGGGACGATGTTCACGAGGCGCCGGAAACTCAGCTTCACCGCCGCGAGGTCGGGAAAGATATCGGCGTGATCGAACTCCAGGTTGTTGATCACGAGCAGCTCCGGCAGGTAGTGAATGAACTTCGAGCGCTTGTCGAAAAAGGCGGTGTCGTACTCGTCGCCCTCGATCACGAAATGGTTCGCGTCGTTAAAAAGCGCGCCCTGGCCGAGATTGCGCGGGAGGCCGCCGATCACGTAGCCGGGTTCCAATTCCCCGACCGTCAGCATCCAGGCGAGGAGCGCGGTCGTGGTGGTCTTCCCGTGCGTGCCGGTGACGACCAGATTATGCCGGCCGCGGAGGAAGAATTCCTTCAACACTTCCGGCAGCGATAGGTAATAGAGCTTCCGGTTGAGGACCGCCTCGACTTCCGGGTTGCCGCGCTTGATCGCGTTCCCGATGACGACCACCTCGGCAGCGGCGGGAATGTTTTCCGCGCGGTAGGGCTCGGTCAGCGTGATCCCCTTGGCGCGGAGGAAATCGGACATCGGCGGATACACTTTTTCGTCCGAGCCGGTCACGGTGCAGCCGCGGTCGCGCAAGGCCGCCGCCACGCCGCCCATGGCAGTGCCGCAGATCCCGAGGAAATGGATATGCCGCGGCAACCGGTTCACGCGGCATCTCTAAGCCGAGGTCAGACATTTCGCCAGTGGCGCGCTGGGCAGAACCCGGGAGAACGAAAGTCCGCGAAAAAGTTGGCCTTCGGCAGGCCATTCTGCTAGGAGGGACGGCTCCTGTGAAACTGGCTTTGCTCGTTAGTGCATTTTGTCTCGCCATTCAGCTCTCCTTTGCAGGACAGTCGGGCAGCGTCGCCACCTCTGAAATCTACGCGCTGGCCAGCGATCACACCCCGCTCGTGTGGGAAGTTTACACTCCCGCCGGTCAAGGGCCATGGCCCGCCGTCCTAGTCATCCACGGGGGCAACTTCGACGCCGGCGATCCGGGTGACGATGGGGTCGTGACCTGCGCCCAGGACTTGGCCAACGCCGGATATCTCGCCCTCGCCATTTCCTATCGCCTCGCGCCTCCAGGCACGATCACCGGCCAACGCTCCTCCGGTCGCTACCCCGATCAATACGACGATGTCCACCTCGCGGTGGCGGCGGCCCGGCGCGATTCGCGGAGCAACGGCAAGGTCGGCGCGGTCGGCGGCTCGGCCGGTGCGACCCACGCGGTCTGGACGGCGACTACCGGCACTCCGGGATCTGATAAACTCGATGTCGCCGTCTGCCTTTCGGGCGCCTACGATTTTTCCGACGTCACTCCTGACCCCGGGCTCAATTTTTTCCTCTCCGTCGTGACGAACTACGTCGGGGTCGGCGCGAATGATGTGGTCACGCTGCGCGCGGCCTCGCCCGCCTGGGTGCTGACGAACAGTGTCTCGCCATTGCTGGTCATCGACTCGGAAGACGACCTGATGCCGGGCGCGCAATTGGACGCCATCATCAGCCATCTCGATGGCCTTGGCGTGACCAACTATCAATCAATGCGAATCGCGGGCGCCCTCCATTCCTTTGGCTATTGGCCGACGATCAAACCCGACGCGCTCGCCTTCCTCGCGACCAACTTCGCCGACGCAATCCCGACCCCCACCCCGACTCCGACCGCCACACCCACGCCAACTCCCACCGCCACTCCGACACCCACCGCCACACCCTCGGTCACTCCCTCACCCACTCCCGCCACCGCGGCCAATTCGCTCCTCAACCTTTCCACCCGCGCCCGCGCCGGCACCGGCGACAACGTCCTCATTGGCGGCTTCATCCTCGGGCCGAGCGGCGCGCCGAAGCAGATTGTCGTTCGCGCCATCGGCCCCTCTCTCGCCGCGGCCGGCGTCACTTCCGCGTTGTTGAACCCGAGCCTGCAATTGGTTGATTCAACTGGCCGGGTCCTGGCCACAAACGACAATTGGATGACCGGCATCCAGGCCCAGCAGATCATCGACGCGCAGCTCGCCCCTAACGACTCAAGGGAATCCGCCGTTCTTGCTTCGCTCGCCCCCGGCGCCTACACCGCGATC
Organism: Chthoniobacterales bacterium; assembly: GCA_036502465.1. Classification (GTDB taxonomy): domain Bacteria; phylum Verrucomicrobiota; class Verrucomicrobiia; order Chthoniobacterales; family UBA10450; genus Palsa-1392. Next base: position 6,322 of record DASXYO010000127.1, read on the forward strand.
GTCACCGGCACGGACGGCCCGCAAAATATCGCCCTTGTCGAAGTTTACGACCTCGACGCGATTCACCCGCCGCAATTGCTCAACATCTCGACCCGCGGCCCGGTCGATTCCGGCGAAGGAGTCATGATCGCCGGCACGATCATCGGCGGCACGGAACCGGAGACTTTGCTCCTCCGCGGTATCGGACCTTCCCTCTCCTCCAGTTTGACACAGATCCCCGGTCTGTTGCCCGATCCGTTTCTCCAACTGATCGACAGCCAGGGCACGACCGTCTCCATAAATGATAATTGGCCGGACAGCCAGGGCACTGAAATCACGTCGACCGGTTTGGCGCCGACCGATCCGCATGAAGCCGCGCTCTTGCTCACTCTCCCCGTCGGGAGCTATACCGCGCTCATGTTCGACGTGAACGGCGGAAGCGGCACGGGCCTGCTCGAGATCTACAATCTCACCACCAGGCAGCCGCAATAACCTTCTTCCCGTAAGAAGAAAGTCACAAAATTAATAGTGGCGCCGCCGGAGCAATTTCGGTAAAAAGACAGGTGCCAGACGGGATCCGGCGCAGTAAGCGGGGGTCCCGAACAATCAGGCGGCCGCGCGCTCCCTCGGTGCCGGCTCAACGGAAAAACAAATACAATGAGACAATACCTTCTATTGTTCTCCCTGGTCTTGGCAGCCACCGTTACCGCCCACGGGCAAAATTCGAGACCGAGACCTACTCCGACGCCCCCTCCTCCGGTGACAGAGGTTTATGCCACCGCGAGCGACAGCACTCCGCTCACTTGGACTGTCTATACGCCCGCCGGTAGAGGTCCCTGGCCTGCGGTCCTCGTTATCCATGGCGGGCTCTTCCTGAGCGGCGATGCCAGTGAAGGCGCTGCCTGCGCGCAGGATTTGGCCGCCGCCGGTTACGTTGCCTATTCCATCAATTACCGCCTCGCTCCTCCTGGCAGCATCCCTGGCCAGGTGTCGTTGGGGCGCTCCCCCGACCAGTACAACGACGTGCATCTCGCTGTCCAGGCAGCCCGCGATGATAGTCGCTCTACCGGCAAAGTCGGAGCGGTCGGCGGCTCGGCCGGCGCCACTCACGCCGTCTGGGCCTCCACCACCGGCACGGCCGGGCAGGACCGGCTCGACGCCGCAGCCGGCCTTTCCGGCGCCTACGACTTCTCCGATTTCTCGCCTGACGACAACCTCATGCTCTTCATGTTTTCCGTCACGAATTACGTCGGCGTCCCCTCGACCGACACGGTTTCCCTGCGCGCGGCTTCGCCCGCCTGGGTGGTGGGCAAGAAGGTCGCCCCGCTCTACTTGATCGATTCGGAGGGCGATCTCATGCCCGCGGTGCAACTCGACGACATGGTCTCTCACCTCACCACCGTCGGTGCGCACAACTACACCGCGATGACGATTGCCGGCGACCTTCACTCCTTCGCCAACTGGCCGCTGGTGAAAGACGACATTCTCGCCTTTCTCGCCCCCATTCTAAAAAAGACCCGCTAATCGCAACCCGCGGACTTAGGCGAGGCGAGGGAAACGCGCCCCGTATCGGAGCCGCTCGAGCAGATTGGCCTTGCGCAGGTTCGGATCGTCACGGCGCAGGTAGTGGTGTTCCATGAGCGGAGTCACCGCCACGATTCTGCCGTCCTGTAGGACCTCTTCCACCCGCCAGTATTTCCGGATCAGGTAATAATAGAGGTCACCGCGCTCCGCCGGTCGGACGTCGCGCGCTTCCGGCCCGGGCGGCCGGCTGGAGGTTTCGGCCATCCGATAGACAATCGGCACCCCAGGCTGCAGGCGCCGACGCAGAAAATGCCGGCCAAAGGAAAAGTCTCTCGAAATGACAAAGCACACCGAAGCCGGGAGCACGACCAGGATCACAAGCAGCGAACCAACGAGCATCCCTGCTCTTCAGCACGCACCGTGCCGGGTCTGAATTACCACGAAGGACACGAACAGCACGAAGGCGATTGTAGGGCAGGCGCTCCGCCTGCCATCAGGAAAACGGCCGTCAATTCAGCTAAGCGCGCAGTTGAGATCTCATCCGCATTCACGACGGTCGGCCGCCAGAACGCGCTGGCAAAGCGCCGAATACTCGAGGCCGAGAAAGCGACAGCAACGACCTCCACGCCAGTGCCGAGGTTGCGATGAAAGTCAGCCCGGAGCCGACCCGACGCTTGGAGCCGAATTTTGTCGAGGACACGGACGAAATAGACGAGACCACCGGTGCGCTCGAAGGCGCTGCGTGGAGTTGATCTTCGATCACAGGATGCGACGGAATGCGGATGGCATATTCGCCGGCCAGGCCAGGATGCGATTACGGGGCCAGCTATGCAGAGCCATACGTGGACCATAGTTCAAAAACCTGACGGTGAACATCGCGGAAGGCCTCCCAAACGGATTCACACCACTCATGGATCGCCTCGTCCCGCGCGACACCTGCTGGGCGAGCGAGAACCTCGAGCGCCGTGGGTGAGCCACGCTCCTGCGGCAAGGCAAAGGACGGCCATGACCGCCTCTCGCGAGCAAGGTATTGATGCGCCTGTTGTACTCGTTTCCCCGTGAA
>DASXYO010000128.1:0-2970 GCA_036502465.1 Chthoniobacterales bacterium
GGTGAACAACGCCAACGTCGTGAAGACCGACATCGCGGCGACCAATGGTGTGATCCACGTCATCGACACCGTGCTCATGCCGCCGGATCTCAAGTAACTTTGTAGTCCTGGTTGGTGCGCGGGCGCGTGGCTTCGGCCAAGCGCCTTTTGCGTTTCAGCGGGGAACGCAGGCCGCGCGAAAGCGGTGGCGCTTGCGCGCAAGATGCATCCGGCGAGCCGCCGAATGCGACAGGCCAGCGGCCTGTGCTCCCTGGAATCCAGACGCTTTGTTACTCCGAGGGCGCTTCTTTTTTCGCTGGCCGGCGAATGAGCGTGATCTGCTTGATCCGCGACGAGTCGGAGGGACTCCAAGTCGCGACCTCAGGATCGTCCTTGAATGCTTCGTGCACGATGCGGCGCTCGTATGAATTCATCGGCTCGAGTTGCAGCGGCCGGCCGGAAAGCCGCACTCGCTCGGCCAGCTGGCGCACCTGCTGCACGATCTTGTCCTGGCGCATCGAGCGATACATTTCGCAATCGACGATCCATTTCGGCGCGTCCGGGTCCTTTGCCTGCATGACCCGGTTAAGGAGGAACTGCACGGCGTCGAGCGTTTCGCCTTCGCGACCGATCAGGCGATCCGCTTCCTCGGTGTAAATCTGGAGCGTCGGATTGCCGCTCTCGCTTTTCGTCTCCTCGATCTCCACCACAAAACCGAGGTAGCCGAGCATCGTGTCGAGCAGCTCCTTTGCATTTACGGTCGATTCAGCTTCGGTGCTCATCAGCGTCCTTTTCCTTTTCTCTTCGTCGGCTGATTCACTTTCTCCAGTTTCGGCAGCGGCTGGTTCTTGTTTTGATACAGCTGCAGAATCGTAAACAGGTTCTGAGTTGTATAATACAATGCCAGTGCAGCGGCAAAGTTGTAGCAAAAAACAACGAAAATCAGCGGCATGAACATCATGACCCGCTGCTGCGTGGAGTCCCCGCTCTTGGGCGTGACGTGCGTCATCCAGAAACTCGTCCCGGCCATGATCAGGGGCAGGATGTTGATCGGCCAACCGAGCCCCGGGATGTGCGCGATCGTATCCGGTTGGGAAAGATCGTGCACCCAGAGGAAGCTCGCATTGCGCAGCTCGACCGCCTGTCGCAGCATGGTGAAGAGGCCAAAAAAGATCGGGATTTGGATCATCATCGGAAGACAGCCGCTGACCGGGTTGATCCCGTAATCCTTGTAGAGTTTCATGACCTCGGCATTCATCTTCGTCGGGTCGTCCTTGTACTTCTCGCGCAGTTCCTGCATCTTGGGCGAGAGGGCCGACATGCGGCGCATCGACTTGTTCGCCTTGGTCTGGAGCGGCCAGAGGATGAGCTTGATGATGGCGGTCAGGATGAGAATCGCGACGGCGTAATTGCCGACAAACCGATGAATCAGATTCATCAGGTTGAGCAGCGTCTGGCTGACCAGTTTCCAAAGGCCGAAGTCCATGATCTCGGCTTCGTCGTGCGTCAGTTGCGCGAGGCGATTGTATAATTTCGGGCCGATGTAGAGCTGGAATTGCGCGGTCGCGGTCTGGCCCGGCTGAACCTTGAAACCGGGCATCCCCATCGCCCCTTCGATTCCGTACTCGAGTGAACCGTCCGGCTTTTTGAATGACTCGAAGCGCTCCGCCCAGACTCCGGTCGCCTTCGCGCCGAGCGGGGTGATGAGGGTGGCGAAAAATTGATTGCTCACCCCGAGCCACTCGGCATTGCTGATCTTCTCCTCAAAGAACTCCTGCGCGGCGCGTTTCTTCACGCCGATGAAGGGATAATTCTGCTCCGCGAACCAGCTCACATCCGTCGTCTTCGTCTTGCCGTCGATACACCAGGTGACGCGGGTGTAGTTCGGCAGGTCGTTGTGATGAATCGGCGCGGCCGAGCCGAGCGCGATGTAATAGCCGGGATTGGTGTAGGCCGCTGTGCCGCCGTTCTGGAAATCGATCTCCATCTGCGCGACGTAGTTGTCCTTAACGTTAGGCGCGGAGCTGAGGGAGAATTTCTTGCGCAGCTTCACGTTATTCGGCAGCGCGCGCTCGAATTGCACGCTCCCCTGCCCTGGCTCGACGGAAAACTCTTCCAGCACCGGCGCGGCCGGCTTGTCGATGATGGCGCCGATCGGGAGATTCTGGTGCGCATTCAACTTCACCGGCGCACCATTTTCGCCCTTGTGCTTCGGCAGGATTGCCTCCGCGATGCCAGCGCCGCGATTGGTCAGGAGAAGCTCGAGATCGGAGTTGCGCAGGGTCGTGGTCTTTTCGACAAACGGCGCGGGCGTGGGAGCTGGGGTCGGCGTGGGTTCGTTAGGCGCAGCCGCAACTGTCGCCTCAGCGGGCGTCGCAGAGCCGGACGGCGAAGATGTCTTCGATGCGGCCGCGGTCGGGCTCGGCGAAGCGAGCACCTTTGCCGGCGGCACAGTCGGGTGTTTCACCATGTAAACCTGCCACCCGATCAACCCGAGAATACAAAGGGTAATGGCGATCCAGGCTTGTCTGTCCATAAACTGATCCGGCGAGATTATTCACAGGCCAAGACGTGCGCCCGCTGATCGGAATGGGCCGGAACCGGATCCTCTCCCTGCCCGCCCCAAGGCTGGCAGCGCGCGAGACGTCTCACGCCCAACCAGCTCCCGCGCAACGCCCCGTGGCGTTCCACGGCCTCGAGAAAATACTCGGAGCAGGTGGGATGAAAGCGGCAGCCGGTGGATGGTCCGCCGAGCCAGGAAAGCAGCGGCGAAAGTGTCCATTGGTAGGCGCGAATGAGGAAACGAACGAGCAAAACCATCGTCAGGGGCGTAGGATAGAAGCGCGCCCTACGGGACGCAAATATTGATCTCCCGCGCGCCCGCCTCCCGTTGCGCTTACAGAATTTCGGCGCGGCGCGCCAACCGGAGCCATTCTGCCTCCAGCGCCGCGGAGTTCGCCTGAGCGGCCGCCGGTCGCGCGATCACGACGA
>DASXYO010000129.1:0-7448 GCA_036502465.1 Chthoniobacterales bacterium
CTCATCCGCGCGACGTCGTAATCGGCATAATTGTGTTGTTCGACGGCGCCGTTGCGGAAAGTGATTTCGCCTTTCAGCAGCGAGGAGAGCCCCCAGATGACGCCGCCTTCAATCTGTTGCTCAATCCCGATCGGATTCACCGCCAGGCCGCAATCGACGGCGGCGACGACTCGTTTCACTCGGACGTGGCCATCCTTGACGGTGACGTCGACGACGTAGGCGATATGGGTATCGGCATCGTAAATGTTGCAGGCCACGCCGCGGCCTGCACCGGCTTTCGGTTTCTCGTTCCAATTCCAGCCGGAACGATCGCGAACCAACGCGAGAACACGCCGAAGCCGGCTTCGATCGATCGTTAGCTCACCGGCCTTGAGCGGTTCATCGCCTTGCAAGAGGGCGAGGCGAAACTGAAGCGGATCGGCTGAGCGCGCGTGGGCCAATTCATCGATGAACGACTCACGGGCGAAAACGCTTCCGGGCGCAAAAACCGCGCGCCACGGCCCGTGCTTCACCGGCAAATCGACGGGCACATAGGTCATTTCCAGATCGGGGATGGCGTAAGGCAGATCGTAAACGCCCCACGCGTATCCCTGGTAAAACGGAGCGTCGTTAGGCGTCGGCGGCTTTTCCACGCCGCCGAGGTTGTGCAAGGAGCCTGCCTTGGTATGCCGCCAGCGGATGACGTTACCACTACCGTCGAGCGCTCCGCTCAGGCGATGCACGGAAGCGGCTTGGAAATGGCCGTGGCGCGTGTCGTCCGGCCGGGTCCAAAGAAGTTGCACCGGCGCTTTAACCGCGCGCGAAATCTCTATTGCCTCGAAGGCATAATCGTTCGCCAGGCGCCGGCCAAACCCGCCGCCAATTGTCGTGACATGCACTCTCACCTTGTCGGGTGCCCATCCCAGCAACCTGGCGGCGTCGCGTTGCAGGTCGTTCGGGTCTTGAGTGGGCGCCCAGAGCTCGCAGTCGTTAGGCGTAACGGCTGCGACGCAATTCATCGTCTCCAACGGGGCATGAACATAAAAGGGGTAGTAGTAGGTCGCCTCGAGCGTGCGCGCGGCGGTGCTTGGGGAGGCCGGTCTTTCACTTCGCAAAACAACGCCCGGCTCCCGGGAAGCCTTCTCCAGCTTTTTCCGATGCTGGAGAGAATCGAAACGAATCGCGTTCGTCTCGTCCCAATCAACCATCAGAGCAGACCGGCCCTTCATCGCCGCCCAGGTCGAATCGGCCACCACCGCGACTCCGTTCGTGACTGCGACAACCGCGTGCACTCCGCGGACCTCACGCGCGGCTTTTTCGTTCCACTTCCGCGCCTTTGTGCCTAACGACGGTGGGCGCTCGAGCGATGCGTAAAGCATTCCGGGAACGCGGGTGTCGATCCCGTATTTGGTTGCCCCGGTGACAATATCGCGCGCGTCGATCCGTGCCGTGCGCCGGCCGATCAGGTGAAAATCCTCCGCCTTCTTAAGCTGCGGCGTCTGCGGGACGGGTAATTTTGCGGCTGCCGCCACAAGTTGGCCAAACTCCACGCTCCGGCCACTCGCGGCGTGCCGGACCGCGCCTGCAGCGGTCGAACAAGTTAAGGGATCGACCTGCCACTCCTTGGCCGCGACCTCGGTGAGCAACTCGCGCGCGGCCGCGGCGGCCTCGCGTAAAGGTTTCCAGCTTCCCTGCACGCTGCCGCTGCCGCCGGTCCCAAGACGCTTGAAGTCTGGTCCCGGCATCGCTTGCACGATTTTGACGCGCGACCAATCGGCGCCCAACTCGTCGGCGAGGATCATCGGAAGCGCGGTTCGGACACCCTGGCCCATCTCGGATTTACCGAGAGTGAGCGTGACGACGCCCTCCGCGTCGATCCGGATCCATCCGTTTGGCTGAAAATTCCCGGTCGCTTTTTCTTCCCCAAACAAGCGCCGTCCATCGAAGCCGATCACCAGCGCCGCGCCGCCGAGGGTCGCCGTCTTGAGAAAGGTGCGGCGCGAAGTTTTCATGCCGTCTTCTCGCGCATCAGGGTGGCCGCGCGGTGAATCGCTTTGCGCATCCTCGGGTAGGTGCCGCAGCGGCAAACCGAATCCGACATGACGGCGTCGATCACTTCATCGCTCGGATCGGGATGCTCGCGGAGCAGAGCGCAGGCGTTGAGAATCATTCCCGGCTGACAGAACCCGCATTGCGCGACGTCTTCTTCCATCCAGGCCCGCTGGCAGGGATGATTCCCGTCGGATGAAAGACCTTCGATCGTGGTGAAGGAGCGTTCCTTTGCTTCGCGCGCCGGGATTTGGCAGGAACGGACCGCCTTCCCGTTTTCCAGGATGGTGCAGGAACCGCAGACGCCCACCCCGCAGCCAAATTTCGTCCCGGTCATGCCTAACGAATCGCGCAGAATCCAGAGCAAGGGCGTGTCGTCGTCCACCTCCACCTCACGCGGTTGACCGTTGATGGTGAGGTGGAGCGCGCTCATCGACAGAGGCTTAGACACCGCCCAAGCCGGGAGCGTTCATCCCGCGGGAAACGAAGCGCGCCTAACGAATCCGGCGATCGTTCGTCCAAGCAGCGCTGGCCGCGGCTGCGGTCATGACCAGCGTGCAACAAATCGCGACCAGACTAACGAAAAGAACCGGCATGGCGGCGAGGCGATAGGCGGCCACGACCAGAAAGCGGCCGCCATCGGAAGCAAGGTAGGTGACGATGCTGGCAAGCAGGGTGACGCCGAGCAAGATGAGGGCCCGATAGGAATGGAGGCGGCGGGCCGGAGGCAGACTTTGCACCACGCGCGCCGTGAAACCGGCGTCGTCGATGTAGACCATCTCCTCGCGCAAACGGCGATCGAGCCAATCTTCCTGGAGTTGTTCGTCCATCGTTAGGTTGTGCTCCACGCGGCGAGCGTTTTCTTCAATTTTTCCCGGCCTCGCAAAACGTTGGTTTTGACGGTGCCGAGTGGAATCTCGAGAACGCGCGCTGCTTCATCATGCGATAAACCATTCTGGCAGCAAAGCAAAATGGCCGAGCGCTCATGTAAAGGAAGCAATTGCAGTGCCTGCATCAGGTCGTGCCTCAGGGCGGGGTCAACGGTCTGCGGATCCTGCTCGGCCTCGAGCTGCGACTCGTCGATCCCGACCAGTTCCTTGCGTTTGCGGGCCTCTTCGCGAAAGCAGTTGTAGGCGATGCGATAGAGCCAGGTGGAAAATTTCGCCTCGCCCCGAAAGCTGCGGATGTTTTTGTAAGCGCGCAGGAAGGTTTCCTGGGCCAGGTCATCTGCCAGGGCGAGATCGCTCCGGGTGAGTTGCCGCAAGAGACCACGGACCGCCGACTGGTGATTGCGCACCAGTTCGGCGAAAGCGTGGTGATCATCGTCGACCAGGACGCGGGCAACGAGATCGGCATCATTGAGCGGCACCTCAGGAGTTTACACCTTGGGGGAAGAGTCATCGCGGCGCACATCCAATCTCCAGACGAGCAGGTAGCCCAGGCCGATGAGGAAAGGGATGATGCCGATGCTCCAGGCACCGCCTTCCCAGTCGTTGCAGGCGCCGAAAAAGACCATCAGGCCCGCGCCGACCATCATGAGAACTATGCCCCGGCGAAGATCAGAGCGCTGCCGGATGACGGGCGGCGGATTCAAGAGCGCTTCGGGAACGGGCTGACCTTTCTCGACCATCATCCGCACCGTTTTGTGCATGGCCCGGCTCTTCGAGAAACTGAAATAGAGGATGATGCCGACGACGGCCACAGGCAGACCGAAGATCGTCACGAAAATAATGAAGACGATCGGAACCGCGATCCAGGGGACATCTTCCCCGGCATGACTTCCCCCGTTGAAGTCGACCTGAAGATGTTTCCGGATCTTCTTCTCGATCGCCTTGTCGAAGTCTTCCTCCGTATCGGGACTGGCGGAAGGAGCGACCGTTGGAGCAGTGGCCACGACGGGTGCGACGGTAGCGGCCGCAACCGGAGCGACCGTCGCTGCGGTTACGGGCGGAGTGGATTGCGGCGCCATCGTGGCAGCGGGCGTTGCGGCCAGGCTCGCCGTGTCGGGCGCTGGCGTCGGGGTTTGGCCGAGGACGCTCACGGCCAGGGCACCGGCGCATGAGCAGATGAGAAAGGTGGTTTTCATGTTCATTGGTTTGTCAGTGAGATGCACCCCGGGGGCGATTTGGATTCAAAAATTTGCCAGAAAGACAAAGCGGTCGGGCTAGGCTCCAGGTTCGCCTCGCGAATGCTCGGCTCCCTTGGGAAAGTGGAGCGGGTGACGAGACTCGAACTCGCGACGTCCTCCTTGGCAAGGAGGTGCTCTACCACTGAGCTACACCCGCAGCCCGCCGAATTTGGCGGACAGCAATAATGTCCAGTGGCCCCGGGCGCGCAAGGTCTATTTGGCCCACGCTTCCGAGGTGCGCACGGGGCGCTTTCCGAGCGCGCGTTTGCCCGCTAGAATCGCCTCATGCTGACTTTCCATTCTTCGACCGGCGCTGTCTTTGTTCTCCAGGCGATCATCTCGGCGTTCTTCGCCATTCTTTTTCTTCAATCGGGCACCGACAAAATCTTCGACCGGAAGGGGAACCTCAGTTGGCTCACCGGCCACTTCGCGAAAAGCCCGCTCGCGGGAACTGTCCCGCTCCTGTTGAGCATCATTACGGTCATGGAACTGGCGACCGGAGCCTTATGCGCAGTCGGGTGCGTTTTGGTCCTGATTCGCCACGATTCCACGATCGCATTTTACGGTGTCGTGCTGGCCGGGTTGACGCTGCTGTCGCTCTTTTTTGGTCAGCGCATGGCCAAGGAATATCCCGGCGCGGCGGCGCTCGTGCCTTATTTTCTGGTCGTGATCGCGGGTCTCATTTGGCTGGGACAAACTTGAATCGAAATCTGGCCTTGGCGCTGTGGACGGCGACTCTTTTCGCCGGCGCGCCTTCTGCCTCGCCGGCATCTGTCGCTCCGCCGCCTGCAGGGAAGCTTTACCAGGGTTTCTTCTTCAGCGCCCCGACGCCGGGAAGCGATGACGCCAATGAGCGCAACGTCAGCGCCGCCGATGTCGCGCGGTTTGAAACGGCGATTGGGAAAAAGACCGCCTGGGTTTATTTCTCGGACAACTGGTTTGAATCGCGTGCTTTTCCAATCGAGACGTGCACCTGGATTCAGTCGTTAGGCAAGGTTCCGTATCTGCGCCTGATGCTGCGTTCCGATCTCGACCAGAAGAAGGCCGAGAAGGAATTTTCCCTCGCGAAAATCTGTGCCGGGGCCTTTGACGATGACCTCCGGCGCTGGGCTGAAGGTGCAAAGGCCTTTCGTCATCCCGTCCTGGTCGAGTGGGGAACCGAGCCTAACGGCGAATGGTTTTCCTGGAATGGAAAGTGGCATGGGCGGGGGTCGGGCCCGGCGCTCTACGTGCGCACCTACCGACATATCGTCGACACGATGCGCGCGTCGGGCGCCCACAATTTGCAGTGGGTCTGGCACGTCAACTGGGACGATGATCCCGAGACGCATTGGAATCGGATGGAGAATTATTTCCCGGGAGCTGAATACTGCGCCTGGCTGGCGATCAGCGCTTACGGACCGCTTACTCCGCGCACTCGTGAAGTGGAAAGTTTCCGCGAGGAGATCGACCACGTCTACCCGCGCCTAACGAAACTCGCGCCGGACAAACCGATCATCGTGGCCGAATTCGGTTGCGATATTCATCATCGCGGGGTGACCGCCCCGCACTGGGCGCACGCCGCGCTGCAGGATCTTTTCTCCAGGCGCTGGCCGGCGATCATCGGTTTTTGCTGGTGGAATGAGAGCTGGGAAAACGACGACGTCGTGGCGCACAATTCCGATCTCAACATCCTGCACGACCCTGCGCTGACCGCCGTCTTTCGAGATGAACTGCAAAAAGACGGCGCGCGTCTCCAGGAGCGCCCGCTGATCGAAGGGCAACGTTAGGCAGCAGCTCTTTGCCAATTGGCGGCGAGCGTCCGATGATTTCGGATGGTTCAGATTTCGATCGATTACACTGGCAAGCTGCATTGCAGCGCGACACACGGACCTTCCGGCACAACTCTCGCGACCGACGCGCCGCTCGATAACCAGGGAAAAGGCGAGTCGTTTTCCCCGACCGATCTGGTCGCAACCGCGCTCGGCACCTGCATCGCCACGACAATGGCGATCGTGGCCGAGCGGAACCAGGTGGAATTGAAAGGAATGACGGTGCAGGTGCGCAAGGAGATGGCGGATGCCCCGCGCCGGATCGGTCGCCTAACGACCGAAGTGCATATCCCGCTGCCGCCCGATCATCCACAGCGCGAGTTGCTCGAGAAAACGGCGCTCGGTTGTCCGGTGCATCGCAGCCTTGCGGCGGAGATGGAACGACCGACCGAGTTTTTCTGGGAAGGGTAACGAGTCGGCAGGCGGTATGATTACTGCCCCAGAACCCAGGCGAAGATGAGCGGCGCGCAAATCGTCGCGTCGCTTTCGACGACAAACTTCGGAGTCGAAGCCGCCAGCTTGCCCCACGTGATTTTTTCGTTCGGCACGGCGCCGGAGTAGCTGCCGTAGCTCGTCGTAGAGTCGCTGATCTGGCAGAAATAACCCCACAACGGAACTCCGGTGCGCTCGAGATCCTGGTGCAACATCGGGACGACGCAGATCGGGAAATCGCCGGCAATGCCGCCGCCGATTTGGAAAAATCCGATTGAACCCTCCCGGTTGCGCAGCTTCTTCGCGTTCTTCGTGTAGTACTCCGCGAGCCAGGTCATGTATTCGATTCCTGTGCGCACGGTGTGCACGTTCTTTACGTCGCCGCGGATCACTGCAGCGGCATACATGTTGCCGAGCGTCGCGTCTTCCCAGCCCGGCACGACGATCGGCAGATTCTTTTCGCAGGCCGCCATCATCCAGGAATTCTTCGGGTCGATCTGAAAGCTCTTCTTCAGCTTCCCGCCGAGAAGAATCTTGTACATGAATTCGTGCGGGAAATAGTGCTCCCCGGCACGATCGGCCGCCATCCACTCTTCGAGCACCACCTTCTCGATCCGCCTCATCGCTTCCATCTCCGGAATGCAAGTGTCGGTGACACGGTTCATGTGTCGGGAAAGAAGCTTCTCCTCGGCCTGCGGCGTCAGCTCCCGGTAATGCGGCACCCGCTCGTAGTGGTCGTGCGCGACGAGGTTAAAAATATCCTCTTCCAGGTTCGCGCCGGTGCAGACAATCAAGTGCACCTTGTCGCGCCGGATCATCTCCGCCAACGAGATGCCGAGCTCTGCGGTCGACATCGCGCCCGCCAGCGTTACCAGCATCTTCCCTCCGGCGGCGAGGTGCGTTTCATAACCCTTGGCGGCGTCGAGCAGCGCAGCTGAGTTAAAGTGGCGATAATTCTTCGCGATGAATTTCGAGATCGGACCTTTTTTGGCCGCGAGCTCGGCGTTGATTTTTTCCGGGCTTTTAGAGCGTCGTTTGGCGTTCATTTC
>DASXYO010000130.1:0-16975 GCA_036502465.1 Chthoniobacterales bacterium
CCTCCAGGAGCTTGATTACCGGATGGAGGCCGCCAACCTCGCCACCATCCGCGAGCAATTGCGCGACTTCAGCCGCATCATCGTCCCCGCGCCGATCGCCGATTACTCCACCTCCCGCGTTCTCACGATGGAGTTCGTGCCCGGGAAAAAAATCACCGACCTGAGCCCGCTCATGCGGATGGATTTCGACGGCGCGGCCCTCGCCGAGGAACTCTTCCGCGCCTACCTCGAGCAGATTCTGGTGCACGGCTTTTTCCACGCCGATCCGCATCCGGGCAATGTCTTCATCACGCCCGATTACCGGATTGCGCTCCTCGATTTGGGAATGGTTGGCCGCATCCTGCCGAAGTTGCAGGAGGATCTGATGCAGCTCCTGCTCGCGATCGCGGAAGGCCACGGCGACGAAGCGGCCAACATCGCGATCAAGATTGGCGAACAGAAGGAAAACTTTCAGAGTAAGGAATTCATCCGCCGGATTGGCGAGATCGTGGCCCAGCAAAAGACGGCCACGGTCGAGGAAATGCAGGTCGGCCGGCTCGTGCTCGAGGTGACGCAAACCTCGGCCGAAAGCGGCATCCGGGTCCCGCCGGAGCTGACCATGCTGGGGAAAACGTTGCTCAATCTCGACCAGGTCGGCCGCGCCCTCGCGCCGGAATTTGATCCGAACGCCTCCATCCGCCGCAACGCAGCCCAGATCATGCAACAGCGGCTCGTGCGCAGCATTTCGCCGGGGAATCTCTTTAGCGGCGTGCTGGAATTGAAGGATCTCATCCAGCGCCTCCCCGCCCGGTTGAACAAAATCCTCGACGCCATTTCGAACAACGAAATGAAGATCAACGTCGACGCGATCGACGAGCAAACCCTGGTCGAAGGATTCCAAAAAGTCGCGAACCGGATCACCGTCGGGCTCATCCTGGCCGCGTTGATTGTCGGCGCGGCGATGCTCATGCGCGTCGAGACGAGCTTCCGCATCTGGGGTTATCCGGGGCTGGCGATCATTCTCTTCCTGCTCGCCGCCGGTGGGGGCGTGACCCTGCTGGTCAACATTCTTTTCTACGACAAATCCGGCCGCGACTAGCTCGGAGGTGGACGCTTCGCTGTGCGAAGCGCGAGTCTGCGCGGGGATGGCGTGGCTTTGCTCTCGCGTTTCGCACAGCGAAACGTCTACAACCGCGCATGCCGCTTCGTTTCGCTCTCATCCTCACACTCGCGTGCGCTCACTTCTCGTTAGGGGCGGAGCCCAAACGCCTCCTCAAGCCGGAAGATTTCGCCGCTCTCCGCGAGGTCGATGAGCCCGCTCTCTCGCCCGACGGTCAGCGCCTCGTCTATGTCGTCGGCACGGTTGACCTGAAAAAGGACAAGCAACCAAAAAATCTTTGGCTGGTGAACCTGGACGGCTCGGAAAATCGCGCCCTGACTTTTGGCGAGACGGAGCAGACTCATCCGCGCTGGAGCCCGGACGGGAAATGGATCGCCTTCCTTTCCGGGCGCACGGACGAGAACGATAACGATCAACTTTGGATCCTCTCCAGCGCCGGCGGCGAAGCGGAGAAACTGACGACGGAAAAAGAAAGCGTGGACGACTTCGCCTGGGCGCCTGACTCGCAACATCTCGTCCTCGTCGTGCACGACCCGGATCCGCGCGAGCCGGAGAAAAAAGAGAAGGAGAAGAAGACTGTCCCCCCGCTTGTGATCGACCGCTTCCAGTTCAAAAAAGACATGGCCGGTTACCTGACGAGTCGCTGGTCGCATCTCAAGCTGCTCGATCGCGCTTCGCACCAACTTACAAGCCTAACGAGCGGCGAACACGACGACCTCCTCCCGGCGTGGGCGCCGGATGGGAATCAAATCGCCTTTGTCTCGAAGCGCGGGCCCGATGCCGATCGCACGGAAAACTGGGATATCTACCTGATCGAACCGCGGGCCGGCGCGAAGGAGCGCCAGCTCACGACCACGCCGGAAGCGGACGCCCATCCCGAGTGGGAAAGCCCGCCGGCCTGGAGTCCCGACAGCCAAACAATCGCCTATCTGCACGGCGGAGATCCGAAGAAGATCGAGTATGCGACGCACTCGCTCGCGATCATCCCCGCGGCCGGCGGCGAACCGCAATATCTGACCGCGGCCAGCGATCGGAACGCATCCCAGCCGCGTTGGAACGCGCGGGGTCAGGCGATTTTTTTCATCGAAGAAAACGACGGCGCCGAGACGCTCGAGCAGATGGTCAAGGTGGACGGGGCCTGGCAACCCAACAGCTCGCCGCCGCCCGTGATGGGCGGTCGGCGCAAGGTGACGGCTTACAGCCTGAGCGACAGCGGCCTTCTCGCCGTCCGCGCCAGCACGCCCGATCGGCCCTATGAGGTTTTCCTTTCCGACAGCCGCGGGCCGATTTGCCTGACGAAGCAGAACGACGCCTTCCTCTCGCGGATCGAGCTGGGCAAAGTCGAGGAAACGAAATTCAAAAGCTCTGACGGAAATGAGGTGCACGGTTTCCTCGTCCATCCGCCTAACGAAAAGTCAGGCGCCAGGAGTCCGGCGCTCCTCCGGCCGCATGGCGGCCCGCAGTCGCAGTACGCAAACGAGTTTGATTTCGAGAAGCAGCTCTTCGCGGCTAACGGCTACCTCGTCGTGCTCCCAAATCCGCGCGGTTCGACCGGTCGCGGGACTGATTATGCGATGGGCATTTACGCGTCCTGGGGGAGCGTGGATGTGCAGGACGATCTCGCCGCGGTCGACGACGCCGTCGCGCGCGGTCTGGCCGATCCGAATCGGCTCGGGGTTGGCGGCTGGAGCTACGGCGGGATGTCGACCAACTACCTCATCGCCTCCACCACGCGCTTCAAGGCCGCGGTGAGCGGCGCTTCGATTTCCAACATCCTCGCCGGTTACGGGACCGATCAATACATTCGTGATTACGAATACGAACTTGGCTCGCCCTGGGCAAAACCGGAAGTCTGGGCGAAGGTTTCCTATCCGTTTTTGCATGCTGATAAGATCAAGACGCCGACGCTTTTCCTCTGCGGAGAGAGCGACTTCAACGTGCCGCTGCTGAACAGCGAGCAGATGTATCAGGCCCTGCGGACGTTAGGTGTGCCGACCGGGCTGGTGATTTACCCGGGGCAATTTCACGGGATCAAGAAGCCCAGTTACATTCTCGATCGCTATCAGCGTTATCTCGGCTGGTTCGCGAAATATATTCACGCCTCGCAATAATTCGTGTCCCGGATGAACGCCGAACGCCAACGCCTGCAGCAAAACGACCACCGCGAAGAACGCTGGCATTTGTGGGGACCCTACCTGAGCGAAAGGCAGTGGGGCACGGTGCGCGAGGATTACAGCGCGAACGGCGACGCCTGGAATTATTTTTCGCATGAGCACGCCCGTTCGCGCGCCTATCGCTGGGGCGAAGACGGCATCGGCGGGATTTGCGATTACAAGCAACGTCTCTGTTTTGCCTTCGCTTTCTGGAATGGACGCGATCCGTTTCTGAAAGAGCGTCTCTTCGGCCTGACGGGTCCGCAGGGAAATCACGGTGAAGATGTGAAGGAGGTTTTCTTCTTCGAGGATAACACTCCGACTCATTCCTACATGCGGATGACTTATCGTTATCCGCAGGCGGCTTTCCCTTACGAGGAACTCGTTAGGCGAAATGCCGAGCGCTCCCGGCTGGAACCGGAGTTTGAGCTCTGGGACACGGGAGTGCTGCGCGAAAACCGCTATTTCGACATCACGATCGAATATGCGAAAGCCGCTCCCGACGACCTGCTCATGCG
Organism: Chthoniobacterales bacterium; assembly: GCA_036502465.1. Lineage (GTDB taxonomy): Bacteria > Verrucomicrobiota > Verrucomicrobiia > Chthoniobacterales > UBA10450 > Palsa-1392. The sequence continues at coordinate 3,771 of DASXYO010000130.1, forward strand.
AGTAACGGCCACGAACCGCGGCCCGGATTCGGCCAAGCTGCATCTCCTGCCCACGCTCTGGTTTCGCAATATCTGGAGTTGGGCGGCCGATGTGCCGCGTCCAAATATGCGCGTCGGGGCCGACCACTCCGAGGCCGCCGGCGTCATCGAGGCGAGTCACGACACGCTCGGTGAATATCGACTCGTGGCCGAGGCGGCGGAAGATCTGCTCTTCACCGAAAACGAGACGAACTTGCAGTTGCTTTTCGGCGTTTCCAACAATAGCCGGCACGTGAAAGACGCCTTTCACGAGGTGATTGTTAGAGGAAATCTCCAGGCCGTGAATCCGGCTCGGATGGGTTCGAAAGCGGCGGCTCATTACCAGGTCGCGCTCGGATCCGGAGAAGCGCGCTCTATCCGGCTGCGCCTGCAACGAATCATGGAACCGGCGATTCACGCCTTTCGCGACTTCGATTCAATCTTCGCTCAGCGCCGCGAGGAAGCGGACCAATTCTACCACGCCCTCGCCCCCAGTTGCCTGAGCGCGGAGCATTGCGCGATCCAGCGCCAGGCGCTCGCCGGGATGCTTTGGACAAAGCAGTTTTACCATTACGTGATCGAAGAGTGGCTGGAAGGTGATCCGGCACAGCCCACTCCGCCTAACGAACGCAAGACAGGACGGAATGCGGATTGGACCCATCTCTACAACGAGCGCGTCATGTCGATGCCCGACGTCTGGGAATATCCCTGGTATGCGGCCTGGGACCTTGCGTTTCACTGCATTCCACTTGCGCTGGTCGATCTGAAGTTCGCCAAGAGCCAGCTCGATATCATCCTGCGCGAATGGTATCAGCATCCCAACGGCCAAATCCCGGCGTACGAATGGAATTTTAGCGACGTGAACCCGCCAGTCATCGGCTGGGCCGCCTGGCGTGTTTATAAAATCGAGGAGCACGCCACGGGGAAGGGCGATCGTGCTTTTCTCGAGACGGTTTTCCACAAACTCCTGATCAATTTTACCTGGTGGGTAAACCGGAAGGACTCGGGCGGCCGCAACATTTTTGAGGGCGGTTTCCTCGGGCTCGACAACATCGGCGTTTTTGACCGGAGCGCATCGTTCCCCGACGGCAGCCGGCTCGAGCAGAGCGACGGGACAAGCTGGATGGGGATGTTTTGCCTAACGATGATGCGGACGGCGCTCGAACTGGCGCGGGAAAATCCGGTTTACGAAAATATCGCAACCAAGTTTTTCGAGCATTTCCTCGGGATCGCCGCGGCCATGAATAACGCCGGCGGCAAGGGGATCGGCCTCTGGGATGAAGGCGACGAATTTTTCTACGACGTGCTGCACACTCCGGGGAATCGCTTTCTGCCGCTCCGGGTGCGTTCGTTAGTCGGGCTCATGCCGTTGCTCGCGGTCGAGACGATCGAGCCCGCGCTGCTTGAAGCGATGCCGGGTTTTGCGGAGCGCCTCGAATGGTACCTGACCAATCGACCCGATCTCGCCGGGCTTATATCTCACTGGACGGTCCCGGGCGCGGGCCAGCGGCGGCTGATTGCCCTGACCCGCGGGCATCGGATGAAAAGTCTCCTCCGCCGGATGCTCGATCCTAACGAATTCCTGAGCGACTACGGCGTGCGTTCGCTGAGTAAATTCCACCGGGATAATCCTTATGTCCTGGATGTGCGTGGCGAGCGGAAGGTGGTCGGATACGAACCAGCGGAATCGCAAACCGACATTTTTGGCGGGAACTCCAACTGGCGCGGGCCGGTCTGGTTTCCGATCAATTTTCTTCTCATCGAGTCGCTGCAAAAGTTTCACCACTATTACGGGGAGGATTTCAAGGTCGAATGCCCGACCGGTTCCGGGCAGTTCCTGACGCTCGACCAGATCGCGAACGACCTTTCCAATCGACTGATCAAGCTCTGGCTCCCGGACGAAAAAGGAGAACGGCCTTTTGCGCGTGCTTCCGGCGATTCGTTAGGTGGAGTGGGCGATCGCGAGCGTTATCTCTTCCACGAATATTTTCATGGCGAGAGTGGGGCCGGCCTGGGGGCAAACCATCAAACTGGCTGGACTGGGCTGGTCGCGAAACTGATTCAGCAACAGGGTAGTCGAGGGACGATCACGAAACAGGATCCATTCACGGATCTTTGAATGCTGGGTTGTCGCTTTCCGCTCGGTTCTTTAGCATGGCGGCATGAGTGAGTTGAATCCGCGTCGCACGATCGACGAGCTGAAAGACCTGCGTGCCCTAACGAGTGACGAAGACGGCGCGCAAAGGGTCGCCTTCACCGAAACCTGGGCCAGGGCGCGGGGCTGGCTCTCGAATAAGGCGACGGAAGCGGGTGCCGAGGTCGAGCGCGATGCGGCGGGGAATCTTTGGATGACGCTGCGCGGCCAGTCGGACAAAGCCTTGCTGATTGGCGGTCACATCGATTCCGTGCCTAACGGCGGCTGGCTCGACGGCTGTCTCAACACCCTGGCCGGATTGGAAATCCTGCGCCGAATCAGCGCGCAATATAACGGGCAACCTCCGGTCACGGTGCGGCTGGTTGATTGGGCTGACGAAGAGGGCGCGCGTTTTGGAAAGAGTCTCTTCGGTTCTTCCGCCTGCTCGGGAAATCTCGACATGACCGAAGCGCGCGGGCTGACCGACAAGGATGGCATTACACTGCCGGAGGCGCTGGATGGGCAGGGGATTGATTTCGAGAATGTGAAGGAATCGAACCGCCAGCTCGCGAACGCTTCGGCCTATATCGAGCTGCACATCGAACAGGGTCCGGTGCTGCTCGACCTGGGCTTGCCGTTAGGCGCGGTCCTGGGGACCTTTGGGGTCGAGCGCCACGCCATTACATTTCGTGGGCAGGCGGCGCATTCCGGGAGCACTCCGATGAACCGACGCAAGGACGCCTTCCTCGCCGCCGCGAAGATGAGCCCGGAGATTTATCGGATCACAGACCGGCACGGCGGCGTCTGCACAATCGGCTCGTGCCTAACGAAACCAGGAATCGTGACCAGCGTGGTCGAGGAATGCCGCATTACGCTCGATCAACGTCATCTCGACGGCGCCGCGCTCGCGGCCATGTTGCGCGAGGCCCGGGAGGCGAGCGAACGCTTCGCGCACGAAGGAAATGTGACTGTCTCCTGGGAACGCCTTTGGCAAATTGTGCCGCTGCCGTTCAACGACGAGCTGATCGGTTTTTGCGACGAAGCGATCCGCGAGACTTGTGGCCAATCGCATCGACTGCCTTCCGGTCCGCTACATGATGCGGCCGAAGTGGCTCGTGCCGGCATTCCGACGGTGATGATGTTTGTCCAAAGTCTGCACGGGATTAGTCACAATAAGATCGAGGACACTAAGGAAGAGCATCTCGAGCTGGCGGTGAAGGCGTTCGATCGGCTGGCGACGAAAGCGATGGAGTGGATCGCCCGCACCAGAATGTAGCGCGAGCTTCCAGCTGGCGCGTTACTTTGCTTCTAAGCTGGAAGCTTGCGCTACCTTGCTCCGACTGGTTCCAACTCGGCCCCATGCTTTTCCGCGTCGGCTTCGTGATGGGTATGGGCGCTGCGCAGGAACGGCACGCGGTCGAGCACGCTTTCCTGGAACCATTCCAGCGCGAGATAGATCACCGGGGTGATATAGAGCGTGATCAATTGCGACACGATTAGACCGCCGACAATGACCAGCCCGAGCGGACGACGCGAAGAGCCTTCCGATCCGACTCCAAGCGCGATCGGTAGTGCACCCATTAACGCGGCCAGTGTTGTCATGATGATGGGGCGAAAACGTTCCACGCTCGCCTCGTGGATCGCGCTCCGCCGGTCGTAGCCTTCGTCAAGCCGATGGAGTGCGAAATCGACAATCATGATGCCATTCTTTTTCACGATGCCCATGAGGAGGAAGAGTCCGATTACCGAGTAGAGAGAGAGGGTGGAATTGAAGAGCCAGAGCGTCATCAAACCGCCGACGACCGCGGGAAAAAGCGTCGAGAGCACCGTCACCGGATGGACGTAGCTCTCGTAGAGAATCCCAAGGATTACATACATGACGAAGACCGCCGCGATGATCAAGAAGGGCAGGGCGTTGAAGAGCTGTTCGAGGACGAGTCCTTCACCCTGCAACTCGCCTTTCACGGTGGGGGGTAACTCTTGGGCGGCGGTTTTGTTGATGTAATTAAGAACATCGCCAAGGGCATAGCCGGGCTTTACATCGAACCCGAAGGTGACGCTCGTGAATTGGTTGGTGTGGTTTACCGACTGCAGACCGAGTGACTCCTTCGCGGTTGTAACGGATTGCAACGGGATCAGTTTGTTCGTGCCGCTATCCGGCTTGACGTAGATCGTGCGCAGGTCAGTCGTGCTCGAGCGGTCTTTGTTGGCGGCTTCAAGGATGACCTGGTATTGGTCATCGGCTTCCTTGATGAGATAGACGTAGTTCTGCGAATAGGCGGAGCGGAGGAGGCTTTCGATCGAAGTGGTGGAGACTCCGTAAAGACCGGCGCGTCCGCGCTCGATATTGATGTCGAGGTTAGGTGTATTGCGGAAAAGATCGGAACGCGGCGGATTGGCGAAACCGGGATAATCCCTCAGCTTTTCCTGCAGCTTGTCGGCAGCGGCGTAAACCTCGTCGGGATTGATCCCGCTCAGCACATAGGTGTAGCGACCGAAGGAGCTGCCAGACGCTCCGACGTTAATCTGCAGAACCGGTTGTGGCTGCAAGGTGGGGAAAATGCCCGGGACCTGGCTTGTGGCCTGGCGCAGCTCGGACGTGACGGTCTCGATATCTTGGCGCTGCGCCCGATCCTTGAGAAAGAGAACCGTGAAAACACCGGCCGATAATCCGGCTCGGCCCGCGACGGTGAAATATTTATCGACCGCGGGATTCGCCTGCAGAATGGGATCGAGGGTGTCCTGCAGCCGCCGCTGTTTGTCGGGCGAAGCGCCTTCCTGGACAAGGAAGAAGCCGCGGATGACCCCGCTATCGCCGGTAGGCAAAAGCGTAAAGGGCAGTTGCTTGAAGAAGAACCAGACCCCGAAGACGCACGCGAGGACGATTGGGAGCGCGATCCAGCCGTGATCGAGAAAGCCGTCGAGAGTCCGGCCATAGAAGTCGCGGATCGGAATGAAAAAGCTGTTCACGAAACGCTGCGTCCAAGTCTCGCGATGGCCCGCGCCGCGCTCGGCGAGAATGCGCGAACACATTAGCGGCGTCAGCGTCAGTGAGACGATACCGGAGGCGAGAATAGCGATGATGATGGTGATGGCGAACTCGCGAAAGATCCGGCCTAACAATCCCGGCATGAAGGCAAGCGGAATGAAGACAGCCGCGAGCGAGAGAGTCATGGAGAGAATGGTGAAGGAGATTTCACCCGCGCTATTCAGCGTGGCGCGGTAGATCGATTCGCCCGCTTCCGCCCGCCTAACGACGTTCTCGAGAAAGACGATCGCATCGTCGACGAGAAACCCAATGGCCAGAGTCAGCGCCATGAGAGTGAGATTGTTGATCGAGTAACCGAGCGCCCACATCGCGACGAAGGTGATGAGGAATGACATCGGGAGCGCGACCATCGGGATGAGGGTGTCGGAAGCGCGGCCGAGAAAGACGAAGATCACGCCAATGACGAGGACGAACGCGATCAGGAGAGTTTCCTTCACGTCGTTGAGCGAATTTACGATCGACTGCGAACGATCAAAGGTCGGCAAAAGACGGATCGAACCCGGGAGTTCCTTTTGCAGCTGCGGGACCAGCGCTTGCACCGAACGGGCGACCGCGACCGCGTTGGCCCCTGCCTGCCGGGAGACGGCGAATACCACCACGGACGCGGGCGGCCGGAAGCCGCGGGCGAAGAAATGGCGCGACGTGCGTTCGTCCTGCACGCCGTCGATTACCTTGGCGACGTCGCGCAGATAAACTTTGCCGCCCTTCGCGTCCTGTTTCACGATCAGGTTGCGGTAACCCTCGGCATCGGTGAGCTGACCGTTGGGCCGCAGAATGATCGAGTTGTTGCGCCCATCGAACTGGCCAGCGCCGGAGTAAGCAGTCCCGGCTCGGATTGCATTGGCGAGATCATCGAAGGTCATTCCGCGCGTGACGAGCGCGCCGGGATCGACCTTAATGCGGATGGCCCCCTGCACGCCGTAGATGTTCACCTGCGAGACGCCGGGCAGGATGTTAATGCGCTGCGATACCTCGGTCGTAGCATAACGATAAAGCTCGCCGTCGCTAAGGGTGTCGCTAGTTAGGGCGATGTACATCACCGGTTGGTCGTTCGGGTTTGTCTTGGTAAAGCTGGGCGGGCTCGGCAGGTCGCTGGGCAACTTCCCGCTCGCGGCCTGGATCGCCGATTGCACGTCGGTCGCGGCCGCGTCGACGCTCTTGGAGAGGTCGAATTGGAGCGTGATGCTGGTGTTGCCCTGGGTGTTCGTGCTCGTGCTCAGGTTCAGGCCGGGAATTTGTGTGAACTGCTTCTCGAGCGGGGTCGCGATCGTGTTCGCCATCGTCTCCGGATTGGCGCCGGGATAGGAGACCTTGACCTGGATCACAGGGTAATCGACGGCGGGCAGATCATTCACCGCCAGTTCGTTGTAGGTCAAAATGCCGAAGACAACGATTGATGCGGTCAAGAGCATGGTCATAACCGGGCGCGCGATGAACGGACGGGAAAGTCCGCTGGAAAATTGCACCAGCGCTTTCTTCGCTGTCGACTCGCCCGGCTCGGAGACGCGCGTGGCTGGTCGCTCTTCGTCCGCGCCGTTAGGCCGCTCGCCGTCGTCCCAGTCGCTGTCGTTCGATTTTGCCATCAGGGGACCTGCTCGGTTTGATCGGCGCTGGGTTGCTGCGCCGGCTTGTTGCCGCTCGACTTGATGGCCACCCTGGTGCCCGGCGCAAGCTGCAATTGCCCGGCGGTGACGACCGTTTCACCTGGCTTGAGACCTTTTGTGATAACAGTGAGTTCGCCATCTTGCCGCTGACCCGGTGTGACCGGCCGCAGGTCGAGTGTCTGGTCGGGTTTAACCACGAAAACATAAGGGCCATTCTGCCCAATCTGCACGGCATCGCTCGGCACCAGGATCGCGTTTTTCAGAATATCGAGAACGAGCCGCACCTGAACGAATTCGGAAGGCCAGAACAGGTGATCAGGATTGGGCGTGACGCCGCGCGCCTGGACGGTGCCGGTCCCTGGCGTCACGGTGTTGGCGATGAAATAGAGCGTGCCCGAGCGGGGCGGGGCATTGGTGTTCGGCGTTTCGGTCAAGACCTTGACGTTCGGTCCTCCGAGATACCGCCTAACGAGTGGGACGTCCGGCTCGGAGACCGTGAAATCGGTGTAAATAGGGTCGAGATTGTCGATCTGCACCAGGACCGCGCTGCCGCTCCCGGCGCTGACCGTGTTGCCGACATCGACCTGGCGCAGGCCCGCGCGGCCGGCGATCGGCGATCGAACCGAGCAGTAATCCAGGTTCACCTGCGCCGCTTCCACGGCCGCCTGGGTCTTCATGGCGTTCGCTTTCGCTGTATCGAGGTCTTGGGCCGCGGTCACATCCTTGGCCGCCAGCACCATCTGCCGCTTCAGGTTGGCCTCCGCGAGCATGTTGTCGGCTTTCGCCGAGTCGAGAGCGGCCTGGTAGGGACGCTGATCGATCGTGAAAAGGAGATCGCCTTTCTTCAGGTAGGCGCCGTCCTTGAAATCGCGCGAGACGATCTGGCCGCTTACCTGCGCCTGCACTTGCACGCTCTCGTTGGCGGCGCAGGTGCCGATTTCATCGAGATAAAGCGGGACGTCTTTCGTGGTCACCTGTGCAACCGTGACCGGCCTCGGTTGTGGTGGCGGCGGGGCCTTGTGTGCGCTCGTTAGGACGCGGACGAGGAGAAGGATCGCGATGAGGCCGATCGCGCCCGCGCCCAGATAAATCCATTTCCGGCCAAGCCGCCGCTCAATGTTTCCTGCGAGTTCGCGCGGGGCGATGTTCATTTTGTTGGCGGAAATCATTTCTTTTCGTTCTTTGCCAATCCGTTTCCGTTATCCAGATGCGTTTCGGCCGCAGCGGCATTCTGACGGATTTCGCTTAGGATGCGGAGACAGGTTTGGAGATCGCCAGGCGAGATCGTGGCCAGAATCTCGTGCCTCAATTTGCGCGCGGTCTCTTCGATCTGTTGCAGCAAGCGGCTCGATTTGCGTTGCAGGTGGACGGTCTTACAGCGGCGATCGTGCTGCGCGTTTTCACGTTTGATCCAGCCGCCGCTCTCGAGCCGGGTGAGGAGACGCGCCAAGGTCGGCTCTTCGATACTGAGCCGATAGGCGAGGTCGCATTGCGTCAACTCGCCGTGCGCGAGGTGGGCGATGGTGCGCCATTTCGCCTGGCTCAACCCAAGCGGCCGCAGGCGTTGATCGAGCTTGTGCCGCCAGACGCGCGCGGTCTCGTGCAAGAGTTGGCCAATCTTTTCCGGGTCGATTTCGGTCATCGTTAGCATGCTAACGAATTCTATTCGGATCGCTTGTCAATCTGGATGCCTCATCACCCGCAAGAGGATGACGCGCCGCCCGCGGTAGTCCTTGATCCGTAGAATCGGCTCGGCCTTAGCCGGCCCCCAGAGATCGGAGCTCTCAGCAGCTTTTTCGTCCGACGGTTGCACCAAAACATAGCGCGCCTCGCGCGGCAAATCGCGGAGCTCGCGCGCGTAAACAATCGGGCGCCGGAGATAGAAGAGGTACGGCTGGTAATCAGGATCGACCGCGTAAAGCGTTTCACCGGGCGGAATGGCGGTCTCGAGCTGGGTGGCAATCGGACGGATTTTCTCGCGCCTCTGTAAGAACGGAATGAGGGCGACGGTGTAGACGAGCATGCTCAGAACAACCGCGATAGTTGTCCATGTGACGACTTTTCGGAGAGGCTTTGGCCAGACGAAGGCGTGTTCGCGGACGAGGATGGCGAGCAGCCAAATGGCAGGAGCGAGAAGAGGCATCGTGTAACGCGGAAGCGCGCCGGGCAGGAGATTGACGAAAAGGAAGGGGACCGCCATACCTAACGAAAGGGCGCGGCACAATTTCCGATCGGCGTCGTTTTCCAGAAGCGCAAAGCGCGCAAACGGGAGCAGTGCCACCCATGGCAGGAGATAGGCAATGCCGCGTGGGATGTTGAGAATCCAGTCGCGGAACTTGAAATCTTCGCCAGTCACCCGGCCGGAGAATTGTTTCGTCCAGACGCTCGTCGCGTGGCCGGCCTGCACCATCTGCAGGCATGGGATCGCCCAGGCGGCGAAAATTCCCAGCATTAGGCTGGCGCCAAGGAAATGCGGCCAGCTGAACAACCGTTTCAACTCGCGCGCCTGCCAAAGGGCAGCGATCACGACTGCGTAAAAGAAAACCAGGTGGAGTGGTCCTTTCGCCAGCAGGCCAAAACCGAGAAAAATTCCCGCGGTGATCCAGGCGCGCCAGGGGTAATCCTTCCACCAACTCAGCCAGCAGATGAACGCGAGTGCGGTCAGCGAAACGTAGAGCGCTTCGATCTCGATCATTCGACCTTTTTCGAGGAGACCGAAGTTCGTTAGCCACATGAGGGCGGCCACGATTGCGCCGTTCGCCCCGAGGCTGCGTCGCGCAATGCCGACGAAGGCCAGGGCGACCGCCAGCACGCAGAGAACGGATGGCAGACGCGCCGCCCATTCGTTATGGACCCCGAAGAGTTTGAAAGTGCCCGCGACCAGCCAGTTCACCAGCGGCGGCTTGCGTAGATACGGCTCGCTGCCGACCTGCGGCACTATGAAATTGCCGGTCTCGAGCATGGTCACTGCCGGGAGGATGCGCCGACCTTCCTCGCTCTTGATCTCGAGGGAGCCGAGGCGCGGCAGGTAGATGGCCGCCCACACGATCAGGACCAGAATGAACGCCCGTGACTGCGACATTGGACGGATTGTAAGCGCAGAGAACGTAGAGAGCGCAGAGAAAGATTTGAGATTCAGCAACCGGGCATCTGAATTGTTAGGATCCACAGAGCGCCCTCCTCAGCCCACCCTCCCTTGACGAAGGCCCTCTCTAAAAGTATCTTCCGCGCCTAGTCCGTAGTGGATTGGAGTGGGAGCCGGTGTCCCACTCTTTTTTGTCGACGGACGCTGATTTTATGAACGCCGAATTCATTGCCATGCTCGACTACCTGGAGCGGGAACGCGGTATCAAGCGCGAAATCCTGATCGAGGCGGTCTCGAACGCCCTTCTCTCGGCATCCAAGAAAAGCGTCGGCGCCTCGCGCGACCTGCACATCGAAATCGACCCGAAAACGGGTGAGATCCGCGCCCTCGCAAATCTGCTGGTGGCGGAAAAGGTCACCAACCCGCAAGACGAAATCTCTCTCGAGAAAGCGCGCAGGATTAAGCCTGACGCCGCGGTTGGCGAGGCGATCGAGGTCGAAGTTACTCCGAAAAATTTCGGCCGAATCGCCGCTCAAACGGCGAAGCAGGCGATGATGCAACGCATCCGCCAGGTCGAGAAAGAGATGATCTACGAGGAATTCAAGGATCGTGCGGGCGAGATCGTGAGCGGCACGGTGCGGCGTTTCGATCGCTCGGACGTCATTCTCGATCTCGGAAAATTCGAAGCAATCATGCCGCAGCGCGAACGCGTCGTGGTCGAGGACTACAACGTCGGCGATCGACTGCGCGCTTATGTCGTGGCGGTCGAGAACGGCGCCCGCGGCCCGGAGATCATCATTTCACGCAGTCATCCCAATTTCGTGAGGCGCCTCTTCGAGCTCGAAGTAAGCGAGATCGCCGACGGCACGGTCGAGATCCGCGGGATTGCGCGCGAGGCCGGCTATCGCACGAAGATCGCGGTTTTCAGCGACAACCCGAAAGTCGATCCGGTCGGCGCCTGCGTCGGCATGCGCGGTTCGCGGGTGAAAAACATCGTGCGCGAACTCAACAACGAGAAGGTCGATATCATTCGCTGGAGTTCCGACCCGAAGGAATTTGTCCTCGAAGCGCTTAAGCCGGCCAAGGTGAAGAACCTCGTTTTTGATCTGGAAAAAAAGAGCGCGACCATTTCAGTCGACGAAGATCAGCTTTCGCTCGCGATCGGGAAAAAGGGCCAGAACGCTCGCCTAACGAGTCGTCTAACCGGCTGGGAAATTAACATCGAGAAGGAAGCGCCGAGCACGACCGCGGTCGAGCAAAAGGTGGCGCACGCCGCTCAGACGCTTTCGACTTCTTTGCCAATTACCGAAGATCAGGCGATGACCCTGGTGAAAACCGGCTTTACCAACCTGGAAGGATTGCGCGATGCTGAGATGCAGGATCTCGTCGACATCCTCGGGGTGGACGAAGAGAAGGCGCGCGAGATTTTTGACGCGGTGCATCGTGAAGCAGTTTCCCCCTAAATAATATGGCTGCGCCTAACCGCTCACGGCCATGAGCACAATTTTAAGGAACTTTAATGCCAACGAAAACGACGACCAAAACCAAGGCGGCCAAAGCGCCTGCCCGCAAAACGGCGGCCAAGTCCGCTGCGCCTGCTAAGTCGTCGACCACTCGTTCCCGCACTCCAGCCGTCAAGAGTTCCAAGTCCGCCGCGGCTCAACAAACACCGGTCGCCGAGAGCTCCAACAGCAAGCCCGCCGCCTCCGTGCCTCCTTCCGCTTCCGCAAAATCAGCGACCGCGAACAAACCCGCTGTGACCGCCACCAAGTCCGCTTTCGCCCCCATCACCGCGAAAAGACAGCCGGCCAAGTCAACTGCTCAGACCACACCCCAGCCGGCTGCCGCCCCCAAACCGGTTGTCGAAAGCGTTTCTCTGATTGAGCCCCACGCCCCAAAACCGAAGCGTCCGGCGGCGGCGGAGGGTGCGAAGCGCACTTTTTTGCCTCCGATTTCGCGGATTCGCGCGACTCCCGCCGCCCCTGAGCCGGTGCGCGAAGAGAAACCCGCGGCGGCCGACGTCTTACCGGCTGAGGAATTGGACGAGATCGCGACCGAAACAGAGGACGGCCGCAAAATCATTCACATCAAGCCGCCGATCATCGTCAAGGATCTCGCGGCTCAGCTCGGCCTGAAGAATTTCCAGCTGATCAAGGAGCTGATGGATGAATTCAACATTTTCGCCAACCCGAACCTGACGGTGGAACCGGAAGTCGCGACCAAGATTTGCGAGAAGCACGGTTTCGCTTTCGAAATGGAACGCCGCGAAAAAGGCGGCGGTGTCCACAAGGTCGTGGAGACGGTCGTCGCGCCTCCTCCGCCCGTCATCGAGAAGGAAGAAGAGCTCAAGCTTCGCGCGCCGATCATCACGTTCATGGGGCACGTCGACCACGGCAAGACTTCGCTCATGGACGCGATCCGCAAGACGCGCGTCGCAGCGGGTGAAGCCGGCGGCATTACCCAGCACATCGGCGCTTACTCGGTCGATTACAAAGGCACCAAAATCACTTTCCTCGACACGCCCGGCCACGCGGCCTTTACCGCCATGCGCGCCCGCGGCGCAAACGTAACCGACATCGTAGTCCTGGTCGTTGCGGCCGACGACGGACTCATGCCGCAAACGATCGAGGCGATCAATCACGCCAAGGCCGCGTCGCATGTGAAAATCATGGTCGCGGTGAACAAGATCGATTTGCCATCGGCGAACCTCGATCGCGTCAAACAACAGCTCCAGGAACACGATCTTACCCCCGAAGATTGGGGCGGTGAAACGATCGTCGTGCCCGTCTCCGCGACCAAGGGCACAGGGATCGACGAACTGCTCGAGAACATGGTCGTGCAGGCGGAAGTGATGGAGTTGAAAGCTTCTCCGACCGCGACCCCGCGCGGCACTGTGATCGAAGCGCAGGTCGAAGCCGGGCGCGGACCAACGGCCACGGTGATTGTCCAGATGGGCACGCTCAAAGTGGGCGAACCGTTCATCTGCGGCGATTACGGCGGCAAAGTGAAGTCGCTCGTTGACGATCGCGGCAAGCCGCTTAAGTCGGCCGGCCCCTCGACTCCCGTGAAGGTTCTTGGTTTTACCGGATTGCCGAATGCCGGCGACGAGTTCCTCGTCATGGAATCGGAAAAATCAGCCAAGGTTTTGAGCGAGGAACGACTCGCCGCCCGACGCACCGAGAAGTTAAGCGTGCCCCAGCGTGCTACTCTCGAGAGCCTGCTCGAAGCAGCCGACGGCAAAAAAGTTTTGCGTCTCGTTTTGAAATGCGACGCGCAGGGTTCGCTTGAGGCGCTCGTGGCGTCGTTAGGCCAAAT
>DASXYO010000131.1:0-12759 GCA_036502465.1 Chthoniobacterales bacterium
TGCGCGCCCCTGGCGGCGGCGGCGGTTTCATCCGGCTTGAATGCCATTGGAACCCAAGTGTCGACCTTGCTCGCTTCGCTAAAGTGCGGCGGCGCGACGCCGATGACGATGCAGGGCTCGCCGTTGAGTTCAATCGTGCGCCCAACTGTTTTCTTCTCGCCGCCAAAGACGCGCTGCCAAAACGCGTTTCTCAGAACGACCACGTGGTCTTTGCCCGGCGCGTCTTCCTCCGGCACAAACGTGCGCCCGAGGACCGGCTTGATTCCATAGACATCGAAGTAGTGCGCTGTCGCCTTGACGCCGATGAGTCGTTGCGGCTCGCCTTCTCCGGTCAGGTTGACCTGCGCGCCGCTGTAAGCCGCCAGATGCTGCCAGGACTTGGTTTGCTTGACCCAGTCGAGATAATCCGGTGGCGAAACAGCGAACTCGGGAAATTGCGGCAGGTTTGTCTCCTGGATCACGATGATCCGATCCGGCTGCGGAAAATCGAGCGGGCGGAGGAGGACGCCGTTGACGACGGAGAAGATGGCGGTGCAGGCGCCGATCCCGAGCGCAAGAGTCAGGATGGCGACGCCCGCGAAACCCAGATTCCCGGCCAGCGGGCGCAGCGCATAACGAAGATCCGCGAACATTGTTCGTTAGGCGAATTCTATTGTTGCGCGGTTTCCTTGTCCGCGGAGACGATGTCGATCGAGCCCGCGCTGCTCCGCAGAACGAGTCGCGTGCCTCCGCCGTTCAACGTCCCTTTGAGCGAATCGCTGTCGGAGCTGCTTTTCGAGATTGGCAGATCGCTCCGCACCCGGCCGGCGCTCGTTTCTGCGTCGATCGTTAGGGCCGCATTCCGCGGCGTGAGCACGGTGATGCTTCCACCGGAGGTTTCGAGGCGCACGTCGCCGGCCACCGGCGAAGGCAGGATGGCGGAAACGGAGCCGCCGGAAGTTTCCGCATGCAGTTTTCCGCTGATGTTGCCAAGCCGCAGCTTGCCGCCGCTGCTCTCGACCTTTGTGTCGCCGACGCGATTCAGGACCGTGACGTTGCCGCCCGAAGTATCGACATCCAGTTTCCCGCGACCGCCGGTGACTTCGATCCGGCCGCCGCTCGTGTCGAGATTGGTCACGCCGTCGCAATTCTTGGCCGTGATATCGCCGCCGCTGGTGTCGGCGTGAATGTCGCCGTGGATCTGTCCGAAGTTCAGGTCGCCGCCGCTCGTATCAGCCTTGACTTCACCGGTTAGACCATTGGCGGAGATCTCGCCGCCGGAAGTATCGAGATCGACGTTGAAATTAGCCGGTACTTTGATGGCGTAATGCCCTTCCGTGCGAGTGTGCCCCATCAGGTGCCAGAATTGTCTGCCTAACGATTCATGCTGCCGGACGGCGCGCACGATGACCTTGTCGCTTTCGGTCGTGATCCTGATTGGCACTTCCGCGAAATATTTCTGCTCCTTTTCCTTGGAAGAAGCTTCGATCTTGCGATGGGCGTCGATCACGACGTTGTCGCTGTCGCCGGGTGTGACGTCGATCGAGCCAAAGTCGACATCGACCACGAGGGTGCCACCGGCTTTGGCGGGACGGGTTTCGTGAATATTTTCCTCGCTCGCCGCGAACGCGGTGACGGTAATGAGACTAACGAGTATCAGGGTTGCAGGTAGTGTTTTCATAAATGAAGTCATTCGTAGCGGAGAGCGACCATGGGATCGACGCGGGTGGCGCGGCGCGCGGGCAGGAAACAGGACAAGGCGGCGACGAAGGTGAGCAACCCGGCGACGGCAAAATAGATCGTCGGGTCGAGCGGATTGACCTTGAAGAGAATATTCTTGAGCGCCGCCGCGGCGACCACGCCGAGGAGCAACGCGACGCCACCGGCGCCGAGGATCAGCCCGATCGCGAGTTGCCAGGCTCCCTGGGTCATCACCATGCGCAAAATGCGAATCGCATCCGCGCCCAGCGCCATCCGAATGCCGAACTCCTGCGTGCGTTGCGTGACTGAGAAGCTCATCACTCCGTAAAGGCCCACCCCGGCCAGGATGAACGCGACGACGCCGAAGATCGTGAAGAGCGTCGCGATGACTCGACTGCCGGAGAGGATGTCGTTGTGAAACTGCGCGGGCGTGCCGGGAAAATAGATCGGCAGATTGGAATCGAGTTCAGTCACCGCCTTGCTCAGAACCGGTCCAAGCGTGTCGGCGCGGACCCCGGCACGTGGCCTAACGACGACGGTCGCAAACTGCGTGGCGGGCGATGCGCCGAGGAGCGGCATGTAGAAGCCGCCCGGCTCCGTTTGCTGATCGAGCGGGCCCTGCATCAGAGTGTCGGGCACGACGCCGACGATCGTGCGCCATGGTTGTTCCTTGCCGGGATTGAAGATGCGCACGCGATGACCGAGCGCGCTCTCCTGGCCCCAATGTTTGCGGGCGAAGCTTGCATTCACGATTGCGACCGGCTGCTTCGAGTCGGAGTCGTCGATCGCGAAATCGCGCCCTTCCAGAACCTTCAAGCCGAGCGTGGTGAAGTAGCCATCGGAGACGGACTCGAAATTTCCCCGCGGCCGATCGCGATCGGTCTGATAACTTTGGCCATCGACCTCATATTGGCCGCCCGCGGCGAAGGTCATGCGAAAACGATCGGTCATGGCCGCGGCCTCGAACTGTGGATTGGCGCGCAGGGCGCGGACGGCATGGGTGAAAAATTGGCGACGCGAATCTTCGCTCGGATAAGTGCCTTCCATCAACGCGAGGCGAGCGGCGTAGAGGCCATTCTCATCGTAGCCGTAATCGAGTTTCGTCTGGTTGCGGATCGATTTGATCTGTAAAGCGGCGGCGATCAGGAGCGCGGCGGTCAGCGCGATCTGGCCGACGACCAGCGCGCGGGTGATGACGTTGACGAGCCGGCTGCTGTTCCCGCGCCCGCCTTCCTTCATCACCTCCGCCGGGTTGCCGCGGGAGCTGAGAAATGCCGGAAGCAAACCGGAGACGACGGTCGCGACCAGGGTGATCGCGAGGGTGAAGAGAAGGACGCGCCCGTCGATCGTGAAGCGCCACCAGTAGGGGGGCGGGAAGGGGGCGGCCTGAACCACTTTATCGAACATGTCGACGCCCCAGTAGGCGAGGAGAGATCCGCCGATCGCGCCGAAGAAGGCGACGACCAGGCTCTCGGTCAGCATCTGCCTAACGAGACGCCCGCGCGTCGCGCCGAGCGCACCGCGAATCGCCAGTTCTTTCGCGCGCAAGGCGGCGCGGCCGAACTGCATGTTCATCACGTTCACGCAGGCGATGAGCAACACGAGAATGACGGCGCCGAGCATCGCCCAGACGATCTGGCGCAGTTGCACGCCGGTGAAGGCGTTGATCAGCGGCAGCACGCTGGCCGAGGTGAAATTCTGATTCGTCTTCGGATTGTCCGCCGCCATGTTGCGCGCGATCGTGATCATCTCCGCGTTTGCCTGGTCGAGCGTGACGCCCGGTTTGAGCCGGCCCATCACGGCCGGCGCGCGATTATTGGCGCCGAGGAAAAGCTCACCGCGCGGGGTGAGCGGCCACTCGTTGTAAAGCGGCGTCCAAAGTTCCTCGGAAACCGGGAACTTAAAGCCCGCCGGCATGACGCCGATGATGGTGGCCGCTTTGCCATTTATGGTGACGTTCTGTCCGACGATCTTCGGGTCGGCATTGAAGTCGCGGCGCCAGATTTCGTCGCCAAGAATCGCGGTCTTCGGCGTGCCTGGCTTGTTATCCTCTGCGTTGAAATCGCGCCCCAGCACGGGCGAGACGCCAAGGATTTTGAACATGTCGTCGGTGACATACGCGCCGGTATAGCGCTGCGGATTTTTTTGGTAGGTCAGGTTGATGGTGGAGCCGCTGAGATAGCCCGCCATCATGGCGAAGGAATGCTGCGCCGCCTTGATGTCCTCGTAATCCTGTGCGGACGGAATGTTGCCATTGCCGAAGTTGTTGTTTTGATCGCTCGCCTTCGGATCGATCAACCCGACGCTGACCAACTGCTCCGGATGCGAAAACGAAAACCCGCGGAGCACGATGGCATTGACGACCGTGAACTGCGTCATCGCGCCGCCGATGCCGAGCGTGAGAACCAGGGTGGCGAGAAGACAAAAGACTTTGTCTTTTAAAAGGACCCGGAGCCCGACGCGGACGTCCTGCCGAAACGATTCCAGAATCATGGCGCTTTCCCTTGGTTGCCGTCGACGATCCAGCCGTCGCGCAGCTGGATGGTGCGATTGCCGTAGGTGGCATTGGTTTCCGAATGCGTGACTTGGATAATGGTCGTGCCTTCGGAGTTGAGCCTTTTGAAAAGCTGCATGATTTCCTCCGCCTGGCTGGAATGGAGGTTGCCGGTCGGCTCATCGGCCAGAATGAGTTTCGGCTTGGCGATAATCGCGCGTGCGATGCTGACGAGCTGCTGCTGTCCGCCGGAGAGCTGACGCGGATAGAGATCTTTTTTCCCGACAATCGAAAAGCGATCGAGGGTGTCGGCGACGAGCGCAGTCCGCTCCGATTTGCTGTAACGCCGATAGCTGAGCGGAATATCGAGATTCTCGTAAACCGTCAGGTCGTCGAGCAGGTTGTAGTTCTGGAAAACGAAACCGATCTGCTCGTTACGGAGGGTCGTCCGCTCTTTCGGTTTGAGGCGATGGACAGCGGTTTCGTCGAGGTAGTATTCGCCCGTCCAGCCGAAGTCGTGCATGCCTAACAAATGCAGGAGTGTCGATTTTCCCGCCCCGGAAGGTCCCATCACGGAGACGAAATCCCCCTCTTGCACCACCAGGTTGATATCGCGCAGGACGAAGAAGAACTGCTGTTTGCCTAACGGATAGGAGCGTTCGATGTGATTGAGCCGAATGAGTGGAGGTGTTGTCATGTTCAGCCTCTCCCCAAGGCAATCATCGGATCCGCGCGGGTGGCGCGGCGGGCCGGGATGTAGCTCGCGAGGAAAGCGACGACGGCGAGCGTGAAAGTGACGAAAATGAAGGTCGGCAAATCGAGCGCGCTGACATCGTAGAGCACCGAGTGCAGGACGGAAGTCGAGGCGAGCGCCACGACGAGGCCGAGAATTGTCCCCGTGCCGATGAGCGCCCCAGCATGCGCGAGAACCAGCCGGAACACGTCGAAACGTTGCGCGCCGAGAGCCATCCGCACTCCAATTTCGTGCGTTCGTTGCACGACGAGGAACGACATCACGCCGTAAATTCCGACCGATGCGAGGACGAGCGCGACACCGGCGAAAACCGCCAGCAGAACAACGGAGAGGCGGCGTGGCGCAACCGAATCGGCGATCACCTGCTCAAGCGTGCGCACATGCGCGATCGGCAGGCTGGGATCGATCGTCTGCACCGTGCTGCGGAGCGCGCTCGTTAGGCTGTTCGCGTCCTGCGAGCTTTTAACGACGAGAATGACCGCAGGATAGGGACCTTGCGCGAGCGGGACGTAAAACTCTGGCTTCACTGGCTGATCCAGTCCGCGATGATGCATGTCGCCGACAATCCCGACGATCGTCGCCCAGACCGGGCCTTCCCGAGTCGGCAATTGCATCCGTTTGCCGAGGGCGTCCTCGTTGGGCCAATAGCGTTGCGCTAGAGCGCGGTTGATAATCACGGCGGGCGCAGCGTCCAGTTTGTCCGCCGCGGTGAAGAAGCGGCCTTTGACGAGGGGAATTTCCAGGGTCCGGAAATAGTCCGGCGAAATGAGCCGGATCTCTTCATCCGGGCCCGGATGCGCATCGTCAACCGGACGGCCATCGATCATGAAGGAAGAGTCGCTGTTCACTCCGCTCATCGGGAGAATGATCGTTAGGCCGGCGTGCGTGACACCCGGCAGGGCAGCAACGCGTCGATCGAGCTCGGCGAAGAAGTTGGCCTGCGCGGTTTTGTCGGGATAGCGCAGTGCGGGGAGCGAAATCTCGGCGGTGAGAACGTGCTGGGCGTTGAAACCCGCGTTCACATTTTGCAGCCTAACGAAACTCTTAAGGAGCAATCCGGCTCCGGTGAGAAGGACGAGGGCGAGAGCGACCTCGGCGATGACCAGCGCGTTTCGCAGCCGGTTGTGGCGCCGACTGGAGGTGGAACCGCGGCCGCCTTCCTTGAGCGCTTCGGTCAGGTCAGGCCGGCCACTGGCAAGACCCGGAACGAGTCCGAAGAGCAGGCCGGTGCCGATCGCAATCGCGAGCGTGACGAGGAGAACGGTGAGGTCGATGTGAACTTCGCTGAGCCGCGGGATTGTCTGGGTGCCGATCGATTTCACGAGATCGATCGCCCAGATGGCGAGGAGGATTCCGACCGCTCCGCCGAAAATGGCGAGACCGACGCTTTCCGTCAGGGCCTGACGCAAGAGACGAGCGCGGCTCGCTCCGACGGCAACCCGAATCGCCATCTCGCGCTGGCGGGCGGTGGCGCGGGCCAGGAGCATGGTGGCGAGATTGGCGCAGGCGATAAGGAGAACGAGCGCGACGGCACCGGAGAGGATGAGAAGGAGCGGCTTCATCCCGCCCACGACCTGCTCCTTAAGCGGGTAAAGAGTCGCGCCAAAGCTGTCGCTCTGCGGATAATTGTCTTTAAACCG
Source organism: Chthoniobacterales bacterium (assembly GCA_036502465.1). GTDB lineage: Bacteria > Verrucomicrobiota > Verrucomicrobiia > Chthoniobacterales > UBA10450 > Palsa-1392. The sequence goes on from DASXYO010000131.1 coordinate 6,569, forward strand.
GGTGCGCATTCCCCTAACGACCGTGTCGAGCTCGGCTTGAGCCTGTTGCGCCGAAACGCCGGGCGCGAGACGACCGATGACCCCGTAACTGCGCGAGCCGCGCCGTTTCAATTCGGCATCCTTGAAGCCGAGCGGCTGCCAAATATCCGCCTGCTCGCCGAACTGGGCGCCGGTCACGTTAAAAAGCGGGAGGGGAAACTCGAAGCTTGCCGGCATGATGCCGACCACGGTGAAGGCGCGGCCATCGGCCATGATTTTGCTCCCGAGGACACGCGGATCGCGATCGAACTTCCGCCGCCAAAGCCGCTCGCTGATCACGATGACGTCATCGCGTCCGACGGCGCATTCTTCCGGCCGAAAAGTGCGGCCGCGGACGGGCTGCACGCCTAACAATGGAAACAGATCGGCCGAAACTGTCGCGCCGAAGATGCGCTCCGGGGGTTCACCTTCGGAAAGATTGAAGGTCGTGGTGTCGAAGGCGGCGAGCTTGTCGAAACTCTTGAGCGTTTTGTATTCGAGAAACTCCGGCGGTGAGACCGGGATGGTGTCGAGATGCTGGTCGCGGAAATGTTCGAAGAGGAGGACGATTTGCGCCGGATCCTCGTAGGGCATCGGCTTGATGAGGAGGGCGTTAACGAGAGTGAAAACGGCTGTCGTCGCGCCGATCCCGAGAGCGAGGGTCAACACGCCGACGAGAGTGAAGAGCGGATTCTTAACGAGGAGCCGGAGAGCGTGGCGAATTTCCTGGAGCATGATTTTGTTCTATCGGTAGGGCTGCAGAGAATAGGGAATCGTCCGCGACTCGCGCGCCGTTCCGGGCAGATCCGCCCAAAGCTTTCCCTGCATTTCCGTGACGCTGGTGAGGCGAGTCTTCGGCGAAACAACGGGCGCTTCGCCGGAAGGGGACGAGGCGCTCGGCCGTCCCGGAGGAAAGGCGAGCACGATGTTGGCGGCGAGAAGCGCGAGGATGAGGAGCGTCTTGATCGATCCGTCGTTGAGATCGTTCCTGCGCATGGACTCTACACCCTCGTTAGGCGGCGATTTTGTCCTCGACGACCCGGCCGTCGAACAAATGAATCGTGCGATCCGCGTGCTGCGCGAAACGCTGGTCGTGCGTCACCATGCAGATGGTCGCGCCGCCGGCGTGTAATTCCTTGAGCAGATCCATGACCGCTTCGCCATTCCGCGAATCGAGATTACCGGTCGGTTCGTCGGCCAGGAGGATGGCCGGTTTGCCGGCGAGGGCGCGCGCGACGGCGACACGTTGTTGCTGGCCGCCGGAGAGTTGGCTCGGAAGATGTTTGGCCCGATGCGCCATGCCGACGCGCTCCAGCGCTTCGTTCACGAACGTTTTGCGCTCGCTCGCGCCCATGCCGCGATAGGTCAGAGGCAGCTCGACGTTCTCGTAAACGGTCAGGTCGCCGATGAGGTTGAAGCTCTGGAAGATGAAACCGATCTCGCGATTCCGAATCCGGGCCCGCTCCGGGAAGGAGAGGTTCGCGACCTCGCCGCCCTTGAGCGAGTAGCTGCCGTCCGACGGCGTATCGAGCAGGCCGAGAATGGAAAGGAGCGTCGATTTTCCGCAACCGGACGGGCCGGCGATGGAGACGTATTCGCCGCTCCGGATATCGAGGTGGATGCCCGAGAGCGCGTGCGTTTCGACTTCATCGGTCAGGAAAACTTTCGTGACGCCGTCGAGGTGAATCAGTGTGTGGTTGCCGTTAGTCATGTGTAGGTGTGGTTGAGGTGATGGAGATCAGTTCAAGCGAATGCGGTCGTGCGAATCGTAGGCGCTGGTATCGGACAGGATGACCTGGTCGCCGGCGTTCAGGCCGCTCAGGATTTCGATGGTGTTGACCGAGCTGCGGCCGAAATGCACTGGCGTGCGCACGGCTTCGCCGTTCCCGGTTAGTTTAAAGACGCCGACCGTCGCTCCGTCCTGCGCAAAGGCCGGGCGTCCGACAAAGAGAACATTGTCGAGGCGCTCGAGCTCAATCGTTCCGTCCACGCTGAGGTCGGGGCGCGCACCTTTCGGGAGCGCGCCATCGAGGGCGACATCGACGGTGACGGTGCCTTGTTCGACCGCGGGATCGACCCGGATGACGTGACCGGCCACGATGCCATTGCGGGTGTCGATCGAGGCGGGTTGGTTGATCTGGATATCCTTTGCCTGGGTCTCAGCGATCTTGATTTGCGCCTTTAATTTCTTCGGATCAGCGACGCGGGCGAGATTCGTGCCAGCGATCACGCGTTGGCCGACTTCGACGGGCAGCTGTTGTAACACGCCGGTCATGCCGGCTTTGACGTGGAGCGCGTCGACGTCGCGCGCTTTCAATTTCGCGGCGGCCTGGAGTTGATCGACCGTGGCTTGTTTGGCGGCCAGTTGCGGGTCGATCGAATCGCGGGCGAACTCAAGTCGTTTCTGCTCGATCTGGTCGCGGTTCTGGAGTTCGTCGCGCTTGATGATCGAGGTCTTGTAGGCAAGATCGGCGATGAGCCCGTTTTTCTTCAGGTTCTCATTCGTCTCAGCTTCCATTTTCGCCTGCTGATATTCCGAGTGGACCTGGGCGGTGGACGATTCCTGGTTAAGGAGTTCGCGCTGCAAAGTGGCGCGCAGGGTGGTCAGTTCCGCTTCCGCGGTCGTGGCCTGCGACTTCGCGTCGAGCGCCGCCTGTTCGAGGTCAGGACTGGAAAGTTCGAGGATGACCGTGTCGGGCTCCACTTTCGCGCCCGGCCTGACGATAATCTTTTCCACCCGGCCCTCTTTGTTGGTAGCGATCCAGCGGATGTCTTCCGGAACCAGCGTGCCGAGGCCGCGCACCTGGCGGAGCATCGGGCCGCGCTTCACGGTATCGACCCAGACGGCGGCGCGATCGACGCTGACCGCCGCCGGTTTCAAGCGCGAGATCGCGACCGTGATGAGGATGAGGCCGAGGACGGACGCGCCCCCGATGATCAACCGCCGTTTCTTTTTCTTGCGGGCGACATCAGGGCGCGGGACATCCATGGACGAAGTGACGGGTGTGAAGCCCGGAGCACGGGCGGGCTCGGTGCCGCCGCCGATTACTTCGAAGCTTCTTTGCACGATGATGATCTAAGCGCGGGCTTAAAGCACGCCCGCGGTGTGAATGAGAGTCGCGATGGCCTGGCAGCCGTTCACAATCGCGAAGAGCGCGGGCAGGATGAGCGCGGCGAAAACGCCAGCGTCGACCAGAGAACCGCGGTTAGCTTCGCCGGCGAAATACTCGTTGCTGATTTCGCAGAAGGCCGGCGGGTGAAATTTGATCGGAGTCCCGCAACTGCCGGTTAGCCGCACGCTTTGGTAGCCGTGGCTGATTTGCGGGAAGCTCGAACCGGAGCGCTCAGCGCGCGGATTCGATTCGGCCCGCTGATTGAGGTCTTGGATTTGAGGTGTGGTTTTCATATTGGCTTTCTTGTTACTGGTGAGATGCGTTCGCTCTCGCGTTTGGATTCAGGAATTTTTTCCTGATGCGCCGCACCCTATTGCAATGGCCGTGCCAACCGATTTTTCTTTTTATAAACCGTTGCAAAGCAACAATGTATGACATTCACCATTTTTCGGACGGCACGGCGCTTGCCTCGACGCTGGGATTGCACTGTCCCGATTGCGGGACGCAGATCGTTCGTGCCTAACGAGGCAGGCGAAGGAGAGCTTCGCTGCCGGTACGATCAGTTCGATTCGCGAGCGTGAGCGAACCATTGTGGGCTTCCGCGATCTGCCGGCTGAGGGTGAGGCCGATCCCGGACCCGCCCGGCTTGGTCGTGAAGAATGGGACAAAAAGGTTGCCCGGATTCATGATCCCCGGGCCTTCGTCGCGGACGAAAACTTCCGCGCAATCGCCCCGTTCGCGCCAGCCGGCGGTGACTTTTCCGCCCGTCTCGAGCGCGGCGTCGACCGCGTTGTGCAGAATGTTGATGAGGAGTTGCTCGATCTGCGCCGAATCGGCCGGGATCGTGATGACTCCGCCCTCGGCCAGCCGAACGGGCAGCCGGGTTTCGAGGTCGACCACGCGCCTAACGAGTTCGCCGATGTTGATCGGTTCCTTTTGCGGTGGCGGGAGACGGGCGAGGCGCGCATAGGCCTGCATGAAACGGCTGAGCGATTCGGCCCGGGCCGCGATCACGTTCAATCCGCTGTGCGCGTCGTCGCGCCAATCGTCAGGCGGCGGATCGCGTCGCAGCAACTGCGCGAGGCTGCCCGCGATCGACTTGATCGGGGCGAGCGAGTTGTTCATTTCATGGCCGAGCACCCTAACGAGTCGCTGCCAGGCGGTCCGCTCTTCCTCGCGCAGGGTGCGGCTGAGATCGGTCATGACGAGCAGTTCGTGGGGCAGGCCGCGTTCGCGGAAATTGCTTTTCCGCACGCCCCAGCGGCCGGTCGCGCCGGGGAAGGTGAGGTTGAGCGGCGCGTCTTCGTTAGCGTCGAGGCAGACGGCGAGACCGAGATCGCTCGCGCGGCGGCCGAGAAGTTTATCGATCGGTTGGCGGAGCAAATTCTCGCCGGCGCGGTTGACGAGGCGCAGACGGCGATCGGGGTCGAAGGTGAAAACCGCAACGTCGATCTCGGCCATGATGGTGCGGAGAAGCGCCGTCGCTTCAAAGGCCCCCAGCCGCTGCACGCGCAACGTTTCGCCGAGCTGATTAATCTCGAGCAAGACCTCGCCGAGCGCGTCGTCGGGGCGGGCGCCGCGGGCGCGAATGGAGTAATCGCCTTCCCGCAGTGCGGCCAGCAGGTTGCTCATCGTCTGCAGCGGCCGCACGATGTGCTCCCGCGTGCTGGCGAGAAAGGCGAGCGCGCACCCGCCGATGATGAGCGTCAAAGTCCAGCAAAGCTTGGTGCTGAAGTCTCCGAACCAGAGCAGGGAGAGAGCGATCGCGATCGCCGGCCCGGCCGCGCCCAGGGTCAGCCAGGTGATTCGATTTTCGTGCGAGGTGCGGTGCCGACGACGCAGTTTCTGATTCTTAGCGTCCGATTTTAGAGCTGCCTGGCTGGCCACGTGTTTCCTCGACCCGGACTCCGCGGTCAGATACCGTTACAGGCCATAGTGCTGGAGGCGGCGGTAAAAAGCGCTGCGGCTCAGGCCTAACGACTCGGCGGCCTTGCGCGCGTTGCCGTCGTGGCGGGCGAGCGCTTTCTTGATCAGGAAAGCCTCGACTTCCTCGAGGCTCATCTCCTCGAGGCGTGGCGAGCCGTCTCCGCCGCTCGTTAGGCCGAGATCGTTCCGCCTGATCTGCGCACCTTGCGACATGAGGACGGACCGCTCGATGACGTGATCCAGTTCCCGGACGTTGCCGGGCCACTCGTGGCGCATGAGCGCTTCGTGCGCGGCCGGCTCGAACCCGGTGAGCTTTTTCCGATAACGCTCGGCATGTTGCCGCAGGAAATGCGCGGCCAGCGGCGCGATATCCTCCCGGCGCTCGCGCAAGGGCGGGAGTGCGATCTCGATCGTGTTCAGGCGAAAGAGCAAATCCTGCCGGAAGCGACCGGCCGCGACCTCGTCGGTGAGATTGGAGTTGGTCGCGGAAACAATCCGCACGTTGGCGTGCAACGTCCGGGAAGAACCGACCCGCTCGAACTCTCCCGTCTCGATCACGCGGAGCAGCTTGGCCTGCTGACTGAGCGGCAGGTTGGCGATCTCGTCGAGGAAGAGCGTGCTTTCATCGGCCAGCTCGAAGCGTCCCGCGCGATCGGTCTTGGCGTCGGTGAACGCCCCCTTTACGTGACCGAACAGCTCACTCTCGAAGACACCCTCGGAGAGCCCGCCCATGTTGACCGTGATCATGATCTTGCTCGCGCGATTCGAGAGCGAGTGCAGCGCCTGCGCGATCAACCCCTTGCCCGTCCCGTTCTCACCGGTGATCAAGACATTCGCGTCGGAAGGCGCGACGCGGCTAACGAGCTCGATCACCGGACGCATGCGCGGCGAATCGGAGATGATGTTCGGCATCTTGCCGCGCAGGAGTTCGTTCTTGGCCTCCAGTTGCTGGCTTTTGCGGATGGCGTTCCCGAGCGCGATCTGGGTGCGGACGATCGTCAGGACGCGGTCGTTATCCCATGGCTTGGTGACGAAATCCCGCGCCCCGAGCTTCATCGCCTTGACCGCCAGGTCGACCGTGGCCCAGGCCGTCATGACGACAATCGGCAGGGTGTCGTCGAGCGCCTGGATGCG
>DASXYO010000132.1:0-1868 GCA_036502465.1 Chthoniobacterales bacterium
GATCGCGCTCGCCTACGAAGTGCAATGCCGCTTCTGCGACGCGGCCAGCATTCGCGCGCGCGGGTGGGATCATCCGACTTACGGGGCGTTCTCGACCGCGCTGGCGGCCGCGAAGTTGATGAAACTCGACCCGGAGAAGACGCGCCACGCAGTCAACATCGCGGGCGTGAACTGTGCGGCTTTCCGCCAGGCACGGGTGGGCGAGCTCTCGCATTGGAAAGGCGTGGCTTTTGCCAATGCTGCCCGTTCCGGAGTCTACGCCGCGCTCCTCGCGCGCGCCGGCATGACCGGTCCGGCGCCGATTTTTGAAGGACAGATGGGTTTCGAGAAAGAACTTGGGGTGTCGTTAGGTGACGTCGGCGAAGTTTTCGACAAGACGAAGGAAGCGATGGAGGGAAATGGCCCAGCTTCCATGATCTTGAAGACGAGCATCAAGTATTGGCCCGCGGAATATCACAGCCAGAGCGCGATCGAGGCTGCACTTTTCCTGCGCAAGGAAATCGGCGACCCCGCCAAGATTCAATCGGTCCGGATCGAGAGCCATGACGCCTCGGTCGACATCATCGGGAGCGAGCCGGAGAAATGGAAACCGGAAACGCGCGAAACGGCCGACCACAGCCTGCCCTACATCACCGCGATCGCGTTGATCGACGGCGAAGTGACCGAGAAACAATTTCAGCCCGAACGTTTCACCGACCCTACGATCTGGAAGTTCCTTGAGAACGTGACCGTGCAGCGCAACGACGAACTCAGCTCGCTCTACGCGAAGGCGGTCGCGAACATCGTCCACGTCACCCTCAAGGACGGCAAGGTGCTGACAAAGCGGGTCGATTATCCGCTCGGCAACGCCTTCAACCCGGTGAGCGACCAACAGCTCGAAGGAAAATTTAACGCCCTCGTCGTTCCGGAAATCGGGGAAGCCGGCGCCAAGAAGATCGTGGCCGCTGGTTGGAAGCTGGAAGAGGCGAAGGATCCCGGCGAACTCATGGCCCTCGCGAAGATGCCTGCCTAGCCACTTCGCGCTGGAGGCGATTCCGGGGAGCGCACGCGTCTCGCGTGCTGGTCGCTGCGTCCGGCGGCAACGAACTTTCCGGCAGTTAAAACGGTCCCCTTTAATCGACGGAGCAACGAAAAGTCCGCGAATGCGGGACGCATTCGCCAGCACGCGAGACCCGTGCGCTACCCGGAAATTGCGTCGCGAGGGTGAAAGATGACAGACACAAGTTAGGATATCGGATGGCGGAAATAATTTCGAGAGCAGGGCGACTTCGCGAACTGGTCGCCAAAGGCATCGTCGCGATGCCGGGCGTCCCCAACGCCTCGATGGCGCGACAGGTGGAGCGGGCCGGATTCGATGCGGTTTATATCAGCGGCGCTGGTTTGGCGAATTGCACCGCCGGTTTGCCGGATGTCGGACTGCTCACGCTGAATGAAGTCGCCACGCTCGCCGGCTTCATCGCCAAGGCGGTGAAAATCCCGGCGATTGTCGATGCGGATACCGGCTTTGGCGGGGCCGAGAATGTCGGGCGGACGATTTACGAATTGGAACGCGCCGGACTCGCGGGCTGCCACCTCGAGGACCAGGAATTTCCCAAGCGTTGTGGCCATCTTGCCGGCAAGCGCCTCGTCTCGGCCGATGAAATGACCGCGAAAATCCGCGCCGCGGTGGCGGCGAAACGCGATCGCGATTTTCTCGTCATCGCGCGAACCGATTCGCGCGCGATGGAAAACTTCGACGGCGCGGTCCAGCGCGCCAACGCCTACGTCGCCGCGGGCGCGGATGCGATTTTCCCGGAAGCGCTGCAAACCAAAGAAGAGTTCCGCGATTTCGCCAGGGAAGTGCAAGTGCCGCTGCTCGCGAACATGAC
>DASXYO010000133.1:0-9424 GCA_036502465.1 Chthoniobacterales bacterium
TGGATGAGGGATATTCGCACGCGGTGCAGCGCACCTTTGTCGATCTCTACCGGAAGGGGCTCATCTATCGCGGGAAGCGGATGGTGAACTGGGATCCGGTCGCACTCACGGCACTCTCGGACGAGGAAGTGATCCCGACGCCGCAGAAGAGCGCGCTCTATTATGTGCGTTATGAGTTGGTCGAAGAGCCGGGGAAATACATCGAAGTCGCCACCACCCGGCCGGAGACGATCATGGCCGATGTTGCCCTCGCGGTGCATCCGAATGACGAGCGCTATCGGTCGTTGTTAGGCAAGAAAGTCTGGCGGCCGCTCGATCGGGCGGAGTTGGCGATCGTGGGCGATGAAGGGATCGATCCGGAATTCGGCACGGGCGTTCTGAAAGTGACGCCGGCGCACGACAAGGTGGATTTCGAGATCGGGCAGCGCCACGGCCTGCCGGTGATCGATGTTCTCCATCCGAACGGCACGATCAATTGCCCTAACGTTCCCGAGCTCGATGGGCTCGACCGCTTCGTCGCGCGCAAGAAGGCGGCCGAGATGCTGGCCGAGAGCGGTCTGCTCGCGAAGGAAGAACCGCATGAAAGCACGGTCGGCTTCAGCGAGCGCGCCGGCGTCCCGATCGAGCCGCGCCTGAGCGAGCAATGGTTTTTGAAATATCCGCGGGTCGAGGAGGCGCGGGCTGCGGTTGGTCCGCAAAGCGCGATTCATTTCCGTCCCGAGCGCTGGGAGAATGTTTACCAGCACTGGCTGGAGAACATTCAGGACTGGTGCATCAGCCGCCAGCTTTGGTGGGGCCATCGCATCCCGGTTTGGTACAGGGTAGCGCAAGCTTCCAGCTTGCCGCCTGCCGAATCGCGCAAGCTGGAAGCTCGCGCTACCCTGGGCGGCGCTGGCGTTTCTGAAATTCACGTCGACCTCGAGCCGCCGGCCGATCCGGAAAATTGGACGCAGGATCCGGATGTGCTCGACACCTGGTTCTCGAGCTGGCTCTGGCCCTTTGAGACGATGGACGACGCGACCCGCGCGAAGTTTTATCCGACAAGCGATCTCGTGACCGCGCCCGACATCATCTTTTTCTGGGTCGCGCGCATGATCATGGCCGGGCTCGAGTACACCGGGCAGGCTCCGTTTCAGGACGTCTTCTTCACCGGCTTGATCCGCGACGGGCAGGGCCGGAAAATGAGCAAGTCGTTAGGCAATTCGCCCGATCCGCTCGACCTGATCGGGAAATACGGCGCGGACGGATTGCGCTTCGGCCTGATGCGGATCGCGCCGAGCGGCCAGGACATTCGTTACGACGAGAAACAGATCGAGGAAGGCCGGAACTTCGCGAACAAGCTTTGGAACGCCACGCGCTTCCGGGAGATGCACGGCGGCGAGACTGAGGGCGAGATCAATCCCGCGCTCCTCACGAGCGACGACAAGTGGATCCTGCTCCGGCTCGACGCGGCGATCCGCGGGGTCACGCAGGCGCTCGAGGAATACAATTTCAGCGAAGCGGCGCAGGCGCTTTACCGGTTTTTCTGGAGCGAATATTGCGACTGGTATCTCGAGGCGAGCAAGGCTGCGCTCGGGTTCGCCGATGCCGAACCGCCCAGCCCGCGGAAGGCAAACACTCTCGCCGTGATCGATTTCATCCTCGGGCACACCCTGCGCTTGTTTCATCCCTTCATGCCGTTCATCACGGAGGAGCTCTGGCACGGGCTGGGTTTCAATGTCGACCTGCCGGCCGCGCAGGGCGCGCAGACGATTCAGTTCGCGCACTGGCCGCAGCCGCTGGACGACGAATTCAAGAAACATTACGGGCTCGCGCCTAACGACGAACAGATCGCGAACGCGAAATACGAAGCGGTCATCGCGGGCCGGCGTTTGCGGCGCGACTTCAATATCGCCTCGAACAAGCGGGTCGTGTTTGTCCTCCAGGCCTCCAGTCCTCTGCCGGCGGAAGAGGCGGCCGTCCTGCGCATCCTGCTCAATGCGGAGCGTCTCGACGTGCCCTCGAAATACCAGCCGGCCAAGGGAACGCCGACCGCGCTCACGCCACTCGGCGAACTTTACCTGCCGCTCGAGGGCCTGATCGACCTGGAAGCGGAACGCGCCCGGCTCGGGAAGGAGATCGCGAAGGCAGAAATGGAACTGACAACGGTGCGGAAGAAACTGGCGAACGAGAACTTTGTCGCGAACGCTCCTGCCGCGGTCGTGGCGGAGCATCGGCAGCGCGAAAAGGACTTCGCGGAGCGACTCGAACAGCTCCAGAGAATGACCGACTCGTTAGGGTAGCGCGAGCTTCCAGCTTGCGTGGTTCCATTACGCGGCAAACTGGAAGCTTGCGCTACCTTGCCTGCTTCGTCGTCGCCACACTATAGTCGCTCGCCGGCAATGATTCGGATCCTGAAATTCTTTCTCTGGCTGAGTGCGGCTTCGCTCGGCGCCAGCGCCGTGGCGGTGCTCGCTTTTTCCCGGGGCGAACAGGTCAACGCGCTTTGGATCGTGACCGCCGGTTTGTGCGCGGCGGCGATCAGTTACCGCTTCTACAGCAAATGGCTCGCGGCCAAAGTGCTCGTCCTGAATGACGAACGCGCCACGCCCGCGCTCGTGGTCGATGATGGGAAGGATTTCGTTCCGACAAATCGCTGGATGGCTTTCGGTCATCACTTCGCAGCCATCGCGGGTCCCGGTCCGCTCGTTGGTCCGGTCCTGGCGGCGCAGTTTGGTTTTCTGCCCGGCACGTTGTGGATTCTCGTCGGGGCGACGTTAGGCGGCGGCGTGCACGACATGATTGTCCTCTTCGCTTCGGTCCGGCGACGCGGCAAGACGGTCGGTCAGATGGTGAAGGAAGAGATCGGAAGCGTGGTCGGAGGTCTCGCATTGGTTAGCGTTCTTGCGATCATGATCATTCTGCTCGCCGTCCTGGCCCTCGTAGTGGTGCAGGCGTTGGCGAAAAGTCCGTGGGGAGTTTTCACGATCGCGATGACCATTCCGATCGCCGTCATCATGGGGATCGGTTTGCGGAGCGGGCGGGTCGGGGTGGGGTGGATCACCATCTTCGGATTGTTAGGCCTGGTCTTTTCGGTCTGGGGCGGCCAGTTCCTGGCGCATTATCCAGTTTTGGAAAGCTGGTTCCGCTTCGACCAAAAATCGCTCGCCTGGGCGCTGATGTTTTACGGTTTCGCGGCCTCGGCTTTGCCGGTCTGGCTGCTCCTCACGCCGCGGGATTATCTCAGCACTTTCCTGAAACTCGGCACGGTCGCCGCGCTCGCCCTCGCCGTCATTATCATTCATCCCACGCTCCAGATGCCGGCGCTGACCCGTTTCATCGATGGCTCCGGCCTGGTCTTTGCCGGCCCGGTCTTCCCTTTTGTCTGTATCACGATTGCCTGCGGCGCGGTTTCCGGTTTTCATTCGCTGATCGCTTCCGGCACGACGCCGAAAATGATCGAGAGCGAGTCGCGGATCCGCTCGATCGGCTACGGCGCGATGGTGACGGAGATGATGGTCGCGTTGATGGCGCTGATCGCCGCCAGCGTCCTTCAGCCCGGCCAGTATTTTGCGATCAATGCCAAAGGCGCGCCGAGCGAAGTGGTGGCGAAGGTTTCGGCGGCAGGTTTTCCGGTGAGCGAAGGCGAAATGAAGGCGCTCGCGAGCGACCTCGGCGAGAGCACAATGTTCGGTCGCGCCGGCGGCGCGCCCACGTTCGCGGTCGGGATGGCGCATATGTTTTCGCGGATCACGACGAACCGGACCGCGCTCGCGCTCTGGTATCACTTCGCGATCATGTTCGAGGCTCTTTTTATTCTCACCACGCTCGACGCCGGGACGCGGGTGGGGCGCTTCCTTCTCCAGGATTTGTTAGGCCAGGTCTGGCGCCCGTTAGGCGACACGAAATCATGGGGCGCGAATATTTTCGCCAGCCTCCTCCTGGTGGCGGCGTGGGGTTGGTTTCTTTACCAGGGCGTGATCGATCCGTTAGGCGGAATCAACAGCCTCTGGCCGCTCTTCGGCCTGGCGAATCAGCTTCTCTCCGTGATCGCGCTCTGTCTCGGAACGACTATCCTGATCAAGATGGGCAAGACGCGCTACGTCTGGACGACTCTGCTCCCGCTCGTTTTCATGATCGTGGTCACGTTTTCCGCCGGTTATCTGAAGATCTTTTCGCCTGATCCGCGGATCGGTTTCCTGAGCGGAGCGAACAATCTGGAAGCGGGGATAACGGCCGCGGCCACGAATGTGGATTTCGCGCGGCAGGCGCTCATCTGGCGAATCGACGCGCTCGTGGCGCTCGCGTTCCTCCTTCTCGTCCTCGCCATTGTGACGGGGTGCGCGTGGCAATGGTGGCGGCTTGTTCGCGGGACGAAACCGATCGTTTTGCACGAAAGCGAGTTCGTTAGTCTGGCGCAGCTTCCGGTGGTTAATCGTTAGGCAAGATGCGCAAAAAAGAAATGCTGGCGGTCGTGGAAGCGCTGACGAAGCAGCCGACCGCGCCGTTTCACGAGGATGCGGTCCGGGACGAGATCGAGGCGCAGTTGGGGAAAATGCCGCATGTCACTTTCGAACGGGACGGTTTTGGGAATGTGATCGCGCATTACCAACGCGGACGGAAACGGGCCGCGGACTGGGGCTTGGCGGCGCACATGGATCATCCCGGCTGGGTCCGTGACGAGGATGGTGAAATGGGTTTCCTCGGCTCGGTCGCGTCCCGCTTCCGGAGCGATCCGAAGAAGAAGTCCTTCGGCGATTTCGAGATGTGGGACCTGCCGCCCTTCCAGATTTGCGACGGACAAATTCATTCCCGCGCCTGTGACGACCTGATGGGTTGTGCGGAAATCATCTGCGTCTTTCGCGAACTAGAGGAACGCGCCGCCAACGCGCACTGCGTCGGCCTTTTCACTCGGGCGGAGGAAGTTGGCTTCGTCGGCGCGATCAAACTGGCGAAGTCGGAAATCCTGCCGCGCAGCCTAACGATTCTCTCGCTCGAAACGAGTACCCCGCGCGGAACGGCCGAGATTGGGAAGGGCCCGATCGTGCGGGTAGGAGACAAGGCTTCGATCTTTGACGGTCCGGCGACGGCGCGCTTGCTGGCCGCGGCGGAGGCGGACAAAATTCCGGTGCAGCGTTGCCTGCTCGATGGCGGAACCTGCGAAGCGACGGCTTATCAGCTTTACGGATACACCTGCGCGGCTGCGAGTCTGGCGCTCGGGAATTATCACAACGTCACGCCGGAAGGCAAAATCGCGGCGGAGTTTGTCGCGATCGAAGATTTCGTCGGGATGGTAAAGCTGTGCTTCTCGGTAATCCTCGGCGGTGGCGAGGTGGCCGACCCGCAGAAGGCTCTGCGCAAGAAGCTCGAGGAAAACGCGCGCGGCTATCGCAAATTTTACCGCCTCTAAGAGGCGGGCTTACTTGCGACGGAGCGGGACAATGATTTCCGCGTCCTGATAGAGGAGCACCACCTGACCGTCCTGGATGGAGCGGAGTGTGACCTGATAAATCTGGTTCCCGATCTGTAGTCCGAATTGCTGTCCTTCCTGCATGATCTTCCCGTTGAGGATGGCGAAAGGCGTCCCGGCCCCCATGGTGACGGAGGTGAGCGAAAAGGAAGTCGGCGAAAGATCGGGCCCGGCGGAGGAAGTTGAGCTTTTCGGACCCGGTTTTTTCCAGCCAATCGGCCAGAAGGGATCACGCGCCTCGGCCGCGTCGAAGGTCGATTTCTGCTTGAGTTCGATCGCGGGGACTGAATTCTCGGCCCGGGCCGTACCCAGCAACACCAGACTCGTTAGGCAAAAAGCGGGCAGAAGATTTTTCATTTCTTAAAGAGCGCGGTCTGCGCGAGGAGACTGACTTGTTGGTACTGCGGTTCTTCCGGCACGGCATGGATCACGAGGTGATTAATGGCGAGGAGCGGCTCGCTATTTTCCAGTTGAGCGATGGCATTGCCAAGAGCGGCGTATTCGCTTTGCGGCAGTTCGATCGCCCAGGTGTCCTTGACCCAATCGGAGAGTTCCGGCTGCTTGAATTCGGCGCTCGATTCGAGGCGCGCGGTGACTTTATCGATGCCCTGTTCGCCGAAGAAGGTGCGCATCTTAGGCGGGAACCAGGCGATCGGGGCGCCATCGGCGGTCGTCGCTTTGAGCGCTTCGTAGCGGCCGGTCGCTTCCTTGGCCTGCAACTCGAGGTTGGCGGTTTTTTTCATCTCGGTCTTGGAAGAGGCCGTCTTGGCCTGCACCTCAGCGATGCTCGCGCTCATCGTCGCGCGGCTCTTGTCGAGAGGTCCGAGGAAAAAGGTGAAGTAGCAATAAATCAGCCCGATAAACCCGAGCACGCTCAGGATGATCTTTTGAATCTGATCCTTGTTAAATTTTTTCGGCTTCATTTCGCTTACGGGCTGCCTTTTCCGGCTCTTCTTTCTTGGCCGTGTCGTTGGATTTCGGATCAAGCGTGATGTTGAGGACGAAGCGGGCGCTCGGGGTGGGTTGACCGCTCAGGTTTACCATCGTGTCGAGGTCTTCGAGGTTCCGGAAAGTGACTTTGACGTCCTTGTAATTCTTCTCCAGCTGTTCCATCAGGAGCTGCCGAAATTCCTCGGCGGCGGCGCGTGGTTCGCGAGCGGCGGCCAGACCCTCGATCGTGACCGCGATCGAGCCATCGCCTTCAATGACGTTCCCGTCGAGTCCGGTCACCTGCACATTGGGAGCGACGCAATGGGCGACCTGGGCGAGGAAAGGGGCCCAGTAAAAACGCTCGTCGATCAGGGCATCCAGCACCTTGGTGCTGTCTATGATCTGGCGCAGCTCGGCCGCCCGCTTCTGCGCCGCGGTTACCTTCGGCTCGACTTTTTGCCACTCGGCGGTGGCGGCGTTGAGCTGGCTGCGGATCTGGATCGTTTGGTAGGCGTTCCAGCCGTAGTAAAGAAAGAGGAGCAGGCCGAAGGCGCTCAGGCCCATGATGCCGAGCTTGAGCGGATCGCGTTTGCGCTGCCGTTCCTGGCTGATTTCCTCGTGGAGAAGATTGAGTTGAAGAGCCATCGTTAGGCGGATTTGAGGTAGGAGATGGCTGCGCCGCACGCGACATTGAGGGAGGCAAACTCGCTCGAGAGAGACTGGCGTTTGGCCGGGGGCAGAGCCACTTCGCAGGTTTCGAGCGGGTCCCAAATCTCGCAGGGCAGACCCAGTTCATCGCTTAGGATTTGCAAAATCATCTCGGTGCGGGCCATCCCGCCGGAAACAAAAATGCGGTGAATGCTTTCTTCGCACTGGCCTTCAAAGAATCCGATCGAGTTGCGCACTTCAGTCGCCAGGGTGAGAAGCGAGCTGCGGCAGGTTTCCGCCATGCCAGCATCGCCCTGCTCCATGAGGACGCGCGCGCTGTTCGCGTCGACCGCGCCGTCAGCGGTGAGCGCTTCGCCGAATTGTTTGCCGCCGTAATCGACGCTCCGCACCAGCATGAGCTCGGTTTTGTTCCCGATCAGGACGGTGCTTTGCTCGTGCCCCATGTCGAGAAGCAGGAAGGCTTCGTTGGCGAAGACTTCTGGGTAGGCAAACTCGAAGGCGTTAAAGGAACAGATGGGCGCGAGCTGGAGAATGTTGGCGGGCATTTTCGTCTTGCTCATCGCGTCGGAGATTTGTTTGACCGCGGGGCGGAGCATTCCGCCGACGAGATAACGGGTTTTGCCCGACGAGCTTTCGACCGCGGCTCCATTCGGCGCCACCCCGGCGAGGGCGACGGATGAGACCGGCGCGCAATCGAGAACGAAATCTTTGCACTCCTGGTTGAGGACCGCGAGACCGTTGAGGCGCAGCGCACTGCGCAACAGTTCGACCGGCGTGGTTGGCTGCTCGATGATCCGCAAAAGAGCGCCCGGATCGGAAGAGGCGACGGCGCAGCTTTTGGCGCTGCCGCCCATTTCCTTGAGCAGGAGTTTCACTTGCTGCGCGAGGTCGTCGGCCGTCGTGATCGTATCCGAGACCGGCCGCGCGGCGTAATTTGTCAGGACATAGCGATCATCGCCTTTTCTTTGCAGCAGGACGCTCTTGAAAACGTGCTTGCCGAGGTCGATGCCGACTACTGAATTGGAGGACTTGGCCATGGTCTTGCGCTTCATAAAGCGAAAACCGTGCCGAGTGGGGAGTGCTTTTGGAAAAAATGTGGGAGCGCCGCGATCTTTATCCAGCATTTTCCCTGATCGCGGCGCAGAGGCCGCTCCCACATTTGGTCAGGCGGCGTCGGAGCGCCTGTAGCCGAAAAAGCCGCGCGCCTTGATTATCTCCGAGACTTCCGGCGGCACCATTCTTTCCCAAGCCGGATCGCCCATCCGCATCTTGGCCAGCACTTCCGGCGGGAAAATTTTCAGATACTCGCGATGGAAGTGGGTGATCTCCTGGATGAACCCGTTCTCGATCAGGTATTGGTAAAGGTGATGCAGGTTGGGCGGGACCTGGAGCTGGTTCGCGGTCAGCAGTTCTCCCGTCTTTTCGTCTTCAATCGGATAGACGAAAAGTTTGAGACCGCTCTTGAACATCCGGCCGAGCGCTTCGAGGATGCCGCCCTCCAGATTAAGATAGTATTTCTCGTCGAAGATTTCGTGCAGGCTGGGCACGCCCATGACGAGCGCGACCATCTGGTTGGTGTAGCGGGAGAGATAGCTCGCGAGCCGATAATATTCGCCGAACTTCGAAATCAAAACCGTCCGGCCTAACGAGCCGAGAACGTCGACCCGGGCAAGGAAATCGGCGTGGTTGAGCTGGCCTTCGGAAAGCAGATTTTCCAGCGTCATTTCCATCAGGACGACGAGATCCTCCTCCTTCGCCTCCGGCTGATTCAGGAAAATTTGCCGCGCGCCTCCCAGCATGTCGTTCGTCGCATATGTGACGGGACGAAAACTGCCGCGTTCCACGATGATCGCTTTCTTGTGCAGAATTTCCGCCGGCTGCACCGATTCGCCGTCGGCCGTGAACATGACCGCATCGGTCAGGCCCTGGCTCACCAGTTGCAGGCTCATCAGCCGGTTGTCGACCTCCGCGTAGGCGGGTCCGGAGAATTTGATCATGTCCACCTGGATCCTCTCCGGCGGCAGATTTTCGTGCAGCGAGGAGATCAATTTCTCCGGCTGATGATAATAGAACGCGCCGTAAATCAGATTCACCCCGATGATCCCGAGCGCTTCCTGCTGGTCGACGTTCGCCTCGTCCAGCATCCGCACGTGGATGATGATTTCACTCGGCTCGCCCCGCGTCTCCGATTGGAAACGCATCCCAAGCCAGCCGTGCGCCTCGTTGCGCTGTTTGAAACTGCGGGCCGCAACGGTATCGGCAAACACGAAAAAGGTGCGCTCGTCGCCCATCTTTTGATCGAGCCGCTCGATCAGGAGCGAATATTCATGATCGAGCATCGTATGAAGCCGGACGCGGCTGACGTAGCGATCAGTC
>DASXYO010000134.1:0-4519 GCA_036502465.1 Chthoniobacterales bacterium
AACCAAGATCTCGACCGCTGTCTGGTGGTCGGCGCGGAGGAAGCCGACTGGCTGCTCTGCGACGCCTATCGCAAGTGGCGCCTGCTGCGAAGCGCGCCGCCGATCGAGCCATTCGCGCAACCGCCTCGCGGAATGATCCTGAGCGAAGGCGCGGGCGCGGTCCTGCTCGCGCGGGAAGGCGACGTGGTTCTCGAGCGCGTCCATCCGGGCGGGAATTTCGTCCGGCAAAACGATCTCGTTAGGCAACTGGAGATGATCGCGACAGAAATACCTAACGAGCCCGCCGCCGACGTCTGGATCGCAAGCGCGAACGGAACCTTTATCGACGAAGCGGAACGGAGCGTGGCGGCAGACCATTTCCCGGCGGCCAACGTTTACACGGCGAAGCCGGCGCTCGGGGAAAGCGTGGCGGCGGGCGCGATCTGGCAGGTGATTTGCGCCGCACAGGCCTTGCGCCGGCAGGAACTTCCGCCGCTCCTCCACGCCCCGGCGGATCGAAGCCTAACGACCGCGCGGAAGCCAGACGCGAAAGCGTGGGAGCGCGCCGTCGTCACGACCTGCGGCCTGAACCAGCAGGTCGCCGCGCTCACCTTGACGCAAACGGCCTAAGGCCGGCGCCGAGAAGTTTTTTTTCCAGCAATTTTGGGAAACTCCGCTCCCGGCTTTTCACTTTGCAACCGCATCCGCGCACCATTACCTTCGGCGCCGCGATGCGTAAGCCGGTTTTTCTGCTCCTTTTCCTGCTCGCAGTCGCTCCTGCGATCGCGCAGGATTTGGAAGGCCCGGGCTCGCTCCCGATCGAGATTAATTCCACCGGCCAGACGACCTATGAAGACGGGATCGCGACCGCGCGCGACAATGTCGCGATTCGTTTCGGCGACACCGATATCTATTCCGACTACGCGCAATACGACCAGGCGAAGCGGACCGTTTACCTCAAAGGCCACGTCCGCATCTATCGCGGCGCCTCGCTCTATAACGGCGAAGAAGCGACCTACAATCTCGACACCAAGGCGATCAACGCCCACGAGATGCGCTCCGGCACCTATCCCTACCTCATGACGGGCCGGACGGTGACGAGCGCTTCGGACGAGGAATACAAGGTCAAAAGCGGCAGCTTCACGACGGACGATTCCGAGCACCCGGACTTCCACCTCAACGCCCAGAGCGTGCGGATTTACCAGAACGATCGCGTCATTTTCAAGAACGTGACTTTTTATATCGGCCAGGTGCCGGTTTTCTGGTGGCCGTATCTTTACCAATCGCTCGACCGGACGTTCAGCTACTCGATCGCGCCCGCCTACCTGAGTTCGTGGGGAGCTTCCCTGCTCGGGCAGATCACTTTCCCGATCGGGGAGAAAATCACGAGCACGGTGAAACTCGATTACCGGAGCCGGCGCGGCGTCGCGCTAGGGTTCGATTCCGAGATTAATTACGGAAAGGACGACCGGAGCAAGGCCAAGTTCAGCTCCTATTTCCTGCAGGATCAGAACCCGGACCTGAACCGCACCTCGCTCCCGCGGCAGGGAACCCCGACGAGCCGATACCGGCTTTCGCTTCAGGACCGGACCTATTTCCGGGATGATATCGAAGCGACGGTCGACATCACGAAACTGAGCGACGCCTTCCTTCTACAGGACTTTTTCCCCACCGAGTTCCGGATCAACCCGGAGCCGGACAACGTCGTCGCCCTAACGAAAACCAGTCCGTGGTATACGCTGACCGCCTACGGACGTTTCGCCCTCAACACCTTCTTTGAAACGACCGAGCGCCTGCCGGAGATCGCGCTCGATATCAAGCGCAACGGGCTTTTCGGCGGGCCGATTTTCTACGAAGGTGAAACGAGCGCCGCCGAGTTGCGACGAAACTTTCCAGCCGGCTCGGTCTTTGAGGATTACGACGCGTTCCGGATCGATTCTTTCCATCAACTGACCTACCCCAATACCTACTTCGGGTTCCTCTCCATCGTGCCGCGGGTTGGCTTTCGCGAGACCTACTACAGCCAGACACGCACGCTTGATCCGAGCCTTTTCGGGTCCGTCCTAACGAATCCTTTCGACCCGGAATTTCCGCTCCCCAATCCGGTCACCGGCGTGCCGAGCACGAACGATGGCTCGGCCTGGCGCTCGATTTTCAATGCCGGGATCGAGAGCTCGTTCAAGGTCTCGCGCGAATGGGACAACGTGCAGAGCCGGTTCTTCGGACTCGACGGGCTGCGCCACATCATTCAGCCATACGCGAATTTTTCCTGGGTCTCGTCGCCGAACGTCGATCCCGCGACGATCGAGCAATTCGATCGCATCCAGCCCTCGACGAAACTGAACCCGATCGATTTCCCGGAATACACCGCGATCGACGCGATCGATAACTGGTCGATCGCGCGCATCGGGGTGCGCAATCGGCTCCAAACTCGGCGTGACGACCTGACGGTGAGCTGGCTCGAGCTCGAAACATTCGTCGACGTCAATTTCGACAATCCTTTCGACAAGACGAAATACTCGAACGTCTTCAACAAACTCTCCTTTACTCCCGTCCCTTGGGCGACTCTCGTCATCGAGTCGCAGCTCCCGCTCTTGGACCAGGGCTTCAAGGAGATCAACACCAGCATCAACTTCAAACCGACGGCTAACACTCAGCTCACTCTCGGGCACCGTTACCTGAACGGGAATCCTTACTTCGTCGACAGCAGCCTCTTCACGGTCAGCGGTTACTACCGAATCAACGACAACTGGGGAGTCGGTTTCCTCGAACAGTACGAAGCCAACACCAACATCGTCGAGCAACAGCGCTATTCGGTTTACCGCGACCTGACAAGCTGGGTCGGTTCGTTAGGCGCGATCATTCGCAACAACGGCGGGGTGAAGGAGTACGGCGTCCTCCTCACTTTCACCCTCAAGGCCTTCCCGAAATTTGGACTCGACCTGAACTTCGATCCGGCCGGGACCAACCAGACGCAGTAAGCGAAGGATTGCTGACTGCCGGTTTTTGATCTCTGGTGGGGAAGCTGTTGGCAGCCTCCCGGTTTCCAGCCAGCCTCAAATAATCAGCAATCTTAAGTTTCCATGGATCTCTCAATCATTGGTTCCGGTTATGTCGGTCTGGTGACCGGCGCCTGTTTCGCCGACGTCGGCCACAACGTCATCTGCGTCGATAACGACCCGCGCAAAGTCGAATCGCTCCGCCAGGGCAAGGTGCCGATTTACGAGCCGGGCCTGGAAGAGATCGTGCATCGCAATGTTTCCGCGCAGCGACTCCGGTTTACCGACAGCATCAAGGAAGGAGTCGATAACGCGCAGGTCGTCTTCATCGCCGTCCCCACCCCGCAGGATGCTGACGGCAGTGTCGACCTGAGTTTCATCGAGAAAGTCGCGCGCGAAATCGCCGGCGTCCTGACCGATTACCGGGTAATCGTCGACAAGAGCACCGTGCCGGTGAAGACGGGCGAGAAAGTCGCGGAATCGATCAAGCGCTACAACAAGCATGGCGCTGAGTTCGACGTTGTGAGCAACCCGGAATTTCTCCGCGAAGGCTGCGCCGTGGCCGATTTGATGAAACCGGACCGGATCGTGATCGGCGCCTCGAGCGAGCGCGCGGTCGATCTCATGAAGAAGGTTTACGAGCCGTTCATGGCGCCGATGCTGGTCACCGACATCAACAGCGCAGAGCTGATCAAGCACGCCGCGAATTCCTTTCTCGCGCTCAAGATTTCCTACATCAACGCCGTCTCCGCGATCTGCGAAGCGAGCGGCGCCGATGTCGAAAAGGTGGCCGACGGTATCGGGATGGATCGACGGATTGGGCGGAACTTTCTCAACGCCGGGATCGGCTACGGCGGCTCCTGTTTTCCGAAAGACATCGCGGCTTTCATCACGATCAGCGAGCAACTTGGCGTGCCCTTCAACCTCCTTAAGGAAGTGCAGCGGATCAACGCCTCGCAAAAGGATCGCTTCCTCAAGGTGGTGCGAAGCGCGCTTTGGGTTTTGCGGGACAAAAAAATCGCGGTCTGGGGCCTGACCTTCAAACCCGACACCGACGACATCCGTTCCTCGGTCGCGATCGAGCTTGTCGCCGAAATGCTCCGTGAAGGCGCGCAGGTCACGGCTTACGATCCGAAAGGAATGGAAAAAGCGCGCGAAGTGAAATCGATCGCGGGCGCGAACTTTACCGACACCGCCCTGGAAGCGGTCGAAGGCGCGGAGGCGCTCATCATCGCGACGGAATGGGCGGAGTTTGCGAACGTCGATCTCGCCACCGTGCGGGAGAAAATGCACACCCCGCTCGTCTTCGACGGACGCAATCTTTACGACCCGGAAACGATGCGAAAACTCGGCTTTGACTACACCTCGATCGGCCGGCCGAAGAGTAAATCGGCCTGACGAGAAGGTAGCGCAAGCTTCCAGCTTGCCTCCTCCACAATGCAAGCTGGAAGCTTGCGCTACCATATGTCATCCAGTCGCTCGCTCGCCCTTGATGCGCTGCTGCGCTGGCGGCGCGGAAGTGAGTTTGCCGATCGGATCGT
>DASXYO010000135.1:0-8921 GCA_036502465.1 Chthoniobacterales bacterium
GCGTTGTAATCCCAATCGACCACCGCCAAGCGCGGCTCTTCGTCGCGCGTCAGAAAAATCGGGCCGTGATCGCGGCACCACGGCTCGTTCGTCGGGATCATGTGAAAACTCAAGCGATCGTTAGGCAATCCGTCCAGCGCCGCCCGCGCCTCCGCTTCATGCGCGCCGTTGCAGACGTTGATGTTAACCGGCTCAGACTCGAGCAGGGCCTTCACCATTGCGCGGAGCACCGGCACGACGCGGTCATAGGAATCGGGGAAGCTGATTCCTTCGCGGCGCGGCCAGGAGAGCCAGGTGGCGGCGTGCGGTTCCCATTCTGCCGGCATTCGGTAGCCGAGCGCGGCGGGAGTGGCTGATTCAGTTTCGTTAGGCATTCGATCTCAAAACTAGCACAAACCGTCGAGGCGGGCTCCCCCCGGATCAGATCACGCGCCGCTCGTTAGGCACGGCGCTGCTGTGCCGCGAGCAGCGGAGGGAAATCGAAGAAGGCCGGCGAAGCGATCCGGCCGAGCAATTCCTCCGCGGTCGTTTTGAGCGCTCGCCAGCGATCCCAATCGAGGTCGGGCGCAGCCACGATGTGCCTAACGAGGCTGCGCCATTCCATCAGGGCGCGCTCGACGTCACCATGCCGCAGGGAATCGGAGGTGATTTTGTAGCGGCCATGTGGATTGGTCACGACTTCGCGAATCACTTCCGAGGCGCCGGCGCCGTAGTGCACCGGCACGCCCATTTCGAGGTAACCGGGATGATCCGCCCGCTCATAGACGCGCTGGCAGAGCGCGCCGAGCCGTCCGCCTAACGGCGCGTCGTCACCGGCAAAACGCGGGCCGGCCCGGATGTTGCCCAAGTCGAAAATGATCTCATCGATTGGATAAGTTTCGTCCTCCAGCGCGGCGGCAATGGCAAGGCCTTCGCCCCCTTGAAAAAAACCGAAGACGACGCCGCGGCGAGTCGGTTTTCCATCCGGCTCGACCAGGCCAAGGCGCCGCCAGGCAAACGCAGGCGAGGCAACGATCTCGACTGTCTGGTCATGTTCCAACTCAGAACAATCACGGCAAACCAGCGGAAGCGCCGCCCGTTCCGGCGGAGCGACGAGAAATTCCCCTAACGAATCGCGCCAGGCTTCCACTGGCACGCCGGAGAAATCAATTCGAACCGAGAGAAGGTCTCCCCGACTGACGAATTCATCGGTCACTCCGCCGCCACTCCATTCCGGCAACAGTTTGCTTACCCGTGTTCGCAACTCCTCTTCGCCGAGAGATTTTGCCTGGAACGTTCGGCGGAGCGGTTTGACCAGCTGGAGTTCCGATTGTCCCTGGACGGCGGTGGCGAGCGGCAGTTCGCGTCCGTAAATCTTCTTCTCCTGGAGGCGGCAAAGATTTCCAACCCGAAAGCGATCGAGGGTTTTCGGCAAACGGAGTGCAGGAATCCAGCGCTCGCCCTCCCACAAGAGTGCTTCGCCTAACGAAGTTTCCAGTTTCGCTCCCCGCGGCTCCCATTCTCCGCGGCTGTTTTGAATTTCGACGATCGCTCGCCTAACGAATCGGCTGCGCTCCGCATCGACCCAGAGTCCGCAGGGCTTCGGGCCGGTGGCGAGCGAATGCTCGACCCCCAGCGGCACCCGTTGCGCGCTGAAGAGGGAGCGGCTCACTTCCACCGCCGCCGCAAACGGCTGCTCGCCGCGCTCGGCCGCGCCGCGCATCACGCTGATCAGGCTCGGCCAGTCGACCTGCGTGGCGCGTTTCAATTGCCGCGGACGCGCGAAACTGAGCCGCGGCTGGTCGGGCGTGAAAAGAACGAAGCCGGTGTCGTCGAGTCCGCGTCGCCCAGCCCGCCCGAACATCTGGAGCAACTCGTCCGGCTCGACCTGACGTTCGAAATTTCCCGAGAGATACCGCGTATCGGTAATGAGAACCGAGCGCATGGAAAAGTTAATCCCGGCCGCGAGCCCCATCGTCGCGACGACGACATTGAGCTGTCCCGCCTTGGCCAGCGGCTCGATCAGGCCGGCCCGCACGGCGTAGCTGAGGCCGCTGTGATGATAAGCGACCCGGCTGCGCAATAGTTTCGTTAGGCGCTTGCCCGCGAGCGCTTCCTGTTGCGGCGAAAGCGGAAGCGGATCGCGCACCGGCACCGAGCTGGCGATGGCCTGCGCCATTTCCTCGGTCGCGTTGCGGCGCGGGGCGAAAACGAGGATTGGCGCGAGTCCGCCGTGGAGCGCTTTGGCAATCATGCGCGGCCAAAATTCCCGCACCTGGAGAAAGCCGACGTCGGGCAGGTTGCGCAAATCCACTTCATGTTGCGGAACCGGGCGCTGATCATGCCTAACGAGAAGAGCGTCGCGTCCGATCCGGCGCAGCCATTCGACCACGTCCTGCGGGTTGTTCACGCTTCCGCTGAGGAGGAGAAGCTGCGTCCCGGGCGGAGCGAGGGCGAGCGAGAGCTCGTAGTGCACGCCGCGGACCGGGTCGGCGATGAGCTGGTATTCATCGACCACGAGAAGGCGCGGACCTTCGCGGCGGAGAAAGCGCGAGCGCTGCGTCTCGAGGGTGGCGACGACGACTTTGGCGTCGGTGTTGAGCGCGAGGTCGCCGGTCGCGATCCCGACGTCCCAGCCGCGGGCGCGCCATTCCGCGAGTTTGTCATTCGCCAAGGCGCGGGTTGGGACGGTGAAGACGGCCTGTCCCTTGAGCGAGGGATAGAGCAGCTCGAAAATGTAGGTCTTACCCGCGCCGGTCGGCGCATGCACGACGACATCCTGCCCCGCCTGAAGCGCGCGGACGGCTTCCTGTTGCCAGAGATCCGGCACCACCAAGTTGATCTCCAGCCCTCCCATTCTGAAGGCAAGATGGTGCTTTCAGACGTGCGAGCAATTAGGTCTGGCCTTGAATTTTTTTCCGTCCATAACGTCTCTCACGCACGTTTGTTAAAAACGTCCTTAATCCAGGTCCCAATGAAAAACGAGAAACAGAGCAAGGTAGCGACCGGCATAGTCGGTCTCGACGATGTCCTGCGCGGCGGTTTTCCGTCCCGGCGGCTCTACCTTGTGCAGGGTGCGCCCGGTTCCGGCAAGACGACGCTCGCGCTCCAATTCCTGCTCGAAGGCGCGCGCCTGGGCGAGAATGTGCTCTACATCAGCCTCTCCGAGACGCGGGAAGAGATCGAGGAAGTGGCCCATTCGCACGGCTGGTCGCTCGATGGATTGGAAATCGTCGAGCTTTCCGCGATCGACGAGCAACTGAGCGCGGAGGCCCAGAACACGCTCTTTCACACCGCAGAGGTCGAGTTGACCGAAACCACCCGCCTACTGCTCGATGCGGTCGATCGGGTCAAACCGATCCGACTGGCTTTTGATTCGCTTTCCGAGCTGCGGCTCCTTTCGCAATCGGCGCTCCGGTATCGCCGCCAGATTCTCGCCTTCAAGCAATACCTGGCGGGGCGCAATTGCACGACCCTGCTGCTCGACGATACGAGCACGGCTGGGAGCGATTCCCACGTGCAAAGCCTGGCTCATGGCGTGATCTCGCTCGACCAGACCGCCCCAGATTACGGAGCCGAACGGCGCCGCTTCCTGGTGAGGAAAATTCGCGGAACGACCTACCGGGGCGGTTATCACGACTTCATCATCGAAAGGGGTGGTCTGGTGCTTTATCCGCGGCTGGTGGCGGCCGAACACCATCGTCCTTTCCCTAACGAGAACGTCTCGAGCGGCGTGCGGGGGATCGACAGCCTCCTCGGCGGCGGCCTGGCCCGCGGCTCGAGCAGCCTTTTCATGGGACCGCCTGGCTCCGGCAAATCGACCCTCGCTCTCCATTTCGCGCTCGCGGCCGCGGCCCGCGGGGAGCGCAGCCAGATTTACAGTTTCGATGAAAGCCTCGAAACGATGCGCGCCCGGGCGGAAGGCCTGAAAATGGGCCTAACGAAATTGCTCGAAGACGGGATGGTCGGAGCGACCCAGATCGATCCGGCGGAGTTGTCACCCGGTCAGCTGAATTCGCTCGTCCGGCGCGCGGTGGAGGACGAAGGCGCCAGGTTCATTCTCATCGACAGCCTGAACGGCTACCTGCAATCGATGAGCGACGAGCGCGCCCTTAGCCTGCAATTGCACGAACTGCTCACCTACCTTAACCAGCAGGGCGTGGTTACGATCCTGGTTCTGGCGCAGCATGGACTGATTGGCTACATGCAGACGCCGGTCGACATCACATACCTCGCGGACACGGTGGTGATGTTTCGCTATTTCGAAGCGCAAGGCTCGGTGCACAAGGCGCTCTCGGTGGTTAAGAAGCGCACCGGCAACCACGAGGGCACAATCCGCGAACTGAAGATCGCGGACACCGGCATCGCCGTCGGACCGCCGCTGAAAAATTTCCGCGGTGTCCTGAGCGGAACACCCGAGATCCTGAAAGCGAAACCGCCGTCGGATGGCCCGAAGCGGGGCGATGAAAAGAAACAATGACTTTCGCGATGTCGTCCTCGTTCTCGCGCCCACGGGAAAGGACGGCGCGCTGGCAGTATCGACTCTGCGCGACGCGGAGATCGCAGCGCAGGTTTGTGCCAGCCTCAGGGAATTAGCGACCCGCTGCGACGAATCGACCGACGCACTTCTTGTCGCGCAGGAAGCGCTCGTCGCTTCCGAGTTGCCGATCCTGCTCGATGTTCTTTCTCGACAGCCGACCTGGTCGGACATTCCCGTCATCGTCCTAACGAGTGGCGGTGGAAGCGACGCGGTTAGCCTCCGCGCGCTGGAGATTTTTGGTCCGAGCGCCAACGTGACTTTGCTGGAACGGCCATTTCGCGTGGTGACGTTGCTCAGCACGGTGCGGGTCGCGTTGCGCGCCCGCCGGCGGCAGCGCGAAGTGCGCGATCTCCTCGCGCAGCGCGAGATGGTCCTGAGCAGCATCAGCGACGCCTTCTCCGCGCTCGATTCGCAGTGGCGCTACATTTATCTGAACGATCGGGTTGCGGAACACGCCGGGCTCAAGCGCGAGGAGATTCTCGGGCACAGCATCTGGGAGCTCTTCCCGCAGGTTGTCGGCTCGGAGTTTCACCAACGCTGCCTGCGCGCCGTGGCTGAGAAGCGACCGGACCACTTCGATCACTTTCACGAACAATGGGGACGCTGGCTCGAGACGCGCGTTTATCCGACCGGCGATGGTCTCGTCATCTTTCGCACCGACGTCACGGACCGGAAAGTGCAGGAAGAACGGGTGCGTGAAAACGAGCGCCTCCTCCAGGAAAGCGAGGATCGGCTCCGCCTCGCGATCGAGGCCGCCGACGCCGGAACTTTTGATTTCTATCCGCTAACAGGCGAACTGCGCTGGTCAGATCGCTGCAAGGAACTCTTCGGATTATCCCCGGCCGCACCGGTCGATTACGAAATCTTCCTCTGCGGGCTGCATCCGGACGACCGCGATCGGGTGGATGCGGTCGTTAGGCAAACGCTCCAGCCGGGGAGCGACGGGCGCTACGATATTCAATATCGGACCGTTGGCCTCGAGGACGGCAAGGAGCGTTGGATCGCGGCAAAAGGTCTGGTGATTTTCGACGAAGCCGGCGCTGCGACGCGATTCATCGGGACAGTGCTCGACATCACGCCGCAGAAAGAGGGCGAATTGGAACTGCAGCGCGCGAAACACGAGGCGGAAGACGCGAACCGGGCGAAAGATCATTTCCTGGCCATGCTTTCGCACGAGCTGCGCACGCCGCTCACCCCGGTGCTGATGACGATCGCGGCCCTGCGGCGCGATCCTGACTTGAGTGATGAACTGCAGCGCGATCTCGAAATGTTGCAGCGCAACATCGAGTTGGAGGCGCTCCTCATCGATGACCTTCTCGACCTGACCCGGATCGCGCATGGCAAACTCGAGTTGCACAGCACCGCGGTCGACCTGCATGCACTGATCGAGCACGCGCTGAAGATCGCGGCGGGCGACACCGCGGGCCGCCGGCTCGAAATCGTAAGGCAGCTGGAGGCCAAACATTTTCACACCTGGGGCGATGCTGCCCGGCTCCAGCAGGTCCTTTGGAACCTGGTCAAGAACGCGGTCAAGTTCACGCTGCCCGGTGGAAAGATCGAAATTTCCACCCGCAATCTCAATCCCAACTGCATTGAGGTCATCGTGAGCGATAACGGGGTCGGGATCGAAGCGGAGTTGCTCCCGCGGATTTTCGAGGCCTTCGAACAAGGTGGACGCGATGTCACAAGCCGGTTTGGCGGGCTCGGCCTTGGTCTGGCGATTTGCAAACGGGTGATCGATCTCCATCACGGCGCGATCAGGGCCACGAGCGATGGCCGCGGACGCGGCGCCACTTTCACGATCACGCTCGATGCCATTGCGACTTCGCTGCTTGATGGACCGGCCGTTTATCTGGAGGGCGATCTCGCGGAAAGGAACGGGCTCGAAATTTTGCTGGTGGAGGATCACGAGGATACCGCGCGCGTCCTGCGCCGCATCCTCGGCAAGTCCGGCCAC
This sequence comes from Chthoniobacterales bacterium, assembly GCA_036502465.1. Taxonomy (GTDB): domain Bacteria; phylum Verrucomicrobiota; class Verrucomicrobiia; order Chthoniobacterales; family UBA10450; genus Palsa-1392. The sequence goes on from DASXYO010000135.1 coordinate 6,477, forward strand.
GAAGTTTCCCTGGCCAATAACGTGGCCGAGGCGCGCGCGCTCGCGGCGGGGAAAAACTTCGACCTCGTGATCAGCGATGTAGGTTTACCTGACGGGAGCGGGCTGGAATTAATGCGACACCTCAGCTCGACTTACGGGCTGCAGGGAATCGCGCTGAGCGGTTTCGGGACCGATGAAGACCTCGCCGCGAGCCGGGACGCCGGTTTCGCCGAGCACCTGACCAAGCCGGTCGACTGGCAACGGCTCAAGAGCGCAATCGCTCACCTAACGAATCAGGAAAATCGTGGCTAATCAGTCGAGGTGAGCGGCGGCGCGGTGCTTGCCTTCGAGTTCCAGCACCATGCGTTTGATATGGCGAAACTTCGTATGCGAAGCTAGCCGGCGCAGGCTTTCCTGCGGATCACCCCATTGCACAATCTGGATCATTTCCTGGCGGACGCCCCAGCTGTTCATGTCGCGCGGCGAGGCCATGTAGAGATCGATCGTGTTCCGGCCGGATAATGCCCAGCCATAATCTTCGACGCGGTAAAGTTGCCCGGTCGAGAGGACGCGAAAGATCGTTCCCGCCGGCCAGCGGGACCAGTCGGCCGCTGCGCTTCCGTAGATCTGCTCGGAAAAACTATCTGCTCGAAACGGCTGCAGACGCGAAACGAATGCGACTGGCTGGTAGCTCGTATTCCGCCCTCGGAAAACTCGCTGCGGCGCGACCGGCGTGGCGCGCGGAACAATCGGCACCGGAGCAGCGTGGAGCACTCCACCGAGCGCCGTGCGATTACCGTACTGCCTGTGATCGGACTCGGTATCGGTATAGGCGGTCGTGCGCACTTGCTGGAAATCGGTCTTCACCAGTGGCCGCTCGTAGGCCGGCAGACTGCGGGTCGTGCCGCACGCGCCTAACGACAACCCGAGAGCGATGGCGAGCAGGACAAAAAGGATTCTCATTCCAAGTGAGTCGGAAAGTTATTAACAGTTATTCACAAGCTCGACAAGCGGCCTTTTCGCGCCCGGGATGACAAGCAAACGAGTCTGTTCCAACTTGCGCGATGCTCGCGAAATTTGCCGACCACGTCTCAAATACCCTCGAGGAAATTAAAGCGCAGGGGCTTTATAAGACCGAGCGCATCATCACTGGACCGCAAAACGCCGAGATCCCGATCGCGGACGGACGGCGCGTCATCAACCTCTGTGCGAATAACTATTTGGGGCTGGCCGATCATTCCGCGCTCATCGCGGCGGCCAAGGAAGCGCTCGATTCCCATGGCTTCGGGATGGCGAGCGTGCGTTTCATTTGCGGCACGCAGGACATTCACAAGGAACTGGAAGCGGCCCTGACGAAATTCCTCGGGACCGACGACACGATTCTTTATCCCTCCTGTTTCGACGCCAACGGCGGTCTTTTCGAGACGTTGTTAGGCGCGGAGGACGCGGTCATTTCCGACGAATTGAATCACGCCAGCATTATCGACGGGGTCCGGCTCTGCAAAGCGCAGCGCTACCGCTACAAAAATTGCGACATGGCCGATCTGGAAACGCAGTTGCAGGCGGCGCAAGACGCGCGCTTTCGTCTCATCGCGACCGATGGTGTTTTCTCAATGGATGGCACCATTGCCAACCTGAAAGGCATCTGCGACCTGGCCGAAAAATTCGATGCGATGGTGATGGTGGACGACGCGCATGCCGCCGGCTTCATCGGAAATACCGGGCGCGGAACCCCAGAACATTGCGGCGTGCAGGGTAGGGTGGACATCATCACCGGAACGCTGGGCAAAGCGCTGGGCGGGGCGAGCGGTGGCTATACCAGCGGGCGGAAAGAGATCGTCGCGCTGCTGCGGCAACGATCGCGCCCTTACCTTTTTTCCAACACCGTTGCGCCGCCGATCGTGGCGGCTTCATTGAAAACGCTCGAGATGCTCACCAGCTCGACCGAGTTGCGCGACAAGCTGGCGGAGAACACAAAATATTTTCGGGCCGCCCTGACGGAAGCCGGCCTAACGATTAAGCCCGGCACGCATCCGATCGTCCCGATCATGCTGGGTGATGCCGCGCTCTCGCAGAAGTTCGCCGCCCGGATGCTGGAGAAAGGCGTTTACGTCGTCGGCTTCTTTTATCCGGTCGTGCCGCACGGCACGGCTCGTGTCCGAACCCAGGTAAGCGCGGCGCACTCGCGCGAGGAACTCGAAGTTGCAGTCAAAGCCTTCGCCGAGACAAACAGCGAGCTGGCTGGGTAGCGATCAAGCTTGCACTGTTCCATCTGATACTATAAATTGTCTCACATGAAACGAGCGAAAGTGAGATCAATCGGGCATGGACTGGTTGCGCTGCATATCGCGACAAAAAAACCGAATCCTTCGCCGGCCAAGGTCATCCAGGTCGTGCAGGAGGGACTCGATTTTGCCGAGCTGGAATCGCTTCGCGAACAACTGGACCTGCCGCTCGACCGCCTCG
>DASXYO010000136.1:0-5588 GCA_036502465.1 Chthoniobacterales bacterium
CGGGTAATAACGCGCCGCAGCCAGGGTGCGATGCGAAAATTGAGAAAACCTTCCATCACGATCTGGCCTGCCAGCGTCCCGGTGAGGGTCGAGTTTTGCCCGGAAGCGAGGAGCGCGATGGCGAAAAGCGCACTGGCCACACCGACGCCAAGCAGCGGGCTGAGGAGTTTGAACGCGTCCTGGATTTCCGCCACGTCCCGGTGCCCCGACCAATGAAAGGCCGAGGCGGCGAGGACGAGGATGGCGCCGTTGATAAAGAGGGCGAACATAAGGGCGCCGGTCGAATCGATCGTGCCGAACTTGATCGCCTCGCGTTTGCCGGCCGGGGTGCGCTCGAATCTGCGCGTCTGCACGATGGAGGAATGGAGATACAGATTATGCGGCATGACGGTCGCTCCGATGATCCCGATCGCGATGTAAAGCATGCCAGGATGGCTCAGAATCCTCGCCCGCGGGATGAACCCGGCGAGCACCTCGGGGAGATTTGGTTTCGAGAAAAAAAGCTCGGAAGCGAAGCAGAGCGCAATCGTCCCGATGAGGACGGTGACGATCGCCTCGATGCGGCGGAAACCTTTGTGTTGCAGGTAAAGCACGGCGAGGACATCGGCCGCGGTGATGAGGCAGCCCCAGACGAGCGGGATGCCGAAAAGCAATTGCAACGCGATGGCCGAGCCGACCACTTCCGCGAGGTCGCAAGCCGCGATCGCGATCTCACATCCGAGCCAGAGAAAGATGACGGTCGGCTTCGAATAATGATCGCGGCAGGCTTGGGCGAGGTCGCGGCCCGTGGCGACCCCGAGCTTGATGCAAAGATGCTGGAGCAGGATCGCCATCAGATTCGAGATCATGATGACGGAGAGGAGGGTGTAGCCGAACTGGGCGCCGCCCGCCAGATCGGTCGCCCAGTTTCCCGGGTCCATGTAGCCGACCGCGACCAGAAAACCGGGACCGGAGAAGGCAGCCAGCTTGCGCCAGAAGGAAGCGGTCGCCGGGACGATGATGCTGCGATGCGACTCCGGGAGGGAAACGAGGCCGCCGCTGCGGCGCCAGCCGCCGGATTCTACCGCTTCGTCGACAATTCCCTCGGGCATCAAATGGATTTAGCAGGCTCTACATCTCGAAGATCGGGCTCAAAGATGTAGCAGAGGCTACAAATTCATCTTGCGATTGTCAACGAGCGGTTCTTTTGTTTCCTTTTCGCCATGCCGCCAACTGCCGCCAAACTCAAACCCCGCCAGCGCCGCCCAGCGCTGCCGCATCGGCATCCGCGGCGGACGCGAGAAGAGCACTCGCACGAAATCGCGCAGGATTACGTCGAGGCGATCGCGGAGTTGATCGCCCAGACTGGAGAAGCGCGGGTGATCGACCTCGCGCGCCGGCTTGGCGTTACGCACGTGACGGTGGCGCGCACGATTCAACGGCTGCAACGCGAGGGGTTGGTTACGAGTCTGCCGTATCGCTCGATTTTTTTAACGGCGAGCGGAAGCAAGTTATCCGAGGAATCCCGCACCCGGCATGAGATCGTGGTCGAGTTTCTGGAGTCGTTAGGCGTACCGGCGGTGATCGCGCAATCCGATGCCGAAGGGCTGGAGCACCATGTCAGCCAGGAAACGCTCGAAGCTTTCGTGAAACACCTGCGGACAAAAAAGCGCCTGCGAAAGAAATAGCGGCTGGAGGGACGACCGCTGTGTCGTCCTCGATCCCGGCAGGACGGGACGGCGCCCGTCCCTCCATTTAGCCGAGCCGGAAACGCAGATCGCGGATCGCCCGGTTGCCGTAGCGCTGTTTCAGTTTGCGCAGGATGTCCGGTTTGTTCACCCGATCCAGCTCGTAGTGGAGCGCCGGTTGCAGGACGTGGACGTACAGAATGCCGTCGCGCAAAGCGACCGGGCAGGAATGCGCGGCGATAAATTCGCCGACCAGGCTTTTCCAAGCGCCGAGGATTTCGGTCTCCTGCATCCGCTCTTTTAATCCAAGCTTCTGCATGACCAGCGGGAGCAGGTCGGCGGTCGATTTCGTCCGATCGGGTTTGGGCGGATCGGAGGGCAGGCCGCGCCATTCAGCGATGACCGCGCGACGGAGAGAGGGAGTCATGAGAGGAAAATGCTGAAAAACTGAGAGTCTGAAAAGCTGAAAGCGAGATTTCTATTTCAGCATTTCAGGATCTCGGCGGTTCAGCTTTTCCCTAATACTTCCGCCGCATGTTGCTCGGCAGAATGTTCAGCTCGGTCCGGTACTTCGCCACGGTGCGGCGAGCGATCGGGATTCCGCGCTTGCCGAGAATCTCGACGATTTCCTTGTCGCTCAGCGGAGCGCTGCCGGACTCGTTTTTTACGAGGTCGAGAATCGCTTCCTTCACGCTCGTGTTACTCATCGAGACGCCGCTCGATGTCTGATAGCCCGGGGTGAAGAAGTATTTCATCTCGAAGACGCCCTGCGGCGTCGAAATGTATTTGCCGGAAATGGCGCGGCTGACCGTCGTCTCGTGCACCCCGACGGCGTCTGCGATCTGCACCATCGTCATCGGCTTCAAATGCGCCGAGCCGTGCTCGAAGAATTCCTTCTGCCGATCGACGATCTGGTGCGCGATGTTGGAGATGGTCTGCTGGCGCTGGTGGATCGATTTGATGAGGAATTTTCCGCTCCGGATCTTGTCCCGGATGTAGTCCTTCACCTCGCCGCCGCTGCCGTCCTGCGACATGATGTCCTTGTAGGTGTTGCTGATCCGGAGGTGCGGAATCTGTTCGCCGTTCAGGATAACCTGATACTGGCCCTGGATTTTTTCCACGGTGACATCGGGCAGGACGTAATTCTGCGGCGCCTCGGCGAAAATCTGCCCCGGTCGCGGTTCGAGCTGTCCGATGCTGTTCGCGGCCTTTTGCACCTGCTCGACGTTGATTCCCATCCGGCGCGCGATCTCGGGAAAGCGGCGTTTGCCGAGATCGACCATGTGGTCGGCGACGATCCGGTATTCGAGGCTCTTTTCGCGCCCCTCGCGCTTGAGTTGAATAAGCAGACACTCGCGCAGGTCGCGGGCGCCCACGCCCGGCGGATAAAAGCTCTGGATGAGGGTGAGCATGAGCTCGAAATCTTCCTGCGCGATCCCGGTGTTCATCGACATCTCTTCCGGGGTCGTCTGGAGAAAGCCGTTGTCGTCGATGTTGCCGATGATGAGTTCCGCCGTCTTGCGATCCTCGCCGCTCAGTGCGGTCTGGTTGAGCTGCCCGACGAGATGCTGCTGCAGGGTTTCCTGGGTGGCGATGGAATCGAAAAAGAACTGGCGCTTTTCTTCGTCCGCCTTGGAACGGCCGCTGTAGCTGGCCGATTGCGCCATGTAATCGCGCCACTCGGCATCGAGCTTGGCCAGTTGGTCGAACTCTTCCTTGAAATTGTCTTCCGCCGGCTCGCTTTCCGAGACCTGGCGTTCTTCATCGGTCGCCTCGGCCAACTCCTCGAGCACGGGGTTGGTCTCCATTTCCTGCTGCACGAGGTTGCGCAATTCGAGCAGTGGGGCCTGGAGGATGAGCAGGCTTTGCTGGAGCTGTGGCGCCAGGACCTGTTGAAGGGAAAGATTCTGTGATTGAAACATTCCCGGACCTGCCATGCGCAGAGGGTATCGACTGAGCCTTACCTAGCAAGCAGTTTTCGCGCCGCGTGCCGCACTGGATTGCACGCGTCGCGCCGCCGGAGCGAGGGAACGTGACTTGCTTTCCTATCCCGCAAACACTTCCGACTTATGAAAAAACTGATGCTGTTGGGCGCGCTCGCCCTCTTCGCCACATCCATCGGCGCGCAATCGATCGCGCCGGAGGATCCGAAACGGGTCGCAGCGTTGATCAAGGAAATCCAGGCGCAACAGATCACCATCGCCGAAAACCAGGCCAAGATCGACGCCAAGCTCGTTACGCTCGGGGAGGCGATTCGCGTCGCCCGCATTTACTCCAGCCGGGGGGGCCGCTAAGATGCGCCGCACTTTCTTTGTCTTCAGCGCGCTCGTTTGCAGCGCCCTGTTTTTGGCGGCCAGCCACGCGCAAACGCCTGCTCCCATCATTATTCAAGCCGCGACGCCTGCGCCCGCTGTCGCGAACCGGTCGGTCACGTCAGTTGAGGAAAAGAGCACTGAATCGACCCTGCAACTCCTGCAGGAAATGAAGACGACTAACGCGGCCACGATCTCGAAACAGGAAGCCGCGCTCGCCACGCTCGACGATCTGCAGAAGGCGGCGGAGGAAATCAAGATCTTCAGCAAACGCGGCTAACGAATAACGCTTCGATCGAGTTTGTCTTTGTTAGGGAGCGATTCCTCCTCCCTTCCCGCATGGCTTGAGTTCGTCGCCGAACCCTGCTTCCGTTTGCCTCCGCCGCCGCGCGCTGGCATCCTGAGCGCGACGGGACGAAACCATGGCCGAGGAACGCAAGACACCTGAACAACGCGCCCAGATGAGCGATCTGGAACGGTTGCGCCATTCCGCCGCCCACATTCTCGCCACCGCCATCCTGAAGATCTGGCCGGAAGCGCAACTCGCGGCCGGACCGCCGGTGGAGAACGGCTTTTATTACGATGTCGAACTGCCGCACCGCATTTCGCCCGAGGACTTCGAAAAGATCGAGGCCGAGATGAAAAGAGAGGTGAAGGCGAACCACACCTTCGAGCGCGTCGAAGTGACCCGTGGCGAAGCGCTCGCCCTGGCCGAAGCCGGCGAGTTAGGCGCGCTTGGTCCGCGACCCGAGGCGAGCAAGTTCAAGCTCGATATCATCCAGGGAATTCCGGAGGAGGAAAAAATCTCGCTCTACCGCAACGGCGATTTTACCGATCTCTGCGCCGGCCCGCACGTCATGCGCACCGGGAACATCGGCGCCTTCAGGCTCACCCACGTCGCCAGCGCCTACTACAAAGGCGACGAGAAAAACCCGCAGCTTCAGCGCATCTACGGCACCGCCTTTAAGAACAAGACGCAGCTCGACGAATACTTCGCCATGCTGGAGGAAGCGAAGAAGCGCGATCACCGCAAGCTCGGCAAAGAGCTCCAGCTTTTCACCTTCACGACGACGTTGGCCCCGGCCTTCCGCTCTGGCTCCCGCGCGGCGCCGCCATCATCGAGGAACTGGAAAAGCTGGCCAAGGAAACCGAATTTGCCGCCGGCTATCAACGCGTCCGCACGCCGCATATTGCGCGGGAGCAGCTTTACCTAACCAGCGGCCATTTGCCCTATTACGCGGAATCGATGTTTCCGCCGATGATTTTGGACGAAGGCACCCATCCGGGGAGCGCACGCGACCCGCGTGCTGTTTCCGGCGACTCGCCGGAACCTTCTCAACGGCTCGGCGAAGCCGCACATTCTGAAGAGTCTTCGGCGGGGTCGCCGAAGACAGCACGCGAGTCGCGCGCGCTCCCCGAACCGGAAGTGCGCGGCGATCGCTACTACCTCAAAGCGATGAACTGCCCCCATCACCACAAGCTCTTCGCCGCGGTGCCGCACAGTTATCGCGACCTTCCGCTGCGCCTCGCGGAGTACGGCTGCAATTATCGCTACGAACAATCGGGCGAACTCTTCGGCCTCATGCGCGTGCGTTCGCTCCAGATGAAC
>DASXYO010000137.1:0-3898 GCA_036502465.1 Chthoniobacterales bacterium
CGCCATTGCGCCAAAGTTTTGCGGCGCGCTCGCGCCGGTCACTCCACCGGTATTCAACAGGGTCCCAGTGAGGTTACTGGTGGTGGAACCACTGCCCTGGTTTTGCACACAGAAACTCACTGTGACATTTTCGTTCGGATCAATCACTCCGTTCGGCGGCGAGCAGCCTTCGCTCGTTATGCTCGAGGATGTCGGGCTAATCACCGGGGTCGGCGTAGAACTGCACTGGGTGAATTTAAAGCTGCCGATCCGGGTCTTCCAATTGAAGGTGCCGTTGGCAGGAATGTATTCCTGGGTGTACCAAAAAGTGCAGTCGTCGATCGGGTCGATCGACAAATGACTATAATCGCCCCAGCGCTGCAGGCCGCTGGTTTGAGCGCCCGTTCCATCAAAGAGATGAGCTTCGCCTTGCGCGAGACTATTCAGAGGGTCGGTCACCAACCGGCCCGCATAGCGGATCTGCGGATTGATCGAAGAACTGGAGGCGCTAAATCCGATAGCCATATCACCCGATTGATCCATCGCGGCGCTTCCCATCCAACGCCAGGTCGTGTCGGGTTGATAGGTGCTCTCTTGATAGACCACCGGCACAGTCGTCACGGCGCGCAGCTCAAACCAACGCACGCCGGCCACACCGCCTGCGCTCACGGTATAATTGCCGACAACTGCCTCGTGCCCGTCGGTGAATTTTCGATAGGCGACGCGGAACATCAAACGATCGCCGATCGCGTCCAGATTCGCAGCCACACCTAACTCAGGCACGCAGGCGCGGGTTGAGGGGCAGATCTGGGTGAAGCCAGCCGCGGCCGGCGCTCCGATTTGGAGGAAAGTGCTATTACCGGGCGTGACGAAATCAGCATGGAAGAGTCGCACCTTGTAGGTGCCAGTACCCGGGAATGAGACAAAAGGATTCCCCGTACCGCTTGTCGGTAAGATTAAACCGTCGAGGTCACTGGGCAGAAAGGAAGGCTCTGACGCCCCGCCGGTGAGGCCCGGTGTGACAAAAGTAGCAGCCACGCCGGTAAGCATTTTCGCGCGGTCAAAGGCGAAGGCCTGCGGCCCGAGAGCAGCCGTGCCGCCAGTGTTAAATACGTTCATCGCCATGTAGTAGCCATCGGGCCAGACACCGAGATGCGGGTAATCAAAAAAGTTAGTCCCGAGGTGGAAGGCATAACGATAATAAGCGCCGGTGGCATCCGACGTTTGGGAGATGGCGATGCATTCGTCGGTGGGGATCGACGTGCCGGCAAACTGACTGATGAGCCAGCGATTGGCGAGATGATCATAGAGCACGACCGGGTCACCATCACCATTGGTCTCGCAGACGCCGCCGAAGCCGGTCCAGATCGTGGTAATTCCCAGAGGTCCCAGGACTGAAGCGCCGGTGGTCTTATTGAAGACCTGATAGCCTTCGTTCACCATCTGCACATATTGGGTCGCGCCGACAGCGCCGTTCGTATCCGGCGGTGCGCAACTGCAGCCGACGCCGGGAAATGGAATACCATCAAAGTTAAGGATCGGGCTCGGGATGCTCGGCGCGAGGAGTGCCCGCGCGGAGATGCGGCCGTCCTGAATCACCGGGTCTGGCCTGTCCACATGGAGAGGAAGAGGCAGCTTGGGGTTGAAATTCGCTTCCCGCTGTTCGCTTTCATCTCCCGCTTTCCGTTCCTTGGGTGGCCAGAGCGGCGGCAAGTCGCGCAAAGCCGGCGAGAGATCGTTCTGATAAGAAGTGCCCGAGATAATCTTGTTGCCCTTGCCGGCCGGCTGATCCTGGGCTTTCAGCGACGGACTCGACCCCAGGCCAACCGCGAGGAGGGCGACGAGCGCGGCGACGGAGCAGAAGAAAACCGCCAGCAGGCGGCGCAGACTAACGAACATAGATTTATTGGTTTTTGTTTTCATAATGGGAACTCGTTCGCTTGAAAGTCAGCGTCGGCGCGCTGATAGAGCGCGTTATTAGGGCGCGTGTCACGACTATTCTTTGGAAATCGTTCGCCACGCAGCAAAACCAGCTCCAGTCTGGCGGTGGTCCGTCCTAAAAAGGCAGGGCTTCCCGCTCCCATTCCAGCAAAAAAACCCGCGCCTTGGCCGTCCTCTGCGGTACATTGCCTCCATGAAAATCCTCATGATCAGCAGCGAAGGCTGGCCTCTCGCCCGATCCGGCGCGCTGGCCGATGTGCTTGTCGCCCTGCCGCGCGAGCTCAAGGCCCGCGGCCACGAGATCGCCCTCGCCATGCCCTACTACCGCGAGATTCAGCAGAACAAAAAGATCACGACCAAGGCCCTCCACGTCAGCCTCGAGATCCCGTTAGGCGAGAAAACACTCTCCGCCGACCTCCTCGAAGGCCGCACCGCCGAGGACCTCCAGATTTTCTTCGTCCGCTGCGACGAACTTTACGATCGCCCCGGCCTCTACCAGGAACGAGGCGAACCCTACGCGGACAACGCCGCCCGCTTCATCTTCTTCAGCAAAGCCGCCGTCGAGATCGCCCGCCGCATGAATCCCAGCCCCGACCTCCTACATTGCCACGATTGGACCGCCGCTCTCGTGCCCGTCCTCGTCCGCGACCAGGGTCTTCCCTTCGCCACCGTCCTTTCCATCCATCACCTCGCCGACCAGGGAAATTTCGACACCTGGGATTTCACCCTGACGAACCTCCCGGGCCGCTACTTCGACCTGCGCGGCGTGGAATATTTCGGCCGGCTCAACCTGCTCAAGGGCGGCATCCTTTTCGCTGACCGCATCGTCGTCTCGAGCGAACCCTACGCCCACCAGATCCAGACTCCCTCGTTAGGCGAAGGCCTCGACATCGTCCTGCGCGAACACGCCCATCGCCTATTCGGCATCCTCGGGGGCGCCGATTACCGGCGCTGGAACCCGGCGACCGACAAGCTCCTCCCCGCCCGTTACGGACCGGCCAATCTTTCCCGCAAAAAAGCCGCGCGCGACGCCCTTCTCGCCCAGCTCCAGCTCGCCCCCGCCCCGCGCGGGCCCGTCTTCGGCATGGTCACCCGGCTCGTCGGCGCGAAGGGCTTCGACATTCTCCTGCCCGTGCTCGACCGCCTCCTTTCCGACGACGTGCGGCTCATCATCCTCGGCAAAGGCGACCCCGCCTACGAGACCGCCCTCGCCATCGCCGCCCGCAAATATCCGCAGCGCCTCGCCTACCAGCACGACTACGACGAGACCCTCGCCCACCTCATCGAGGGCGGGAGCGACATCACCCTCATCCCGTCGCGAGTGGAACCGGGCGCCTTCAGCGCCATGCATAGCCTCAAGTATGGCGTCCTTCCCATTGCCCGCGCCACCCGCGGCGTCGAGCAGATCATCACCGACTACGACCCGGCGAGCGACACCGGCCACGGCTTCCTCTTTTACAAATACGGAAGCGAACCTTTCTGGGACGCGATCAAGCGGGCCGAAGAAGTCTTCGAGGACACCGCCGAATGGGAGCGCCTGCGAAAACGCGCCGCGACCCTCGATTTCTCCTGGGCGTTAGCCGCGGAACACTACGAAGCGCTCTACGCCGGCATTGTCACGACAGCCTCGCGCGCGGCGTAGAAAGAGCGACTAAGGGATGCGGCGGCGTCATGTGAACCTGATGCGGAAGCGCAGTCCCGGCGTGGACCCGAACTGCACCGGTTTGATGAAATGCTCGACCAGGATCCCTCCATTCGCCTGGACGACGCGTTGCGACGGGATGTTATCCGGATCAGTGGTGATCTCGACGTAGGGAAGGCCGACCGCCCTGGCTTGCGGGAGGATGAGGCGGAGCGCCGCCGTGGCATACCCGAGGCGCTGCTTCCACGGCACGACCGCATAGCCGATATGCCCCAGACAATGCGGCGGCAGAGCCGTCGTGCCCGCTTGCCATCGCAACCCGATGCTCCCGCAGAA
>DASXYO010000138.1:0-27139 GCA_036502465.1 Chthoniobacterales bacterium
CGACGGGACCGATCACTTGAACAATATTTCCAGTATTCATAAAAGGGCGACCCGCGGGGCGATTGCCCAGCGCGCGGGAGTCCCAAGGTAACGAAGTTGCGCCTGCCGACAAGTCGCGGACCAAAGAATTTCGCCGATCGCATCCAACTTCGATTCCGAGCGGTTCCAGTTATCGTTCGGCTCGTCAAAAGAACCCGCCAAGGAACCCCGCCGCTTCCTCCGAGAGGCCAATGATCTTGTTCGTAGCCTGGCGATAAAACTTGAAATTGAGTTCCGTCTCCGGCCGGCCGTCTTTCCAGTTAGAGAAAACCCGGAGCTCGCTCCGTCCCAGACGCCGCTGGGCGAGCGCGGTGCGCCCGACCGTGATGCTGACGCGAGGTGTTTGCCGTTCGATACCGCGTTTCCTTGCGATCGCTTTCGCCGAGGTCACGACCCCGCGCGCGATCAAACCCGGGCCGCCTTCGTTCTCGCTCGCGAAGACGAAAATGGTATCGCCTTTCGCGATTCGTTTGCCGCCATACATGGTCTTCTGCGCCGGGAACTCGAACGTCTCCGCCGTCAAATCGTTAACCTCAGCCTTGATCGCGAACGTCATCCGTTCTCTCGGTTCCTGCAGTCGCTGAAGGATCTTCGTCTTCGAACGAATTGACAAGATGGAACGAAAACGTTGAACTCGTGCGCGATCGACCAATGAGCGCGACGAGACTCTCCCTCCCTGCCGCGGACGGCTTTGCGCGGGAGCTTTCCAGACGAGAGGAGGTTCCATGGCAGAGGTAATCGAGAATTCGGAAATGGGCCGCGAACGGGAACGCACCGCGGCGCTCGAGCGCGGATATCAGATTGTCCGCGGGACTGCCGCTTCCGTGGAGGAAATGGCGACGTTGGCGGAAACGGCGAAAGACGCGCGCGCGTTCTCGCTCGCCCGGAAACTTTTCCAGCTGATCCGGGAAAGTCCCGAAGCTCTTGCGCTGGGTCCCAAGCCGAAATTGAAGTTCATCCAACGTCACGCCCTGTGCACTTACAAGGACGACGATCTGATCGCCGATAAGCGCTTCGGGGATGCTCTACGAATCCTCGAGGAAGGCGACCTGCTCAGCGAAAATCCTTCGCAGGAAACTCTGGGGCAAGCCGGTGCGATTCATAAGACGAAGTGGCGCCTGAGTGGTCAGCGACGGGATCTCGAACGCGCGCTTTCTTATTATCAACGCGGCGCGGTTGGGGCGCTGAAAGGCGATTTCGGATATACCCGCATCAACGCCGCGTTCGTTCTCGACCTGCTTGCGAAGCAGGAGGATGCAGACTCGCCCTCGACCGCGCAGACGCGCCGGGAGCAGGCCCAGCGCCTGCGGGAAGAAATCGTGGCGGAGCTTCCGTCACTCGTCGCGAAACCTGAAAATTTGTGGGTAAAAAAGGAATGGTGGTACGGAGCGACGCTGGCTGAGGCCCTCTTCGGTCTTAAACGGTATGGCGAAGCGCGCGATCATCTTCGCGAAGCGATCGCCCTCAACACACCGGCCTGGCAGCTCGAAAGCACGACCCGGCAAATGGCCCTGCTCGCCTACGCGCAGGGCGTGAACCTCGGCGAAAACGGCGAGGCGGCGCAAACGCTGGCCATGCTGGTGGGAGATTCGATCGAGGCGCTGCGCGCGATCACCGCCGGCAAGGTGGGATTGGCTCTTTCCGGCGGCGGCTTCCGGGCGTCGCTTTTCCATATCGGGGTGCTGGCGCGCCTCGCCGAGTTGGATGTGCTGCGGCATGTCGAGGTGCTGTCATGCGTCTCGGGCGGATCGATCATCGGAGCCCATTATTACCTGGAGGTGCGCCGTCTGTTGCAGGAGAAAGCTGACGGCGAGATCCGGCGCGAGGATTACCTCGAGATCGTTAGGCGGCTGGAACGCGATTTCCTCGCCGGTGTGCAAAAAAATCTGCGGGGCCGGCTCTTTGCGGGCTGGTTGGCGAATTGGAAGACCCTCCTCGTTCGCGGTTACACGCGCACCAAATACTTGGGCGAAATGCTGGAGACGCACATTTATTCGCGGGTGAAAGACGGGGAAACCGGCGCGCGCGAACTGAATTCTCTGCAGATCAAACCAAAGGGCGCAGGGCCGGATTTTAATCCGAAACTGGATAACTGGCGGCGCGCGGCCAAGGCACCGATTCTTCTTCTGAACTCGACCAGCCTGAACACCGGCCACGTCTGGCAGTTCGCGGTCAGCTGGATGGGTGAACCGCCGCAGAGCGCGCGCAGCACGGTCGATTCCAATGACCTGCTTCGCCGCATGTATTACCGCGAGGCGCCGCCCGCCCACCAGCGTGTGCGCCTGGGTGAAGCCGTGGCGGCTTCCGCCTGCGTTCCGGCGCTCTTCGATCCAATCGAATTTAACGGGCTCTTCCCGGATCGGCGGCTCCGCTTGGTCGACGGCGGGGTGCACGATAATCAGGGGACCGCCGGACTGCTCGAACAGGAGTGCAGTGTTGTCTTGGTAAGCGACGCCAGCGGACAGATGAATTCGGAGTCCGCGCCCAGCGGCAACGTTCTCAAGGTCTTGATGCGATCGAACAGCATCTCGATGGCGCGGGTGCGGGAGGCCGAATTCCGGGAACTGGAAACGATGCAACGTTCCTCGGCGCTCACCGGGCTCATGTTTCTGCACTTAAAGAAGGACCTGGAAGTCCAACACGTGGACTGGGTGGATTGTCGGGATCCCTATGCCGCCTCGCACAACAACACCCCCCTTACCTCCTATGGCATACCAAAAACGGTGCAGTCATTACTCGCAGGGTTGCGGACGGATCTCGATACATTCTCTGACGCCGAAGCCTATGCCCTGATGCTTTCAGGTTACCGGATGACGGCCACCGGATTCAAAAGCAACCTGCCGGACTTCCCGGTCACGGACACCTCGCGCGAAACATGGCGGTTCTTCGAAATCGAACCGACGCTGGATCGAGCGCCGGGCTACGAATCGGACCAGGATGGACTTCGCCAGATCTTGCGAGTGGGACGCAAGCTCGCATTAAAATCGTTTCACCTCCGGCCCGTCGCCTCGGCCGTCGCCGCGTTGATCCCTCTTTTGCTCGTGGTAGCTGTCGTGTTTGCGGTCGTTGTCGCACTTCCAGATGCCGGGGAAATCAAGAGATGGAGCTGGATCGCAGGATACATCGTCGCCGCAATCCTTGTGATCCTGGCAATCCTTGCCTTCCTCCAGCAGAGGACTCGTTCCGTCTTTATCATCGGGGCGCTGCTCATGGCCGGCGGGTCGCTCATTGCGCGCATGCACCTTTGGATTTTCGAGCCGATTTTCCGCAACGCGGGGAAAGTGCGGCCGAAGCCATAGCCCAACCGGGCCGCGCCGCGCCGAGCCTGTGAAGAAACACCGGCTTTATTCGTTAGTCTGAAGACGATTGGCTCTGAACCCGCTGCACCATCGCCACGGCTGCCATCAGGACGAGCGCGGCGATGACCTGGTGCGGTCGGAGGGCCGCGTGAAAGAATCCCCAGGTGATACAAACCGCGGCGAGCGTCTGCATCATTTCAAAATAGCCGGCGGTCGAAGCTTTCGTTAGGCGCAGACCTTCGAAATAAATCAGGAGCGGAATGCCGCCAGAGAGCGACGCCAGAAGAAGCAGCGCGCCGATCGCCGTGCCAGGGCGAGCCTGCGCCGCAGCCGGCCAAAGCGAGGCGCTGTGCAGTTTGCCCATGACGAGCAGGATGATCGTCATGCAGAACAGCCCGACCACAATTCGCAAACTGGAAGCGAGTCGGAGCGACATACCGGTCATGACACCGCGACCCGCAACCGTGGAGAGCCCCCAAAAGAGTGCGCAAATGAGTGCGTAACCTGTTCCGAGATTGAGCCCGGCTTCGGCGAAAGAGACGCCGATCAAACCCGGATAAGTGACGGAAACAAAAATGCCGGCCACGATTGCGAGCCCGGCGAAAAGATAAAAGCCACGCGCCAGCCGATCACCGAAGAGGAGGCAGGCCGCGGTTGTGGAAATGACCGGCTGGATGTTGAGCACCACGTTGACGACCGTCGGATTTCCGTTCTTGAGCGCGAGGGTAAAGAAAATCGTCCCGACGGCCGAGCCGGCGAAGCCGGAGAAAATAAGATAACCCCAGGTGCGCCCGTCAATTCTCGGAATCTCCTTGAGCCTAACGACAAGAAGCGGGAGGAACATGAGCAGAATAAGGACATGCTCCCAGAAAACGATCACCTCGGCGTCGAAGAGATCGTTCAGCGGAATGCGCCACGCGCTTTCCGTGCCCCAAAGTGCCGCCCCGAGCGCGACGAGCCAAGGGCCGTAACTCTTCCGCTCGTTCGTCCGCTCGCTCATCCCGCAAGGGTGTATCCGTCGCCGCCAGAGCCGTCAACGCTCGCGCCGGACCCGAAAGCAGGGAAAATGGCGAAATCTGCGAGCACATGAACGGGCACTCCAACCGATGGGACCAATTGTTAGGCGAAGCGGAGCTTCTGCTGCCGAAATTTCTCGAGGCGACCGACGGGCTCGCGCACGAGAAGAAAGGCATCCGGCGGAGCGAGCTTTTTTTCTTCTACGCCCTGGTCGCGCCGCGGCCGCCGTCGCGCATCGTGGAATCGGGCCGCGCTCGCGCCCAAAGCACGCACACTCTCTCGCGTCTTTTTCCAAACGCCGCGATCGTTAGTCTGGAATCGGATCCGCATTCTCCCGATGTCGCGATCGCGGCGGAGAAGCTGAAGGATTGCGCAAATGTCGAGTGCCGCTTCGGCGACTCGCTCGCCCTGTTGCCGGAAATAGTGGAACCGGGCGACGTCGTCCTGATTGATGGCCCGAAGGATTTCCGCGCACTTAAGCTGGCTTTTCGCCTGCTCGCTGCCGGACGAACGCCGGCCGTTTTTGTGCACGATCTCTGGATCGGTTCACCGGCGCGAAATTTTGTCGATCGCCGTGTTCCATCCGCGCTGTTGAGCGACAACACGCGCTGGGTAAAGCATTACGCCACCCTCGATTCCGACGCTCCGCCTCCAACAACCACCGACGATGCCCGCGTGGCTTACGGCGCGACGCTCGGTTGCTTCCACGCCGGAGAGGAAAATTATCGGCAACGCCTCGCGCAATGTCGCGCGGCGCAGGGTGCCGATCGCCTGCGCGAGACCGCTCGCAAACTCCTGCGCCAGCCCCCCGTCAGGCGACCGAAAGACTTCGCGATGGTCGAAGACAAGCGGTCGCGATGACGGCGAGATTACAATTTGCCAAGGGCGCGAATCCCGCCTTGTTAGGCGGACGCCGGCGGCAACGGTGTGCTTGAATCACAGTAATTTCCCAGCTATGCGCCTCTCACAAAAGGTCGAAAAACTCACAAACCGAAAGGCTCTCGAAAGCGCTCAGCGGCATCTCCGCCGCTCTCTTCTCGCGCGGCGATCGAGCGTGCGCCTTGACCCTGAAAGCCTGATCGGCGCGATCGATCAGGAAAAATTCGACGACATCCGCCGGCGCCATGTGATCGACGACCCGGGAGATGGCTGGCCGAAATATTTCGACCTGCCGCGCTGGATGACGATCAACCTCCGCCGGGTGCGCGACCTCGGGTTGGACTTCGGTTTTCGCAAGCGCGTCCTCGATCTCGGCTGCGGCGCCGGCTATTTCCTCTACATCAACAAGGCGCTCGGGCACGAAGTTCTCGGCCTCGACATTGATGAGAACCCGATGTTTGGCGAAATGGTCGCGCTGCTCGGACTTTCCCGCGTCGTCTGGCGGATCGAGCCCTTTGAGCCTCTGCCGCCGCTGGGTAAGAAGAAATTCGATCTCATCACCGCCTTCATGATTTGCTTCAACGGCCACAAGAGTCCTGCGCTCTGGGGTCGCAAGGAATGGACATTCTTTCTCGACGACCTGGCGACGCGCCTCAAGCCCGGCGGCCGGATCTGTCTCGGATTTAACCGGGAAGAAAACGGCGACTACTACAACGCGGATCTGCGTGACTTTTTCGCGGGCCGCGGCGCGGAAATTCTCCCGAAGGGCATGATCATCCTCACGCCGCGCTAACCGGTCAGCGCCCGGCGCATGACCTCGAGCGGCGCGGGGCGGTTGAACCAAAGCTCAAACGCGAGCGCGCCCTGGTGCAGGAGCATCGTTAGGCCATTCGCGCCCCGCGCGCCCGACTCTGCCGCGGCGGCGAGGAGCGCGGTCGGCGACATCTGGTAAATGAGATCGTAAATCATGAGGTGCGGCGCGAGGAGCGAATGCGGCAAGGGCATGGGATCAAGGTGCTTCAGACCGAGCGTGGTGGCGTTGATCACGAGATCGGTCCGGGCGAGTTGCGTGCGGAGCATTGATTCCTCCCATGCGACTGCTTCCAGTCGCGCCTCGGGTCCGAGGACGCGCGGCCCGCTGAAGTAGTTCGCGAGTTCGCGAGCCAGCGCCTGCGCTTTGGCAAGGGAGCGATTGACGAGCACAAGCCGCTCGCAATTCTCAAAGGCGCATTGGTAGGCAAGCGCGCGCCCCGCTCCCCCACCCGCGCCGAGGAGGAGCACGCGCAAATCGCGCAGGTCCACCGAAAAAACTTCGCGCACCGCACGCTCGAAACCAGGCGCATCGGTGTTCCACCCTAACGACCTGTCGCCGCGAAACACGATTGTGTTGATTGCGCCGATCTTCCGCGCTCGTTCCTCGACTTCGTCCACCACAACGAGAGCGGTGATCTTGTGCGGCATGGTGAGGTTGAGGCCGACGAAGCCGAGCCGGCGAAACCAGTCGAAGGCTTCCTCGAGTTCGTTCGGCTCGATTTGAAAACGCGCATAGCGCATTGCGAGCCCGCTTTGCTCGAGCGCGGCATTCTGCATTGCGGGCGAAAGCGAATGCGCCACCGGACTTCCGACCACGCCGAGCCGGATGGGAATCGGCCGGTCATCGGCCGTTTCTTCCCAACGGCGCAGGTCCTCCAAATCGTAAACCTCTTTCATCGGCAGGCGCGCACAGGATGACAAGCGGGCGCGCCATGTTTACCGTCGCGCCACCGCATGTCCGATAACGCCACCGATTCCGCCGCTCCGTCCGATTTCATCCGCGATATCGTCGCAGAAGATGTGCGGAGCGGAAAGCACGCGCACATCCACACACGGTTTCCGCCCGAGCCTAACGGATATCTTCACATCGGACATACCAAGGCGATTTGTCTCAACTTTGGAATCGCGCACGAATTCGGCGGCGTCTGCAACGTGCGGATGGACGACACCAACCCGGCCAAGGAAGAGGTCGAGTTTGTCGACTCCATCATGGCCGACGTCCGCTGGTTGATCGCCGGCTGGGCGGACAAAAATCTCAATCTCAAGGAAGGCGCCGCGCCGTTTTACGCATCGGATTACTTTCCGCAGATCTACGCCTTCGCGCAGGAGTTGGTACGCAAAGGCAAAGCCTACGTCTGCGATATGAGTGCCGAAGAAACCGACGAACATCGGCGACTCGGCAAGGATGGTCCTTTCCGCGATCGTTCGGTGGAAGAAAACCTCGATCTGCTCGCGCGCATGAAAGCCGGCGAGTTCCCCGACGGCGCGCGCACTCTACGCGCGAAGATCGACATGCAGGCGCCTAACGTTTGGTTGCGCGATCCGGTTCTCTATCGCATCCGGCACGCCGCGCACCACCACACCGGCGACGAGTGGTGCATCTATCCGCTTTACGATTTCGCGCATGGGCTGAGCGATTATCTCGAAGGGATCACGCACTCGCTTTGCACGCTCGAGTTCGAGGTTCATCGGCCGCTTTACGAATGGATTCTCGAGACGCTCGACCTCCCGCAATCGTTGCCGCGCCAGATCGAATTCGCGCGCCTCAATCTCACCTACACTGTGATGAGCAAGCGTAAGCTCAAGCAACTGGTCGATGAGGGATTCGTCAGCGGCTGGGACGACCCGCGCCTCCCGACCATCTCCGGTATGCGCCGCCGCGGCGTGACCGCGAGCGTGCTCCGCGATTTTGCCTACCGAATCGGAATCACGAAATATCCGTCGCTCACCGAAGTCGACGCGCTCGAATACGCGATGCGAAATGAGTTCAACAAGACCGCCCTGCGACGACTGGCGGTGCTGCACCCTCTTAAGGTCGTGATCACAAATTATCCCGAGGGCCGAACGGAGGAACTCGAAGCGACGAACAACCCGGAAGATCCGTCGACCGGCACACGCAAGGTTCCATTCAGTCGCGAGCTCTTCATCGATCGCGCGGACTTCATGGAGACGCCGGTCCCGAAATATTTCCGGCTCAAACCGGGCGGCGAAGTGCGCTTGAAATACGCCTACATCATCAAGTGCGACGAGGTGGTGAAGGATTCGTCCGGCGAAATTACCGAGCTGCGCTGCACGGCCGATCTCGAGAGCAAAAGCGGCGGCGCGACTTCCAACCGCAAGATCAAGGGAACGATTCACTGGGTGAGCGCGCCGCATGCGGTCGACGCGGAAGTGCGGCTTTACGATCGACTCTTTACCGTGCCGGAACCGGACGCGGATGGAGATTTCAAATCGTTCATCAACCCCCACTCGCTCGAAGTCGTGACCGCGAAATGCGAGGCGTCGTTAGGCGAAGCGAAGCCGGAGCTGCGTTATCAGTTCGAGAGGCTCGCTTATTTTGCGCTCGATCCTGATTCCTGCCCTCACAAACTCGTTTTCAATCGCACGATCACGCTGCGCGATACCTGGGCGAAGGAAGCGAAGCGCTAATTTCTGCTCGCCGGCGCAAGCGTGCCCACGGCAGAATGGCCGCGGGAACCGATGCCTCCGGTCTTCATCAGTTATTCGCGGAAGGATTTTTATTTCGCCGAATCGCTCGCCTTTCATCTCGAGGAGCGCGGAATCGCAAGCTGGATGGACGCAAACCATCTCAGCCCCGGAGGAGAATGGAGCGTGGAGATCGATCGCGCGGTGGACCTGGCGAAGACCTTCATCCTGGTGGCAAGCCCGGCCAGCGTGCGCTCCCCTTACGTGCAACGCGAATGGAAGCTGGCTCTCGCCCAGGGCGACCGCTTGATTGTGGCACTCTTCCGTTCCTGCAAATTGCCGGCGGAACTGCAGACGGCCTCCGTGGTGGACTTTCGCGGCGGTTTTCGCTCGGCGATGCGGCGGCTGACCCAACTCCTCGGCACAAGCGACGACGGGGCGGCCGTGCGCCTAACGATCTCTCGCATTCCACGAGTTCCGCCGTGGGTTTTTGTCATCACGCTGATGCTGGCCTCGGTCTTTTGTTTGCCGGCGACGCTTTTCGGCGACTGGCACGGACTGGGCGAACAAAACGAGTCACTCGGTCTTCGCATCCTTATGTGGCTGGCGATTCCGATTCTCTTCGCCGCGGTCGCCTGGCACGCCTGCCTCGCGTGGCTCTGGCGACGGATGGGGATGACAAGGTTAGTGCTCACGTTCCTCCTCTTCACCGGTCTCTTCGGACTCTATCTGCTCGGGCGAACGGGATGGATTTCCATCCTCACTAAGATGAGCGCACAGATGCATTACCAAGGCATGTCGGATTCAATTCTCGCCGGCATCGTCGTGATCGGATGCGCCGCCCTGGCAACGATCGTCCTGCTGCGCCCGGAGGATCTGCTGCGGTGGTGCCCTACCGGCAAAGCCTGGGACTCGTATCGGCGCGGACGGGTCATGAAGATTCCTGATCTGCCGACCCGCTTTGCGGAGCTGGGGCGCTTCCAACTTTTCCACGACATGGAAGACGTTCCCGCCGCGATGCGACTGCGCGCGGATCTGCTCAGTCTCGGCGCGATCGAATCGGCCGGCGCTGGCACCGCTGTGATCCTGCTCACAAATCGCACCCGGACGGAGTGGCTCGCCCAGCAGGCGGCACTTCTTGAGAAAGGCGGCGTCACGGTGATCGGAAGCGCGATCGGTTTGCCCGAATCGCTCCCCTGGCTCTGGCGTCGACAATGGATCGACCTGCGGCGCTGGAACCCGACCCGCAAACAGAAGAATCCCGTGCCCGCGGTCCCGGAAGGGATGACGCGACTGCATTTGCCGGCGCTCGTCCGCGTGAGCGAGCATCTGCTTTGCGCAATCGCCGGATTGTTAGGCTTGCTCGCGACTGTCGCCTTTCCGCCCGAGACATCACACAGCGACGCCTTCACACCGCGCGATGCGTTTGGCGTCGTGCTGGCGATCGCCTCCGTCTTCTGGGTCGTCGCTGCCTGGAAACTGATTCATCGCACGGTTACGCATTTCCTTTACCGGCGCTGGATCAGCATTCTCTCCTGGTCGACGGCACTGCTGGCCGCGGGCGCACTATATCTTTTTGTGTCGTTAGGTAAAGGCACCTGGTGCACGTTACCCGCGCTGCTTTTTGCTTTGGCACTGCCCTTTCTCCTCCGCTGGCAAACCTCGCTTCTCACGTTTTGGTTCCCGGCGCCGCCTGTCCCGGGTGCGACGTTACCCGATCGGCTGAACGCGCCGCGAAAATGGGACGCGCTCCTCTGGACCTTCCTCTACATGGGATTTTGGATGGTCCTGCTCGGGCAGATGGATTGAAATCGCCGGACAAGCCTAGGCGCTCGGCATGACAGACAGTGCACGCTCGATCCGAGTCAGCACTTTCTGTCTCCCGAGAATCTCGAGCAGATGATAAAGGCTTGGTCCGGCGTTGCTCCCGGTCACCGCAAGACGGGTTGGGTGGACGAGCGCGCCGACTTTCACGCCGAGTTGGGTCGCGGTCTCCTTCAGCGCGGCTTCGATCGAGGGGGCGTCGAAATTTTCGAGTGCCGCAAAGGCATCGCGTAACGCCGCGAGGCGCGGCTTGTTTTCCGGGACGAAATGCTTCGCCACGCCTTCCGGTTGGTAGCTGATCTCGTCCGTGAAATAGAAACCGCAATACGCCGGCAGTTCGCTGAAGATGCGGAACTTTCCCTTGCAGGTATCGAGCGCGGCCTGCGTGTACTCGGGCGAATATTTCGTCGTGTCGATCCCCGCCCTGGCGAGCGCGATCAAGGCGAGGGCGCGGAAGCGATCGTCCGGCAATTCGCGCGCGTATTCGCCATTCAGCCAGGTGCATTTGGCGAGATCAAAGGAGGCATTCTTGCGATGGATTTTTTCCAGCTCGAACAGCCTAACGACCTCGTCGAGGTCGATTTTTTCGCGGTTATCCTTCGGCGACCAGCCGAGGAGACAGAGATAATTGCGCACCGCCTCGGGCAGGAAACCCTCCTCGATGTAGGTGTTGAGGCTCGCGCCGGCGTCGCGCTTGCTCATCTTCGAGCCGTCCGGGTTGAGGATGAGCGGGATGTGCGCGAACCGCGGCGGCTCCGCCCCGAGCGCGCGGTAAAGTTCGATGTGTTTCGGCGTATTCGAAAGATGATCCTCACCCCGGATCACGTGGCTGATTTCCATCTCGAGGTCGTCGACCACGTTGACGAAGTGGAAAATCCACGAACCGTCCGGCCGGCGGATCGTCATGTCGGGATGCGTTTCCGGATTCGTTAGGTCGAAATCGATCCGACCGCAGACGATATCGTCGACCACGACATGTTCGCGCGGCGAGCGGAAACGGATCGCGCCGTTTTCCTCGAAGAGATGACCGCCTTCCTCGAGTTTTTTGAGATGGCGCTCGTAGATCTCGTTGCGCTCGCTCTGGAAATAAGGCCCGAAATTTCCACCCGCCTGCGGACCTTCGTCCCATTCGAGGCCGAGCCAGCGCAGCCCGTCGTAAATCGCCTGCGCCGCCTCCGCCGTGTTACGCGACTGGTCAGTGTCTTCGATTCGCAGGACCAGCGTGCCGCCAGTGTGATGCGCGTAGAGCCAGTTGAAAAGTGCGGTCCGCGCGCCGCCGATATGCAGGTATCCGGTGGGCGATGGGGCAAAGCGAACTCGAACGGCAGAACTCATCAGCGCTCACCCTTCGCGGAAAGCGCAGCGGCCGCAAACCCGGCTTTTCATTCCAGAAAAATCTTTCCCCCTCGCCGGCGTGCATGGCGTGCGCGCGGGAGGTTCGTTTTCGCGACCGCGGCGCCGGGTTCCACCATGGCGCGGACGCGTTCGATCAGGGCGAAGCCAAGGTCCGGGACATCATTGCCCCGCAGCCAGCGCAGGATAGTGCGGCGCTGCAATGCGACTGGCAATTCGCGCAACGGCGCGACCTCGAGAGAGATGGCATTTTCAATCTCGTCAGGCAGAAGCCCGTCGAGCAGGGCTTCCTCCTCAGCCAGGATGCTGGCCGCACGCCAGAGGTTGATGCGCACATTGCGCCCAAATTCTTTCTCCAGCCAGGGCACTATCCTGAGGCGGGTCCGGTTGCGCCGCGCGTGAAGTTCCCGGTTGGTCGCGTCCTCGCGAAATTTCAGCCGGTGTTCCCGGATGTAATTGTTGATTTCAGAACGCCAGACGCCGAGAAGCGGACGCACGATCTCGAGACGGCCGTGCATGGAACGCTCGCGCATCGCTCCGAGACCGGCACGGCCCGCGCCGCGCAACAGGTTCATGAGGAAGGTCTCAACCTGATCGTCGGCGTGATGCCCAAGGAAAATCGTCGGGCAACGCCGGCGGCGCGCCACGCGGATGAAAAAAGCCAGCCGTTCATCGCGCGCAGCAGTCTCGACCGAGCGTTTTGTTTGGACCGCAATTTTCGCGACGTCGGATGACCCGAGCTCGAACTCCAAACCGAGCTTGTCAGCCAGCTTCTCCGCGAAGCGCGCATCCGCCTTGCCTGAGCGACCGCGCAGACCGTGCTCGAAATGGCAGACGATCAACCGGCGATAACCCTGGGCCAGGAGCCAATGCAGGAGGACGACCGAGTCGCGCCCGCCGGAGACGCCGACCAGATAACGCTTCTCGTTAGGCAAAGCCCGCCGGCTTTCGCTTCCCCACTCTGCGCCCTCGTGTTTCACAGGGCGGCGTGGTTCAAACCGCGTTCGCCCAGCCAGGAGAGGGAACGCCTAACGACCCGCTTGAGGCCGAAGGGCTCGATCGTCTTGCTCCGGATGTGCTCAAGCGCGTCCTCGACCGAGTCGGTCACGTAAACCAGGCTCAAATCCTGCCCACCGATCATCCCGAGGCGGGCCATTTTCGCCAACAGATCGGTCAGCTCCCGCCAATACTCCGTGCCCATGACCACGATGGGAAAATTCTGGATCTTCCCCGTCTGGATGAGGGTGAGCGCTTCGAAGAGCTCATCGAGCGTGCCCACGCCGCCGGGCATGACGACGAAAGCATACGAATATTTCAAAAGAAGCGTCTTGCGAACGAAGAAATAATAGAGCGTCACGCAGCGGTCGAGATACTCGTTAGGCGCCTGTTCAAAGGGAAGGCGGATGTTGCAGCCGACCGACCGACCGCCGACTTCTTTCGCCCCGCGGTTGGCCGCTTCCATGATCCCCGGGCCGCCGCCGGTCATGACGGTAAAACCGAGCCGGGCGATCGCCCCGCCCATGGCGCGCGCCAGCTCATATTCCGGGCTGCCCGGCTTGATCCGCGCCGAACCGAAGACCGTCACACATGGCCCCACGAAATGCAGGACGCGGAACCCGCGCAAAAAATCCGCCATGATGCGGAAGAGAGTGAAAAATTCATCAAAGCGCGAGTGCGGGCCCTCGAGCAGGATTTCGTCCGCGCGCTCCGGCGGCGCGGTCGAGGCCGGCTCAGTCGAAGGCGCGGAAGATTGGTTCACGCTATTGGCTTAGCAACGGGCAAGGCATTGCACAATCCCGCGAACGCAGTTCGGCAACGAACCGCGGCTGATTGACTCCACTCCGATCACCCCGCACCCTGATCGCTGGACACGGTCGGGGTCGCCATGGGTTAGTCAGCCACCAGTTGCAGTTGTCGTCCCGTTCTTCAACGAAGAAGACAACGTGCGCGGCATCTGTGCGGAGCTCGTCCGGTTCGTCGCGTTCGATTTTCCGGACGCGGAATTCATTCTCCTGAACGACGCAAGCAGCGACGGAACCGCTGCCCGGCTGGATGAGGTTGCCGGCCTTCGCACGCTGCCGGGTCTGTCATCTCCCGGAAAACCAGGGACAGTCGGCCGCCTTGCTCTTCGGCTTTGGCCAGACGCCGGCGCCAATCATCGCGACGATGGACGGAGATGGGCAAAATGACCCTAACGACATCAAGAGGCTCATCGCGCGGCTCGAGGAGGGCGACATGGTGGTCGGAACGCGAATGCACCGCCAGGATCCCTGGATGCGGCGGAAAATTTCGCGGATCGCAAACATCATTCGCTCGCAATTGCTCGGCGACGGAATTTCCGATGCGGGCTGTGCATTGAAGGCGTTTCGCCGCGAGGTGGCGGGCAGCTTCCTCCCGGTTCGCACTCTCCATGCCTTCATGCCGGCCCTGGCGGTGGCGGCGGGCTTTCGCGTGGTCGAGGAAAGGTGCATCATCGCCGCCGCCGCAATGGGCTATCCAAGTCCAGCTTGGGCGAATTTCTTTTTCTGCCGATCATCGATTCATCGCCTTGCGATCGTTATGGGAGCGGCGCGGCCGCGTTTGGCCGGGAAATGTATACCTCCAGGGGGAAATCAGCGTGGGCGAAGAGATGAATCGGCGGTGTGCGAACCGCTGGTTGCGAAATGTCGCCTATACGAGCGCCGTGTGCCTGGTCGCGCTTGGCTTCCTCATGCGCAGAGGCGCCTTTCACGCCGCGGCTGCGCATCGCATCGGTCTGGAGCAGGCCGAGAAAATCGCCCTATCGGAGGTGCCGAAAGGAAGGGTCGGGGTGGAAGAATTTCACCATCCCGGGGAGCGCCTCGCCTGGACGATCGATGTGCGCGTCCCGCATTCCACCGAGATCCGCGAGATTGAAATCGATGCGGCGACTAGTCGAGTCCTCGCCATGCGAACGGAGACGGCCAAGGAGGAAGCGCGCGAGCTGGCGATGGGTAATGGTCTGCCTAACGGGAAGTCATCAACCCACTGACGTTGCGTTAGAATCTCAACCCGGCGTTGATGCCGGAAAAGATCTTTGCCACCCGAGACAGCAGACGAGGCGCCTAGCGCGTCCCGTTCGCTGTATCCGCCGCCTGTTCCTTGGCTTGATCGGATGGCGTCTCGGTGCTGACGGAAATAATCTTTCCGGTCATGGCGTTCACCAACACCTCAGTCACGTTTTTGCTTCCGTGCTTGACCATGTCAAAGGACCAGACCAGGGCGTGATGCTCGTTCTCGATCTCTTCACTTTGAATTTTCGCGCCGGGCACCTTCGCCCGGGCAATTTGTTCAGCCTGGGACTTGGAGATCGTGGCCTGCTTCATCAACTCCGCTTCCGTGGGCGCGGCCCAAGTGGTCGTTGAGATCGCCAAAAGACTGGCCACCGGGAACACAAGAACGAATTTCTGCATTTTCTTCATACTCATTCGACTCCGCCGGGAACGAGCCGTTCAATGCGATCGCCCGCCGGGTTCGAGCGACGCGCGGAGAGATCAGGGGAAAAAAAAGTACCGCCCCCCACACCCGAAGGGCATGAAGGGCGGCTGTTCCCCCCAGAACAAGGCGATTATGGATGAAACTCCGACGGGGACAAGAGAATTTTTCGCAGAAGTTGCGAGCGGAAACTTGGATGGTGCCGGCCGGCGCTTCCTAATGCCCCAATCCCACACGGTAGGCGGTCGGGGCGGGGAGAGGAACCAACCGTCGGTCGCGGGTGCAACGCATCTCGACCGGCCCGGGTTGACATTCCGGGCACCAATGCCGTTTTGCCTTGTCGAGCGACTGACGTTTTCCGCACGTGTCGCAAACGAACATCAGGGTTTGTGCTTTGCAGGCCATGGTCGGGCTAATAAACTTCCGCCAGTTGCATGGCGGCGAATTTGTCCCGCCATTTCCCGATCACGACCGAACGTGATGTAGGTCGTCTCTCGGTTTCGGGACGCTCGCAAAACTGGGCGGCCGCGTTCCGCCGTCGAGTGCATCCGGTGAAATCAGAGACTGGCGGCTGCGTCCCGTGACCACAGCCAGCCCTCAGGAGTTGGTCTGCATGGATCATGTTCATACTCAATACCTCCTCGAATCCCGCGCGGCTTCGCGCTCGAATTTGCGGGCCCTGAGAAGTCAGGCGCCAGCGGTAAGCTAATCTCATTTCAGGCTTTCC
Organism: Chthoniobacterales bacterium; assembly: GCA_036502465.1. Lineage (GTDB taxonomy): Bacteria > Verrucomicrobiota > Verrucomicrobiia > Chthoniobacterales > UBA10450 > Palsa-1392. Next base: position 16,051 of record DASXYO010000138.1, read on the forward strand.
CTAGTCGGATAAAAAAATTAGGGGCTAAAGCTGACGACGATGATCTGGGCGTGCTTCGGTTCCCAATGGCTCAGTTCCACGCGAAAACGGCCTACGCGTTCGCTCCGCGCGTGCTGTTTGCGATGCAGGAGGCGGAAAAGATTTTCTGTCTCGGCAGGGGTGAAGAACGGGCCGTCGAGAAATTCGTTCACCCAATTCATTTCCCGATCGTCGGTGAGATAAAAAGTGACCTGGAGATCCTCATCGGAGTTTTCGACAATGATCACGCAATAGTTGTAGTCCTTCGGGTTGATCCACTCGCCTTCGTAAAAAATCGCACATTTTTTCTGCACCTCGGTGGGACGGATGCGGAGGGTGTCGGAAAAGAAAGTGCGCACGTTGCGAAAGGTGAGCGGCAGGGGCGCCGCCCCGCTCGCCGCGCCAGCCAGCAGGAGCGAAATCGCCAGGCCGGCAACGACCAGGCGTTTCAACGTCGGCACGACTGTTTTCCTTCCAGCACCCTCGAGCAACGCCCAGACGGGTGACCCCACGGGTCGCAGGATTCGCCGCGGCACCTTGAGCTCAACTGGCCGATCGCGCCTTGCAGCCGTGCGGGTGAAACAGGCTTGCCAAGACAGGCGCTCGCGCCATGCCGGCGCGCGATCGGTTCCATGTAGCTTTCCTCCAAACCGGTCAAGACCAGCATCGGCGGCCGCCGCTCACGCAGCGCGCTCATCGCTTCCAAGACGGCGAGCCCATGGGTGCCGGGATCGACATCGATGACGATCCCCGCGATGTGGTCAAATTCCCGCCGGAGAAATTCAAACGCTTCCCGGGCGTTGCGGCTCAGGCGCACGCCATGGCCGGTCTGCGCGCTTGCCTCCAGGACCAAGCCGGCCGTATCGGCATCGGCATCTACCAGTAAGATTACTTTTTCTTCCATCGCTGCTCCTCTCGTTAGGGCAGATTAGGCGCGCCGGCCGGTGAACACCCGGCCTCGCTTGCGAAAAGTGCGGCGTTTTTTGGCCTAGCCCTGCTGGCGCGATTTCGGGGACGTGGAATTCAGGTGGAGTTTGGCCCGGAACTGAGTGGGCGATTGCCCGTAGATGCGCCGGAAAGTGCGGTTGAACTGGGTGAGCGACTGGAAGCCGACATCGTAGGCGACTTCGCTGATCCGTCGGTTTGGGTTGAGCAACTGGCTGCGCGCTTCCTCCGCTCTCACCCGTGCGAGGTAATCACTGAATTTCACGCCGGTGCTCTTGTGAAAGACTTTGCAGAAATGAAAAACGCTCGCCCCGGCCGCCGCCGCCACCGCGGCGAGCGAGAGTTTTTCGCCCTTGTGCTCGGAAATGAATTGCCGCGCACGGCTAACAAGGGCCGGCTCCTGGTTTTGTTGCTCGACCATCAATTGGTTGCTCAAGGCGGAAAGCTGGTCGGCAAAGAAGGTCAGCAGCCTAACAATTCCAGTGTAACGTTCCCCCGGGATGAAGGGATTCTTTTCCCAGGAATTCTGCAACGCGGGGGAGAAGACCGAGCCGGCTCGCTCGACCGCGCGCCGGGCTTTTTTCGTGTCGGCCTGGTTCGGCGAGCGACGCAGGACCTGCCCGACACGTAGGTAACCGATCGTCTTCGCGCCGAGCTTGAGCGGCACGGCTGTCTCGGTGAGGCCGAACGGGCAGATCACGGTGGTGGGCAGATCGTCCGTGCGCCGGATCATCTGCTCGTGCGCCTCGAGGCAGACCGCGAGGGTCCTCGGATTCTCGGCGAGGAGCGCGCAGAACGGATTCTCGTTGCGCTTCCCGTGATGGGCCAGTTGCCAGTATTCCACCGGGCGGAGAGCGAGCGGGAGCCCGGTGGCCTGGGCAAAGACCCGCTCGTAATCACGAAAAAGTTTTGAGCGGCACAGGCCGTCGACCAGTTCGCGGTCGGCTGCTATCTGCATGTCACTCGTGCTTACCTGCTTCACAGCTCCATCCTGCCGCCCAGCCGGCAAAAGTGGCAAGCATTTCCGGGAAATTGCGCAGCGTCAGGTTTACGGGCCGCCGTCTTTACGCCAACAAATGACGGGGAATTCGCAACCCGCGCGCAGCGGATGGGAGCGGACACGGTACTTTGGGCATCATGGAACCAACAATCTCAGAGAAACCGATCGCGTCAGCGATTCAGCTGAAAAAAATTCTCGTGCCGGTGGATTTTTCCGAACCCTCCGAAGAGGCACTTCGTCAGGCCGTCCGTTTTGCGGATCAATTCGGCGCAGCAATCACGCTCCTCCACGTCATGCCGGCGCCGGTGGCAGCATTCCCGGAGGTCGCTGCATATTGCGATAATGTGGAACAAAACCTCGAGTGCGCAGAGGCCGCGCTGCAAACGATGGCCGCCCATCCGATGCTCAAAAAGCGCCGCGTGCGGACAGAAGTACGAAGCGGTCTGGCCGCCCATGAGATCGTGGAAGCAGCCCGTGAATTCGATTCCGACCTGATCGTGATCGCGACCCACGGCTACACCGGCTGGAAACATTTCTGCATCGGCAGCACGACTGAGCGCGTGGTGCGGACGGCGCCCTGCCCGGTCTTTGTCGTGCGCGAGAAGAAGCGGCACGCCATCCATTGACGGCGCGGTCCTTTCGCGCGCGTCTCCTGGTTCGTTAGGCGTGGACCTGAAGCAGAAACGGCTCTCAGGTTTCGCGTGACGTTTCCCCCATTCCTCGCTCACTCTGGGAATGGTGAACCCGATCTCATTCAAAAGCGGTGCGCAGCCGCGCCATCGCATCATGCTGGCGCTCGCCGCCTGTTGCGGACTCTGCACGCTGGCCGGCTTCCTCCTCGCGCGAACAGGCGCGCCGGCAATTGCCACCGTGCCGGTGTTCATCGTCGCTTACCTCGCGGGCGGCTGGTTCGCCTCCATCGACCTGTCGGGCGAGCTGCGCCGCGGCCAGTTCGACATCAACCTCCTCATGATCGTGGTCGCGCTCGGCGCGGCCGGAATCGGCGCCTGGGTGGAAGGCGCAACGCTGCTTTTTCTTTTCTCGCTCAGCAACGCGCTCGAGCGCTTCGCCAATTATCGCACCGAGCACGCCATCGGCTCGCTCCTCAAGGCCGCGCCGGAAACCGCCGCCCGGCGCGAAAACGGCGAATGGATCGAAGTCCCGACGGATTCGTTAGGCGTGGGCGACGAGCTTTTGGTCAAACCGGGCGAGCTTTTTCCGGTGGACGGCGAAGTGACGGAAGGCGCCACCTCGGCGGATGAATCCGCGCTGACCGGTGAGGCCCTCCCGGTTTCGAAACGGGTCGGCGATCCAGTGAGCGGAGGAACGATGAACCTGGAAGGGCGTGCCGTCATGCGAGTGCTGCGGCTTCCCGGCGAAAGCGCGGTCCAGCGGATCATCGAATTGATCGAGAGCGCGCGCGAACAGAAGGCACCCGCGCAACGGTTCACGGACACCTTTACGCGCTACTACACGGTGACAATTCTCAGTGGCAGCGTCCTTTTTTTGGGCTGGCTCCTCCACTTCCAACACGAGCCTTTTGCCCTCGCGATCTATCACATGATGACGCTGTTGGTCGTCGCTTCGCCCTGCGCGCTGGTGCTTTCGATTCCGTCCGCCATCCTGGTCGCGATCGCCGCCGGGGCGCGCAACGGCATTCTCTTCCGCGGCGGCGTGGCCGTCGAAACGCTCGCCGGGGTAAACCATTTCGCCTTCGACAAGACCGGCACGCTCACGACCGGCGAGTTGGAAGTAGCGCGAATCGAAACCGCTGGCCTAACGACCGCGGAGGAAGCGCTCGCTGCGGCGGCCGCCGTGGCACAAAACTCGACGCATCCCCTCTCCCGCGCGGTCGTGGCCGAGGCCGAGCGACGCGGGTTTCCGACCGCCGCGACCGAAGATGTCGTCAACATCCCGGGCTTCGGGATGGAAGCGAGAATGGGCTCCAGCCTCGTAGCGGTCGGCAGCCGGCGTCTGATGGAGCAACGCGGGTTTGAGGTTGCCGGATTCCCCTCTAGCGGCGCGGAGGCCGAAGTCTGGGTCGCGCATGACGTTTTGCTCGGTGTCATTTATCTGCGCGACCGGCTTCGCCCCGACACCCCTGCAGTCATCGCCGAGCTTCGGCGCGGGGGGAACACCGTCGCACTGGTCTCGGGCGATCGCGCTTCCGCCGCCGAGATGGTGGCACGCGCCGCCGGGATCGAGGAAGTGCACGCCGACCTCACGCCTAACGAAAAGCTGGAATGGATCCATCGCTGGCGACAGGAAGGCAAAACCGTGGCGATGGTGGGCGACGGAATCAACGACGCTCCCAGCCTGATTGCGGCCGACGTCGGCCTCGGGATGGGCGCGCGCGGTTCCGACGCCGCCCTCGCACAGGCTGATATCATCCTGATGCACGACCGGATCGAAAATGTGCCGACGGCGTTGCGCCTGAGCCGCCGCGCCCGGCGGATCATCCGGCAGAATTTGGTCATATCGTTAGGCACGGTCGCGACGCTGGTTACCTTCGCCCTGGCGCAGAAGATCAAGCTCTCGCTCGGCGTCGTCGGCCACGAAGGCAGTACCGTGGTTGTGGTCCTGAACGGCCTCCGCCTGCTCCGGATCAAACCTGGCCGCAGTACTTGAAGAGAACCGTCTCCGCGGTTTTCTCGGGAAAATAAAAACGCAGCGCGCCGTCCTTGCCGATGTGGTCGCTGCGCACGCTGCAACTGGCACGACGGCTGTGGACCTGATGAATACCGACCTGATCGCGGAGATAGAACGCGCCCCACACCTGGAGACAAAGGGCCCGCTCGGTTTTTGAACGGAGCAACTCTTCCAGTTCAACGCGATCGGTCTCCCGATAGACGACGGGATGAAGGTGCTCGAGTGCGGCGTAATCAAGAGGGGCGGCCGGAAAAACTCCGGTTTCCGGCAGAGTCGTCCATGAGTCGCCGATCAGGCCGAGGCGCATCCGGGGATCGAATCCATCGGCCGCGTGCTTGAGCGACCAGGTGTTGATCGCGATCCGGAGACGCCCGACCTGGCCGGCGCGAATGGTGATCCAAACGTGATCGATCTTGAGCGGGTCGATGCCTGACTCGACCTGGAACCCGGCCGGCTCACCCGCGGCGACGACAAATTGCTCGGCGTGCAAGCCGAGGACAGCAGCGGGTTGGCTTTGAGGATTCGATTTGCGCACCGGAAGCCGGGAGCATGACGTCACTCCCGTGCTCGGGCGAGCAGATTACTCGCTTTGAAAAACGATCCGGCCGACGATCACGGCGTAGCTTGCGATGAAGGAGGCGGCCAGAAGGACAACTAGATAATCCATGGTTCGTTAGGTGGTTGAGTTGCTGTGCCGTACGCGGTTTTTGCGGCGAGCGGCTCTTTTCATGAACCAGCCTAACGGATGCCGAAACGCGCCTCTCGGCCGCGATTGGCATTTATTGCGCATTTTTTGCGCTGGTCTCGCGGGACGGTTTCGCGAGTTGGCCTAACGAGACGGAAAACCGCGATGGTTATCCTCGAACGATCTTCGGAATGGAGGCGCGCGCCAGCTTGGCAAACTCGCTCACCACGTCGCTCGCGCCGGACCCAATGAGACGCAATAGGCCAATTTCCAGCGCGAGATTCTTTCCCTTCAAGCGGATGGCGATGAGGCCGCTCGTGCCGCGGAGCGCGATCTTCGGCATTAGCGCCGCCGCCTTTAAGGGAGCAAGCGAACGGAGGAGCGTCTCGATGGCGTTGATCTCCGCCACATTGCGCGGCCGCACCTGATGCTCGCGACAGATCGCATCCGACATGCGGCGCATCACGAAAGTGTCAGGCAACTGGAGGACGCGTTCCTGGTGCAATTCGGAGACATCAACCGTCCGCCGGCGCGCCCACTTGTGGCTGCGATGCACGATGAGGGCGAATTGATCGGTACAGAGCCGTTCGTACTGCAGGTTAGGCGAATGGCGGGTGAGAAATCCGAGGCCCACATCCATCCGGCCTTCTTCCAGCGCGGTTTCGATTTCGGTCGACGAAATCTCCTCGACGTTCAGGCGGACGCCGGGATGAGTCGCGGCAAAACCACCGAGCAGCTGTGGCATGAAGGCGACGTTGAGAATGGGGACGACCCCGAGATGAAGCGCGCCGCGCATTTCTCCCGGCTCGGTGCTGAGTTCCTGCAGGAAATTTTCGATCTCGCGCAAAATTGAGCGGGCGTGTGCCTCCAGGATCTTGCCGGCCGGGGTGAGGAGAATCCGTTTCCCGCGACGCTGGAAAAGGGCGACGCGGAGACTTCCTTCCAAGTCGCGCATCTGTTGCGAAATATTAGGCTGGGAAATGGAGAGACGGTTGGCCGCCCGGCTGAAGCTTCCCGCCTCCGCCACGGCGAGGAAGTAGCGCAGATGTCGAATCTCGACGGGGTCGTGGGTCATCCCGACCAGATTGGCGGGAGAGGACGCTTCTGGCAACGCTGGAAAATATCGCGCGCTCTTTCACTGCCTGACCGTGCCGTGACAAAAAAATTACTTTCATAAGCGCGCCTTATTGTTCTATTCTGGATTCAGCATCAAAGCCGAGCCTGGCGACCGCGGCTGGCGTGTTGGGTCCGTTGGAAAATGCTCCGCAACCATGCGCCTAACCAAAAGAATTTCCGGAAACTCCTAACGATGGAATTGACAGTCCCGATCCGAAGCGCGCCGGCTCATCCGGCAGAGACCGACTCCCCGAATCAAGTTCCCGCGCATCCTCGGGGGTTGCTCCGGACGAGGCCCCAGACGGTTCTCGTGGTGCCGATCGCGGCGACAATCGGGCTCGCCATCCACTTCTTCGGTCCGCGCGCGGGCGTGGTGGCGACGACCCATTATTATCCCACGGTCCTCGGAGTGGTTCTTGCGCTCGGCTTGATCGCCGCGGCGGTTCAGGTGTTCTCGCCGCGCCTGCGGAGTTGGATGTGCCGGATGTGCCCGATCCTCGGCGTGGCGGTTTTTGGAATGGCGGTCTGGCAGTTGGTGACGACCTGCCTGGGACTACTGCCGATGCCTTATTTCCCGGGCCCGGAGGGTGTGCTGGCCGCGCTCGTCGGTGATCGCGCGCTGCTCTTCGATAGCACCTGGCATTCGCTCATCCTCCTGCTCAGCGGCTACACGATCGGGACGGCGCTCGCGCTCGTCACCGGGGTGACGATCGGTTGGTTTCCTCATGCGCGTTACTGGGGAATGCCGATCCTCAAGATCGTCGGCCCAATCCCGGCCACGGCCTGGATCCCCCTCGCCATGGTGGTCGCGCCCTCGGCAATTTTATCTGCTGTCGGGCTCGTCGCGCTCGCCGTCTGGTTCCCGGTCACGATGTTGACCGCTTCCGGTATTTCCAACACACGCGCTTCCTACCTCGATGTCGCCCGCACGTTAGGCGCGGGCCGCGCTTACCTCATTTTTCGGGTCGCGATCCCGGCGGCCTTGCCAAATATTTTCATCGGACTTTTCATGGGACTGGGAACTTCCTTTCTCACCCTGGTGGTGGCCGAGACTGTCGGTGTGAAATCAGGTCTTGGCTGGTATGTCGCCTGGGCCCAAGGCTGGGCGGAATACGGCAAAGTTTACGGGGCGCTGGTCATCATGGCGGCCTTCTTCTCGACCATCATGACCCTGCTCTTCCGGCTCCGGGATCGGGTGCTCGTCTGGCAGAAGGGAGTCATCAAATGGTAGCCGCCGCGCCCGGCCACGACGACGCCGCTTCGCTTCGCGTCTGGCACGTCACCAAGAAATTCCCTTCACCCGATGGCGGCGTCACCCCGGGCGCTCTCGCCTTGGACGACGTTTCGCTCTCGATCGCGGCGGGCGAGTTGGTCTCGATCGTCGGCCCGAGCGGTTGTGGAAAATCCACGCTTCTGCGGATGATCGCCGGCCTCACCTCACCAACGACCGGCGAACTCGCGATCGGCGCGGAGCCGATCACGGCACCGAGCGCGGAGCGCGGTCTTGTTTTCCAGGATCCCAACCTTTTTCCGTGGCTGACGGTGCGGCGAAATATCGAGGTTGGCCTCATTGCGCGCGGCAAGTTGCGCGAAAAGCGCGCCGAGGTGAACGAGTTCATGCGGCTGGTCGGCCTGGAGACTTTCGCCAATTCCTTTCCGCATCATCTTTCCGGCGGCATGGCGCAGCGCGTTTCGCTGGCCCGCGCGCTGATTAATCATCCCCGCGTGCTATTGCTCGACGAGCCGTTAGGCGCGCTCGACGCCTTCACCCGCATGCGAATGCAGGACGAAGTGCTGCGCCTCTGGCAAACCCATGGCACGACCATGCTTTTCGTCACTCACGACATCGATGAGGCGATCTACATGAGTGATCGAATCGTCATCATGACCCAGCGCCCGGGGAAGATCGAGCAGATCATCCCGGTCGATCTCGATCGTCCGCGCGATCGCAGCAGCTCGGATTTCCTGAGCTTGCGCGGCGACATTCTGGAGACGCTGCATTTCGCCGGCCAACCGATGGCTGGAAACAAGGCCTAGTTCGACGCGGCCGCTCCTCACTCGCGTTTCCAGGTCAAAGACGAGACTCCGTCCATCAACCAGAACGGAATCCGATTTATGAATAAATATTCTTCAATTTTTGGAACCATCTTTTCGTTAGTCTTGTCGCCGCTCTTCGCCGGTGAACCCGTCACCGACAAGTCCGAGACAACTGAGGTCAAAAAAGCGTCATCGTCGCGAATCGAGATCACAGGCTGGCTGGAAGGCGGCATCACGGGCAACTTCGCCTCGCCTAACGATCGACAAAACTTCGGGCGTCTCTTCGACGATCGTTCAAATGAGCCCCTTCTGAACCAGTTTGTCCTGATGGCTGAGCGCACCCTCGATCCGGCCACGGCGGATCGCTTCGACTGGGGCTTTCGGACGCAATTCCTCTACGGCAGCGACGCGCGTTACCTGCACTCGACCGGCCTGCTCGATCTCACGACTAACGACACCCTCCAGCCGGACATTCCGGAAGCGTGGGTAATGGCTCATTTTCCCATCACCGGCACCGCCGGAGGGATCGATCTGAAGGTCGGAAAATTTGGCACCTGCATCGGGGCGGAGATGAGCGATCCGCGGATGAATCCCTTTTATTCGCACAGCTACATCTTCAACTACGGCGCGCCTTTTAACGCCACCGGAGTTCTCGCCACCCTGCATGCGAGCAGCGGTCTCGATCTGTATGCCGGAGTGACCCGCGGAGTAAACGTGACCTTCGACGACCCGAATGACTCCGTTTCATTTTACGGCGGCGTCGGCGGCAGCTTGGCTGAGGGCCGTTTCAGCTACATGGCGATGACTCACATCGGCGCCGAAAATCCCGGCGACAATCACGACTATCGCTATCTCAACGCGATCACTCTCACTTGGAAAGCGACCGACAAGCTGACTTCCATGACGGACCTGAACTATATCTACGACGCGGCTTTCGACGCCCGAGGCTATGGGATCGCCCAGTATTTTACCTATGCGATCAATGATTGGCTCACCGCCGGAATCCGCGGCGAGGTCTGGCGCGATGCCGATGGCTTCTACGTGGCGCAATTCGCTTCCAACAATGACTTCATCCATTTTTTGAGGGGCGATCCGACCACATTTGATCCGCGCACGGTTGGCGGCGGACGCACAACCTACGGCGCCCTCACCCTCGGCCTGACTTTTAAGCCGCCGGTGCCCAAACCGCTCTCCGGTTTGCTGATTCGGCCGGAGATCCGTTACGACCGATCGCTTAACGACACTCGACCTTTTAATGATTCCTCCGACATCGACATGCTGACGGCCGGACTCGACGTCATATTCTCATTCTGACACTGCAAAAAGGCAGAGAGATCGTGTTTCGCACCTTGCGTGAAATCGCAGTGGACGAAATCGCACCGCCGCCTTACTGCTTCTCTCTTTTGCCACCCATGCCACGCCGACCAAAAATTCCAATCGATGCCGACCCGGAGGAGGGTCCTCGGATGCCCGCGGTCAGTCCGCAACTCGAGCCGGGCGAACCGACCGACCTGGAATTGATGCACGGCATCCAGCAGGAAGACCCGGAAGCGCTTTCCAAGCTCTACGATCGCTACAACGGAATCATCAAGGCGCTCATCCTGCGCGTCGTGCACAACGAGGCCGAGGCAGACGACTTGCTCCAGGAGATTTTCATGGAGTTGTGGAACCAGGCGAAAAATTTCTCCGCCCAGAAGGGCAAACCTCTCGGGTGGATGGTCACTCTCGCACGACGCCGCGCGATCGACGGACTTCGCAAGAAGCAGGCCTACATGCGGGCGGGTGAGCGGTTACAAAATGAGACAGAACAGCAGCCGGACGCCTGGGTGCACAACGCCACGGAAGAAGAAATTAACTTTTCCGACACGCGGATTTTGGTCCGTAAAGTGATCAACGGGCTGCCTCCAGCACAGCAGCAGGCGATCGAACTCGCATTTTTTCGCGGGATGAGTCAGCGCGAAATCGCCGCAGAAACGAATACTCCATTAGGGACCGTCAAAACGCGGCTCGAATTGGGGTTGAAAAAGATTTATGATGGTCTCAAAGAGTTGAAAGATGAGCTTTGACGAATTCCAGAACCGCGCACGGCTTTACGTGATCGGTGCCCTGGAAAACGGCGAGAGCCGCGAGTTTGAGGAGGCGCGCACCCACTTCGGGCAGCAGGCGGAGGATTTTATCACCGAATGCTACCGCCTCCACGAGGCTTTCGCGCTCAGTCTGCGCCCGGCCAAATCTTCCGACGCCCTCAAGGAACGCCTCATGAAAATGGTGCGCGCGCGCAAGCAGGGAGAGACTCGTTAGGCAAGAAAAACGCCCGGCGGATGTCGTCAGGAGTCGGAGGCGGGGGAACGGGGGCAGTTTATTTCGCGCAGGATGAACTCTTGAAGGAAGCCGTAGAAGTTTACCTGGAAGAGGCTGAGATCACGTCGCGACCCAATCGGCGAACGATAGTAATCGCATAACTCGGCTTCGCTAAAATCATACTTCGCCGCGAGCGCAAGGCGGGCCTGATTGAGCGCGTTCAGCCAGGCGTCGGAATGTTCCTGGGGAATGCGGAGCGTGCCATTGGCGAACGGCTTTTCGTTTTCGGCCAGTTGCTCCAGATCCGAGGCGACGGTATCGGTTGCGCTTTGGAAAAG
>DASXYO010000139.1:0-1663 GCA_036502465.1 Chthoniobacterales bacterium
TCAAGCACAGCCACCTCCTCATCCGCCACGCGGAGAAGTTGATTCGTTACCGGCGCGACCGGCTGAGCGAATCCGCCATCGCCGAACTCAAGGCCCAGATCGAAAAAGTGAAGGCCGCGATGAAAGCACGCGACCAGCGCACGACCCATGAAGAATCGGAGCGCCTCGACCTGCTCCTCAACCAGCACACCCCGCCGCACAAGGACGCCGTCTGGCGGGAAAATGTCGAAGTCATCCTGGTCGCGATCGTGGTGGCGATCGGCATCCGCTCTTATTTCATCCAGCCCTTCAAGATTCCCACCGGCTCGATGCAGCCGACGCTCAATGGCATCATCGGCCACCCCATGACCACGTCGGCGCCGAACATTTTTCAGCAGGTCTTCGAATTCGTCGCCTACGGCCGCAACTACATCGACGTCGTTTCGGGCGAAGAAAATACCGTCATGGATGTGACGCCCCGGAAGATGTTCTTCTTCTTCACCCTTTCGCGCGTCACCTGCGATCATCAGTCCTTCACCGTTTACGCGCCGCCTGAGATTTTGCGGCAGGATTTCCAAGTCTTCCCCGGCAACCGCTATCATCGCGGACAAGTCATCGCGCGCGGCGCAGTCGATACCGGCGACCAGGTTTTCGTCGATAAATTCAGCTACAACTTCATCCATCCGCATCGTGGCGACGTTTTTGTTTTTCGAACGAATCACATCCTCGGGATTCGCGAGGACCCGGAAGCGGGCGCGCCGTTTTACATCAAGCGCCTGACCGGCACCCCGGGCGACGAGCTGCGGATCGATTCGCCCAAGCTTTACGTCAACGGCAACCCCGCCAAGAAGTTCGGCATTCGCCGCGTTATGTCGGCCCAGGAACCATACAAGGGCTACGGGCCGGGGCAGGCTTTCCTCGCCACGCCGGATCGCTCCTACGTCATCCCGCCGCACTCTTATTTCGCGATGGGTGACAACAGCTACAACAGCTACGACAGCCGCTACTGGGGGCCGGTCCCGGAAGAGAACGTCGTCGGGCGCGGCTTGTTCGTTTATTGGCCCTTTACCCGGCACTGGGGCCTGATCCGTTAGGCGGAGTTTTCTCGATGTTCTCCGCCGTGCCGCGTGTCTATCCGCTGCTCGGGATGCTCGTCGGCTACGCTCTGGTCATGCTGGCAAATCCCGTGCGGGTCGCGCTCCGCGACGGTTTTCGCTGCTGCCTGCGCTTCAAGCGCGTCTGGCTTCTCTTCGCGCTCCTCGCGCTGGCTTATTCCGCCTTTCAGTTTGTCGTCTTTAGTCCGCTGCAATCCTCGGCAGATTTGCGCGTCGAGCAGTTCGCCTTTTGGGAATCGTGGCACTGGCCGCTATTCTCCCAGGTCTGGGGCGAAAGCATCCTCCACACCGCCGAATCGGTCGCCGGTCTTTTCGACGCCGCCGCGACTACATACCCGCTCTCCGTTCTCGCCGCCCTGCTCCTCATCGTGAATTGGCGCGGGCTGCACGCCAGCCTCGTGCGCGCCGTGCGCAAACAATTCGGCCTTGCCGGCTGGCTCATTTACCTCGGCGTCCTGATCAGCGCGCTCGCTTCCTTGCTCAAGCCTCTCATCTACTGGCAACGCTCGGACCGCCTTCTTGTCCTCTCGCCGGCCCATCTCCTCCAGACCTCAGCCGCGGTCGATACC
>DASXYO010000140.1:0-4333 GCA_036502465.1 Chthoniobacterales bacterium
GCAAAGGTGTAGGCGTCGCCGCGTTCGGTCGAGGCGAGCATAACGAGACTGAAAGTAGCGGCCTCCGGCGGGGAGACGCGATCTGGGTTTGGCACAAACTCGACGATCGCCACGCGGCCGTTTTCACGCAGAGCGGAGTGACATTTGCGCAGGAGCTGCACACAGGTGGGCGGATCGAAATGGTGGAGGAAATTTGGGAGAAGGATCACGTCGTAGTCGTGGCCGAAATCGACTTCAAAGGCGCTGCCTTCGATCGTCCTGAGACGGTCGCTGAGACCCATGCGCCGGGCGTTTTCGCGCGTGACCTGCAGGACGGGCGCCCAATCGAGCGCGACGACGCTGGTGCGCGGCGAATGCTCGGCGAAGCTCAGACCCCAGATGCCGTGACTGGCGGCGATGTCGAGTACGGTCGTGTCGCGCTCCGGATCGAGCGCCAGGATGCCCGCGAGTGCCTGCGCCCCGGGGCGCATCATCCAACCCATGCCGCGGGCGAAGCTGAGCCACATCGGATGTTCCGGAGCGGTCGAGCCGCCTTCGCCGAGGGCGGTCCCGCCGATCCGAACGGCGGTAGCGACGTTGGCAAAGGCTTCCTTCAGATGATCGGAGAGGAGGAATTCCGCGGCCCCGCCGGCGTAGGCGGGAGAATTTTTATCCAGGAAAACAGCGGAGTCGCGCGTCAGGCGATAACGATCGCCCGTCTTCTCGAGGAAGCCGAGCACGGTGAGGTAATCGCAGAGGATGCGAACCCCGCGTTCGGCGGCGGCGCATCGTTGGGCGAGCTCAGCCGAGCTCGCCCCGCTTTCACCGATGGCGGTGAAGAGATCCAGTTCGATGGCGGCTCCCAGCGCGTTGGAGCGCTGATAAGCGTTGAGGGTTTGCAAGATAAGAACCGGAGACGGAGCATCGCCATTATCCATAGGAGAGAATGTGGCGCAGCAAGGGACAAGTCCGCAAATTTTTCCGCCGAATCTCTCCGGCCCGCGTGGAGGGAGACCGCGGTTGAGCGATCTCGCGCGCCTTTTTTGGATGATCGCGCTGTCTGCAAGCCGGTTGCAGAAACTCGGCTCGTCGCTACCATCGCGGCATGGACCGCCTCGCGAGATTCGTCAGCCTTCATCCCTACTTCAAGGTTCCTCCGGACAAACTGGCGTTCTTGAAGGCAATTTTACCCGAATTCGCGGCCAAGACCCGGAACGAATCGGGCAATCTTTTCTACGAGTTCACCATCAACGGCGATGAGGTGTTCTGTCGCGAGGGTTACGTGAACGCGGAAGCGCTCCTGGAGCACCTGGACAACGTGAGCGCGATGCTCGCGGCGGCGCTGAAGATGGCCGACCTGATTCGCCTGGAAGTCCACGGACCGGCTGTGCAGTTGGAGAAACTGAAAGAACCGCTCGCGCATCTGAACCCCGCCTGGTTCGTTTTGCAGCGGTAGAGACCTTGGATCTGGAAGCGGAGCGGGTGCGGATTTCGTCGAATTGAATGTGGTCGAGGAGGGAGGATGTCAAAAGCTGAAATACTGCCGTAAGGGATCGCGAAGCGAACGGCCGGGTATTCAAACTCTAAAATGCTGAAAATTAAGAGGACAGTCGGCGAGGTGCCCTGGAGGACAAGGCTGCGTTCGTCGCGCCAGCCAAGCTGGTGACTCGCCGAAAAAGCATCACCCGGGCGGGTCAATTTTGCGCCGCGACCGCCAGTTCTTTCGCCATATAGCTGAGGGCGAAGTCGATGAAGGCGCGCACACGCGTGGGCAGGAGACGGCGTCCGGCATAGACGACATGGACCGGTAGCTCTCTCGCGTTCCAGTCCGGCAGGAGGCGGACGAGTTGTCCGGAAACGAGGTCTTCCCGAATCAACCAATTCGGGAAGCAGTGAGATGCCGAGCCCGTCTCGCACCAACTCCCGAATACTCGTCACGTCTTCGGAAATGAGCACCGGAGAAATGCGGAGCGCCTGCTCGGCGCGGCTCTTCCCGAAAACCTTGATCTCCTTGACGCTCCAAAAGTGAGATCCGGCAATTGCAATCCAGGGCCACGATTTCAGGTCGTCGCGTTTTTTCACCACGGCCGATGCCACGCCGACATTGATTTATCGAAGAACGATAAATCACTTGCTGTTTAGCGATAAGTAAATTATCGTTGATCAATATGAAAGTCCATACGCAAGAGCTCCCGCTGCGACGCATCCGTGCCTCGCTAACCGCGGCGCGCGTCGCATTGCGCATCCTCATTGTTCTCAATTGGGTCTACGGCGCGATCATCTTCGCGATTCTCGTTGGTATGTTCACGGCTCCGCACTGGACAATGACGGCTATCGGCCTTCATCCGTCGGTAGAATCCGGCTCGCTGATGATTCAAGGCCTGCGGATGATTCCGGTCCTCGGGCTTGTGGGAGTTCCGCTGAATTTCATCGTCCTCAGCCGGCTCCTGGCAATCGTCAGGACGGTCCGCGCGGGTGACCCCTTCGTGGCGCAAAACGCGGCAAGGCTTCAGGTCATCGCCTGGGCCGTTCTGGGTCAGCAACTGCTCCAGCTGGCCATCGGCTCGATCGCGCACGCAGTCTCGACGCCGGCGCATTCGCTGCGGATCAGCGTTTTTTCTCCGAGCGGGTGGCTCGCGGTGCTCCTGCTTTTCGTGCTCGCACGGGTGTTCGCCGAGGGGGCGCGGATGCGAGAGGAACTGGAAGGGACGGTCTAACGATGGCGATTACCATCAAGCTCGACGATCTGCTTCACGACCGGCGGCTCACGCTGACCGAGCTCGCCGAACGGGTCGGTATCACCCTGGCCAACCTATCGGTCCTCAAGACGGGAAAGGCGCGCGCGATCCGCTTCTCGACCCTCGAAGCGCTTTGTGAGGCGCTGGGGTGTCAGCCCGGCGACTTGCTCGAATTTCAACCCGACCCCGGCTCGGCCGACGCTGAAGGCCCGCCCGGCACCGCACCTTAAAATCGGAGACAAACAAGTCCAAGAAAGCGAACTCAAATGAAACACGGCGTCCTCTTAACCATTAGCTCTTTGCTCGCGATTCTCTTGCTGTCGCTTCACGTGACGGACGACATCGTCCGCGGGATCTCGAAGGCCGAGTTCTCAAACTTCTATGCGGTGTTCTATCTCGTGATCATGCTCTATGGGACGCTGATGCTCGCCGAACGGCGATCGGGCTACGTCATCATGCTGCTCACCGGGATCATCGCGGCCGCCATGCCCTACATCCACATGAGGGGAGCGCGATATGGCGAGCACGCCGCGTCCAGTGGCGGCTTCTTTTTCGTCTGGACGCTCTTCGCGCTCGGTGTGACCGGTGTCTTCTCCGTCATCCTCTCGTTACGCGGATTGTGGAGCCTGCCATGGCGCCGGCCACACCAGGAGCTGCGGGCGCGAAGTGCAGCGTAGGCAAAAATGGGCGAAGGCTACCGCAGTAGCTGGCGAAGTTTCCGCGCATTTTTGATGGCGTAGCCGTCGCGGTCATTGTTGAAATAGGCCCAGACGCGCCGGGCGCCGCTGGCCTTTATCTTTTTGGCCCAGGCTCCGAGTTCCGAGGTCGAGTAGTCGTGGCGATACCAGCGCGCTGTGCCATGGAAGCGGAGGTAGATTTCGTCTGCGGTCTTTACCAGCTCATCCGAGAGGCGTGGTCCGCTGCAGGCGCAAAAGATCGTTCCGCTCTCGCGGAAGGCGCGATAGACCGCTTCATTCCACCAGCTACGGTGACGGAATTCCACCACGTTGCGCCGGGCCGGATCGAGCTGCTCAACGATCCGGCGCAGCCGCGCGCGCGAGTAATGAAAGCTGGGCGGCAGCTGGAAGAGGAAACAACCCATCCGATTTCCGAGCAGGTCGGCAATGTAACCGAAGTCGCGAATGAGAGTCTTTGTCCCGATGAAGCGTTTGGTATGAGTGATTAACTCGGACACTTTTACGGTGTAGATGAATTTCGTTCGCCTGGCCTGGCGCAGCCAGCTGGCGACCACGCCTGGCGTCGGCCAGGAGTAGAAGGGGGCATTTAATTCCACGGTCTGAAAGTGCCGGCGATAATGTTCGAACCAACGGCTGGTGGGCATCTCCGCGGGATAGAAGGCGCCCCGCCAGTGCCAGTAGAACCAACCGGAACAGCCGACGTTGATCCGCGACAGCGAGGAGTCAGTGACAGTGTCGCTCGGGAGGGCACCCGCCCGCTCCGCAGTGAGGCGTGCGGCGTGCATTTTGGCAGCGCGGCCGGTATTTTGCCGTCGCTGTTCGGCCCGGCGCGCTTCTCGTTTCGCCCGGCGTTCAGCCGGGGATGGTTTCAGGTTTTGCGCGAGAGAGGCGGTGGGCATGAGCAATCGAATCGGTGGT
>DASXYO010000141.1:0-2504 GCA_036502465.1 Chthoniobacterales bacterium
ATGGAAGGACGCTGCGCGCTGTGCGAACGGGAGGAGCGCCTGACCCGGCATCATCTCATCCCGCGCACGCGCCATCACAACAGGCGCAACAAACGGGACTTTCCGCGGGACGAGGTGCGGACGGTCGTGGGGCTTTGCCGTTCCTGCCATTCGCAGGTGCATCAGCTCCTGACCGAGAAGCAACTGGAGCGCGAATTCAACACGGTGACGAAACTGCGGGCGCACCCCGAGATCGCGAAATTCGTCGAGTGGATTCGATCCAAGCCGAGCGGCTTCCGCGCGGCCATGCGCAGCTCGAAGGCGGTGCGGGCTGGTCGTTAGGCAGCGTCCGCCGGCGGGCCGACTCGCTTGCGGTAGCAATGCTGCGTCTTGACCCGCGCATAGCCCATCTTCTCGTAAAAGGGATGCGACTCGACGCGCGCGGCGTTGGAGCGGACGCGAATAGTCGGCTGGCCGCGCTCGCGCGCCCATTCTTCCACGGCGGCGAGCAACGCCTGCCCCACCCCGCCCCGGCGCATGCCCTGCCTAACGACGAGGCCGACGATCTCGATCTCTTCGCCGAGCTCGAGCAGGAGACTGTGTTCCGCCCCGATCCAGCCGAGCAGCAAACCGCCCGAGCCTTCCGCCACCGCGACGAAATAATCGCGGTCGTTCAGGATTCGCTTCAGGCGATCGGAGATCTCGGCCTCGCTCGCCGGATAACCGAGCTGGCCGGAAAGCTCCGCGATTTCCGCCGCATCGGATAGACGGGCCGGCCGGATGGAACAGGAACTCTCGAGGGAAAATTCCACCCCTCGTCAGGCAGCGGCGTCGAGCTGTTCCACACCGATCCCGCGAAGCTGGAAAAGCCTAACGAGCGTTTCCTCGATCAGATTGTTGGGACAGGAGGCGCCGGCGGTGATCCCAACCACGACTGGGCCTTCCGGTAACCAATTGTGCGCCACCACTTCGCGCTTCTCATGCAGATTGTAGTGCAGGATTTCCTTCTCGGAGATGAGGCGGCTGGCGTTGAGGACGAAATACGTGGGCAACTTTTCTTCACCCATCTCCGCGAGGTGCGAGGTGTTTGAGCTGTTGTAGCCGCCGACGACGAGGAGCAAATCCATCTTCACGTTGAGCAGCTCGCGGAGCGCGTCCTGGCGTTCCTGGGTCGCACCGCAAATCGTGTCGAAGAAACGGAAATTTTTCGTCGCCAGCTCCGCGCCGTCGCGGTCGGCGATCGCCTTTTGGATGCGGCGCTGCACTTCCTCCGTCTCGCCGCGGAGCATGGTTGTCTGGTTGGCCACGCCGATTGTTTGCAGATGAATATCCGGGTCGAACCCGGCTGAGTAGGCGCCGCGGAATTTGTCGAGGAAAGCCTGCTTGTCGCCGCCGTGCCGGATGTATTCGCAAACGTAATCGGTATCGGCCAGCGTGAGCACGACGAGATAATGCCCTTTCCCGTCGCCCAGCGCGCGCGAGCTGGTCGCTTTGGTTTCCTCGTGCTCGGCTTTGCCGTGAATGATCGAGGTGGCGGATTCGCTGGCGTACTTGCGGACGCGTTTCCAGACGCTCATGACGTCGCCGCAGGTGGTGTCGACGATCTGACAACCGCGATCCTTGATCTGCTGCAAAATGGAAAGCTCCGTCCCGAAGGCGGGCAGGATGACGACGTCGTCGGGCTGCAACTCCGAGATGTCGGCCTGCTTGTTCTCGCCCGTCAGGTTCTTGATGCCTAACGACGAGATCTGCTCGTTGACCTCGGGGTTGTGAATGATTTCGCCGACGATGAAAAGGCGGCGATCCTTGAAGACCTTGCGCGCCGCGTAGGCGAGATCGATCGCGCGCTCGACGCCGTAACAAAAGCCGAACTGCTTCGCGAGGCGCACCGTGAGGTCGCCGATCGAGATGATGCCGCCAGTCCGGCGCACCTTGTCGACGATGTCGCTCCGGTAATGTGCCTCGACCTGTTCCTGGACGGCCGTCATTACCTCCGGGGTGCGGAGGTTGACTTTGTTGCGCGCGGTCGTGCCGCTGGAGATAAGGTTCGCGCTCACCCGGTTAGTGTCGCCGCCGAATAGCTTGCTCGCAACCCGTTAGCGGGATTTACGAAATGTAGGAGGGGCCTTTGTGCCCCTAATTCAGACTATTCCTCGAGGAGCGGTCCCTTCGGCTCCTGGAAACCAGCCGAGGTAACCATGAGACGCGGATCGGGATCGGGCGCTTTCGAGTCGTCCACGCGACGAACGCTCGAACCGATGGTTGCGTCCTCCGGCATCGAGTCGGCGATGTGCACCGGCGTGCCATTATGCACGAGAGCGAAGAACTTCGGCGCCGCCTCACCGTGCAGACGCACACAGCCGTGAGTGCGCGGATACGGATGGACGAAGCCCTGGTGGAAACCGTAGGCGGGAGCGAATTCGCACCAGTAACCCATCGGGTAACCGACATACTTCCCGGGAACATTCGCCCCGGCGTCAGCCGGCACGACGCGGTTGCTCTGCACGCGATAACCGTAGGAGCCG
>DASXYO010000142.1:0-5103 GCA_036502465.1 Chthoniobacterales bacterium
GCCGGCTGCGGCATCGTCTCGGCTGGCGTTTCCTTTGGGATCCGATAGACCGTGATCTGGTCGTCGCTCCGGTTGCATCCGGCCCAGGCCAGGAGCGCCGCGCCCCCGAGCGCAAGTCTCACGAGTGTGGGACGAGGAAGAAATAACACATTCAATTGCAGGTGCGAAGTACCTGCCTCCCACGGGAGATGTCAAGAGGCGAGGCCGGCCGGTTCCCCGGGGTGCCTCGTTAGGGCGAGACGTTTCGGTAGGGCGAGACTCCGTCGAGCCGGGGCGTGGCTTTACGGTGGGGCGAGACTCCGTCGAGCCGGGGCGTTGCTTTACGGTGGGGCGAGACTCCGTCGAGCCGGGACAGTTGCGCTTGACGGTCGCCTCGCGTCCGCCCCCGGCTCGACGGAGTCTCGCCCTACCGATGGAATGACCATCTCCTTAAAAAAATAGCGCCGGGAGATTGCTCCCCCGGCGCCAAACGTCTACCTGCTCTGAAAGTGCTTAGTTAACCAACGTCGTCGCCGGGTCGCTCCACGGGCCGGGGCCGTTGGAATTGCGGGCGCGCACTCGCACCCAGACATCCTTGGCCCGGTCCAGGTTGGAAATTTCAAAATGCCGTGAGGTCGAGAACGGCTCGATCTCGATCCACGGGCCCGTGTTCGGGTCGCCCATCGTGTATTGCGCCTCGTAGATGAGGATGTTCTGGCCGACGTGCTTGAAGGAGCCGACGACGACACCGCTCGCCGGGCCCGGCTTGACCGCCAGGGAGATCTGCATCTCGGGCACCGCGCCGGAGCGTTCCGGCTTCTTCGCCATCGGCAGGCCGAGCGCGACGCGATCGTCTTCGGTCGCCGTCGTCACGGCGTTGACGGCCGAGGCGAAAGCGCTCATCTGCTGGGCGAGCGCGATCCGGGCGTTATCCTCGATCGTGGCGTGCCCCGCTCCGCTATTGGCCATCGCGGCCCGCAAGGCATCAGCCAGCGCCGTGATGATCGGGAGCATGGCCCCGAGAGAAACCCAGACCGCCACCCCGGTGGCATTCTGGACGGCTTTGTCGGCGAGAACGAGAAGATCCGCCGCGTTGTAACTGAGGAAACCAGTTCTTAATTTCATACGGCCCCCTATAGCAGAATCTGACAGGAAGGAAACAAGTTTCTGATATTTATCTAACTTTTGTCTGACGACCTCTTTCCCCGAGGGAACCGGCCCCCGCTCGTGGCCGAAAGGACATTCTCGCGCGGCCAAGGGACCTTTTCGCCAAACGAAACGGACATTCCCGCCGCCGCACGAACCGTTCGCCCGGCGTCGCACCCAAAGCTCCCGGCGACTGGGTCCAATCGTGCGGCGACTGGGTCCATTCCCGAGAGCACTTCCCCCCTTTCGCCCGGCCAGTGGGTCCAAGCCGGTCTGAAAGGCCTGTTCGCCGGGCGAATGGGGCCAGTCGCCCGTCGAAGGGGCACAGTCGCCCCGGTCAAAGGACCAGCTGGCGGGGCCAAAGACCCCAAGGAGACGCGACTGAACCCAATGCGCCCGCGAACAAACCCTTCGCCCGCGCAATGGGGTGCGACGGCGGTCGATTGGGTCCTGCCGGCGGGCGATTGGACCCAGCCGGCGGGCGAATGGACCCAGCTGGCGGGCGAATGGCGCCAAACGCGGCCGAATCAGCCTCGGTCTTCGAAAAGAAAGACGGCGGAAACGGCGCCTGGGGTTCTTACGCGGCGCGGATTGGCCAGGACGACTGCGCAACGAGCCGGCGCATCGCTCAAAGTAATGCTTCCCTACGCAAGGCCGGGGATGCTATAAAAGCCATAATATAACGTATGATTCCGGGCATTCTTCGTCGCTTCGCTACTTCGGTCGCTCTCATCGCCTCGCTCGCGCTGGGCGCCTGCCAGCCGCAGAAGGTCATCCTGGTCCCGGGCGACAACGATCTCGTCGTCCTCAA
This sequence comes from Chthoniobacterales bacterium, assembly GCA_036502465.1. Lineage (GTDB taxonomy): Bacteria > Verrucomicrobiota > Verrucomicrobiia > Chthoniobacterales > UBA10450 > Palsa-1392. The sequence continues at coordinate 1,937 of DASXYO010000142.1, forward strand.
TGGTTGTGTTATTTCCGCCTGCAACTACCTCGCCGTGGTCGAGACCCAGCACAGCCTGGAGCCAAATTTCTGGGCGAAAATTCTCCTCGTCCGTTACAAGGATCATCCCGCGGGCCACGCTTATTGCGTCTGGGAAACCGCGGGCACGATCTACGGCTACGATCGAAACGGCGGCTCGTTCCCCATTCCGATCTACACCCGCGAGCCGAAAGCGATCGCCTCCGCTCTCGCTACCGGGCTCTCGAAAGCCTTAAACGAACAATTGACCGTCGCGCAGGCGGAATTCATCGAACCGCACGCTTCCGATCTCTACAAGTTCTAGGCGAACCCACCACTGCTGTCTCGCCCGACGAAAGGCAAAAAAAAGCGCGGCCATTGCTGACCGCGCGCGAAGGCTTAAAGGAACGAAACGGAACTTTTTTTGAATTGCAGTAGTGACTTCCTAGCTCGCACGATTCTTTAAGCAGCGGGTGTGCCACGGGCTGGCGTCGCGTTTCGCGGACGGCGTTTTTTTGGGAAGAAAAACCCGCAACGCGGGGCGCAGGCCGGCCTAACGATCGACCGGACGAATCGGAAGCCGTGGTTTTGCTTGAAAATTTTCGCAAAGAGGGGCTTGCTGAGGAGATGAAGGCTTTTTCCCTTTTCGTTCTCTCGTTTGTTCTCGGAATTTCTTTGGCCGGCGCGAGTCCCGCGGAGAAAAGGTCGGGGAGGAAAATCACCAAGAATGAAGCCGAGCATATCGCGCTCCGGCCGCACAAGGGCGCGCGGGTCGCGGCGGCAACGCTGGAAACGGTCGGGGGCGACAAAGTCTGGGCGATCCAGATCGCGCAGGGCAAGAGCCTAACGATGGTGAAAGTGAACGCGACCAGCGGCCGCGTCGTCGCGACCGAAAAAGTGAATCGTTAGGCCGGATTCTCCGCGCGGTTATTTTCCCCAGATCTTCGCCAGGTAGCTGACTCGGCCGGAGCCGACATGGTAGGCCTCGTAGGCGGCCGGGTTCTTTTCGTAATACTTCTGGTGATATTCCTCCGCCGCATAAAACGGCTTGGCGGGCAGGATTTCGGTCACGATCGGTTTGTCGAAGCGGCCTGACTTGCCCAGCTTTTCCTTCGATTCTTCGGCGATCTTTTTCTCCGCTTCGTTCCCGTAATAAATCGCCGCCTGGTAGGAGAGGCCGATGTCGTGAAACTGCCCGTCGGCCTGGGTGGGGTTGATGTTGTGGAAGAAAACATCGATCAACTGCGCGTAGGAAACCTCGGCCGGATCGTAGGTGACCTCGATCGCTTCGCGATGCTGGGTCTTGTGCGCGGAAACCGCTTCGTAGTTCGCGTCTTCTTTGCTGCCGCCGGTGTAGCCGACAATGGTCTTGGTTACGCCTTTGACGTGATCGAACGGTTCCTGCATGCACCAGAAACACCCGCCGGCGAAGACCGCAGTTTTTGTTTCAGCGTGGGCAGTGAAAGCGAGACCGCAAAGCGCGAGGACGAGGAAAAGTTTGTGCATGGTTTGCTATCAGAGTGCACGGAGTGGCGGCTTATTCCAACCGCGCCACCCTCCGATGGAGGCGCCGCCGTTTATTTTACCCGCACGTTTTTGCGCAGGAAGGTCGGCACGTCGAGGTCCTGGCCTTCCACGATCGTCGGCTCGCTTTTTTCAAAGCGGCCGCGCGTGACCGGCTCGAACTGCATCACTTCCTGGCGCGCGTGGACAAATTTCTCCATTTTCGCTGGCGCATGCGCAGGCGCGGGAGCCGGGTCGGGCTCGATTCTTGGAGCTGGCTTTCTGATTTTTCGAATCGGGCTCGGCGGAATAATCTCCGCCACCGGCGCCGGTTCCTCCTCGCTGATTGGTTCCGAGATTTCGTCTGCGATCGGCTCGGGTTCTGGTTCCTGCGCAGGTTCCTGGTAAACGGCCTCGATCGGTTCTGGCGTCGGAGTTGCATACTCGGTCGCGATCGGAACTCGCTCGGGCTCGGCTTCGAATGTCGGCTCTGCCTTGACCATCGTCGGTTCGGGTTTTGTTTCCGGTTTTTTGACCGTGCGCATCGGCGCGGCCTGGACCGTTCCTTCCGCTGAGAGCGAACTGATCAAGGTCACGCTCATGCGGTTGCCCATTTTTCCATCGACCGAGGTTCCAAAAAGGATCTGGGTGTGATCTTCCACGTGGCGATTCAACTCCTGCATCACGATCTCGACCTCGGTCAGCGTCATGCCCGGGCCGCCCGAAATTTGCACGAGCACGGCGTGCGCGTCGGTCAGCATCTTGCCGCGGTTCATGAGCGGATTTTTCAGGGCGAGGGCGAGCGCTTCATGGGCGCGATTGTCGCTGTCCGATTCGCCGTAGCCGAAAAGACAGCGGCTGTTCTGGCTGCGCAAAGCGGAGATGAGTTCGTCAAACCCGATCCGGATCAAGCCCGGCCGCCTAACGACGTTGACGATCGCGCGCACGCTCTGGCTGATGGTGGTGTCCGCGACCGCGAATGCCTGGTGAATGCCCGCTTTGGGCAAAACCATGTCGCCCATCCGATCGTTCTCGAAACAGACGACCGCGTCGGCCACACGTTGCAGCTCGTGCAGCGCTTCCATCGCCTGCGCGGTGCGGCGTTTGCCCTCGAAAGCAAAGGGCAGCGTCGCGAAAGCAACGACCAGCGCGCCGCTGTCGTGCGCCATCTCCGCGACGAGCGGGGCCGCACCCGAGCCGGTGCCGCCGCCCAAACCTGCGCAGACAAAAACCATCCGCGCGCCTTCCAATGTCTCGCGCAGCTCGCCGGCTGATTCCCTGGCGGCGTTGAAGCCAAGCTCCGGGTCGCCGCCCGCACCCAGGCCGCGCGTCACTTCCTGGCCAATCTGCAACTTCTGCGTCGCGACCGAGCTGGCCAGCGATTGCACGTCGGTGTTGACCGCGATCATCTCGGCGTGCTCCATCCCGTCGAGCACGATGCGGTCGAGTGCGTTCGCCCCGGCTCCGCCCACGCCGATGATTTTAATCGCGAGGTCGTCTTCCTTTTTTTCCGGCAGGCTGTAGTTGCGGCTGAGTTGGATCATGGTTTTGCTTTTGGTTAGGCAGATGTGGAATGCGTCATCGCATTCCCTGGAAAAGTTTGCCGAAAATTCTGCGGATACCGGTCCGCGGCTGGCGATCGCCCTGCACCGCCTGGGCGTATTTGA
>DASXYO010000143.1:0-7909 GCA_036502465.1 Chthoniobacterales bacterium
AGGACGAGGGTGCTGCCGCTCCGACCCCAGGCTCCGGCGGCGGGGCGAAAGGTTTCTGGCGCCCCGCTGATCAGTTTCGCCTGTAGATCGGGCGCGAGTTTCACCATCCCGGACCGCGCATCGGGATAGCCGAGAGTCGCGAATATCTTGTTTCCGACTCGAAAATCCGGGTGAGTCATGTGTGAACTCTCGGTTGTCCCAGGCAATGCGAGAGCGAGGCGACGGAAAGCGGCGGCGGTCATGGAGAGGCGTCAGTGCGTCACTGCCATGGCGAAAGCTACAAAAGCGCAGACCGCCACCATCAGCAGCAACGCGCAGATGAAAACCAGGTCGGCAAAACGCTCTAAAAGATACATCCGCTTGTTGGTCCGGGTGCGCAGAGTCCAGTAGGAAGCGAGACAGGAAATGAGGAAGAGGAAGGCGTCGATCGCGAGCAGATTATCGGCAAAGGTGTCCGCCCGGCGCAGTGTGATGACGACTCGAAGCAGACCAATGACGGTCAGGCAAACGCCGACCATGCCGGCGGAGACGGTGAAAATGTGGATACAAATGTCATCTTCCAAACGCGAAGCGGGCCGCGAATTTGCCATGGCGGGAGGCTAAGCGAGGCGCGCCGGGGGAACAAGCCGCGGGCCGCGCCTAACGACGCAGGGTGAAACGGTTGTTCGGCGTCTCCCAGAGGCGCAGGCGGGTGAGACGATCGTCGAGCCGGGCGCTCACTTTCGGCCAGAGAGCGCGCACGATGTTTTCGCCGGTCGAAGGAGTTTCTCGAAATTCCTCCGTCTCGAGATCGAGGTGCTTGTCCTGCCAGGGCTCGAGCGCGCGATCGAGCCCGTCGCGGAGCGAGAGAAAATCGTAAAGCGTGCCGCTCCGCTCGTCGTATGGACCACCGATCGTCGCCTCAACCAGGTAGCGGTGACCGTGTCCGCGTGGGTTGTTACATTTGCCGTAGAGCGCAACATTTTCCGCCTCAGTGAGAGACGGGGCATGCAGGCGGTGCGCGGCGTTGAAGGGTCGCTGCATCCCGAGGAAATAACTTCCGCCCGTCCAATACTCGGCGAAAAAATCGTCACGCTCGTGCAGTCGAACGCGGTGGACGGGAAGCTGCTCGGCCACGCGCCGATGAACGTATTCTGCAAGGCTCTCCGTCGTTTTCGGGCGACTCGTTAGGCCGGGGACTTCGTGATTGAGATTCTTGTGATCCAATTCGGTCCGGAGTGATTCGAGGCATCGCTCCAAATCGCCTTGCCGGATCTCCTCGCGGAAAGTGAGGCGGGCGCGGTAGTGGTGGCCATGGCCGTGGGGCGAAGCGGCGCTCCCGAAGAGGGCGTTGTTCTCCTCCGGGCTCAGATTCGGCGACATCGTTTGCCGGGCAGCGGAAAATTCAAGCCAGTAATTCGCCTCACTCAAGCCATCGGCGTAAACGGTCGCGCTCCGTTCCGGGGTCTCGACCAGATGGCAGGCGACGAGACGCGCCTCGAGATCGTGGAAAAGCGGTTCGACCTCGATAAAAAGCCGGCGCGCAACGTTTTCTGCCGTCGGAGAAACGCCGCGAAAGTGCGGATGATTTTCATTCAGAAATTTGTGATCGAAGCGCGCATGCAGAACCTCTTCCACCCGCGTCTTGATTTCGCTGATATTGACCAGCATTCCGTTGCCCGGATTGACCTCGCCGGTGAAAACAAAATAGGCGACGTAATTTCGACCCGTGCCGTAGCGCGCCCCGCTCTCGGCGCCGAAAGCAGCGAGATTTTCTGCCGCCGTCCAACCGGGATGGAAGAGGCGGCGCGAAGCCGAAAACTCCAGGCGCTTGCTGACCGTAAGCAGCATCGGCCGGTTACTGGCTGAGGAGCGAGAGGAATTCGCCGCGAGTCCGCGCGTCTTCCTTGAAGGTGCCGAGGAGGCAGGAGGTCTTCATGACTGAGTTCTGCTTTTCCACTCCGCGCATCATCATGCAAAGATGCTTGGCCTCGATCACGACGGCCACCCCTGATGGATGCAGCGCCTGCATGAGAGCGTCGGCCACCTGGTGAGTCAATTGTTCCTGGATCTGCAATCGGCGGGCAAAAACATCGACGATCCGCGCCACCTTGGAGAGGCCGATCACCTTGCCGTTCGGGATATAGGCGACGTGCGCCCTGCCGATGAATGGTAGAAGATGATGCTCGCACATCGAGTAAAGCTCGATGTCTTTGACCATCACGATCTCGCTCGCGTCGGAGTCGAAGATGGCATCGTTCACCACTTCATCGACCGTCTGCCGATAGCCCTGGGTGAGGAACTCGAAGGAACGGGCGGCGCGGGCCGGGGTTTTGGCGAGCCCCTGGCGGTCGCGATCTTCGCCGACCGCGTCCAGCAATTCGCCGAAGACGCGCTCCATTTCCGCGAGACGGCGTTCGCCCAACTGGTTAGGCTGCCTCGTTAGGCGCTCCGAAATCTCGAATTCGTTATTCTGCACGACAGACCGTAACACACCCGCCCCGGCTGTCAGGTCGTGCGGGCGTCTCGCGCACCCTGCCCCGACGCGGCCGGAGCGCGTTAATCCAGCCAGCTGAGCGGATATTTCTCGTCGTCGAGTTTTACTGCCTGTTCGGTCAACTCGAGGGTGTGCTCGGTGTCGAACATGACCGCCAGCTCCTCGGTGCGGAGCGCGTCTTTGCTCGCCATGATCGTGCCGGGATGCGGCCCGTGCGGGATGCCGCGCGGATGTAACGTCATCGAGCCGGCCTCGATGCCTTTGCGCGATCCGAAATTTCCGCGCACATAAAACAGAACCTCGTCAGCCTCGACGTTATCGTGCACCCACGGGATTTTGACCGCGTCCGGACCGTAATCGAGCATGCGCGGCGCGAAGGTGCAGACGACGTAGCCGCGAATCTCGAAGGTCTGGTGAATCGGCGGCGGTTGATGCACAAAGCCGGTGATCGGCTCGAAATCCTGCGCGTTGAAGGTGCATGGATAAACAAAACCATCCCACCCCACGACATCGAAAGGATGATGCGCATGAACCACGCGCGTCCAGCGCGGGCCGTCCTTCACGAGGACGGCGACGTCTTCATTTTTGTCGACCACCAGCGTCTCGGTCGGACCGTGGAAATCGCGCTCCGAATAGGGCGATCCCATCCGGATCTGGCCGTCGTGATTTAAATAGCGGCGCGGAATTCGCACCGGGCCAGTCGATTCGAGGATGAGATAATCTTCCTCCTCGATCTTATCCGGCACGAGCCGGTAAGTGATGCCGCGCGGGATGACGATGTAATCCTCCGCCCGGTAACGCAGATTGCCAAAAGGCGACTCGAGCGTGCCCGCGCCGTGGAAGACGAAGATGATCTCGTCCGCCCCGCCGTTGCGGTAGTACTCGTATTCGCCGTAGGCCTTGGCCGGCTTCTGCCGGTAGGCGATCATGTCCTGGTTGAACAACATCGGGATGCGGCCGGTGTAGAGGTCGCCCTGCCGCGGAACGTTGGCGGCTTTCAAATGATGATGACGCAGCGGCGCGTCTGTCACCTTTTTCAGCTCTTCGCACTTGATCAGCTCCACGCTCCGCACGCGAGTCGGCGGACGCAGGTGATACATGATCGAGTAAGCCTCGTTAAAACCCTCGGTCGTGATGACGTGCTCGTAGTAGATGCCCTCGTTTTTGTAACCCGGGCCAGCTCCGTTGCGGTGGAACCAGACGTGATGCTTCCGTGGAATCTCTCCCAGTTTCTGATAATGCGGCATTGTTAGTCTCCCTTAAAGGTTTCCCCGTGCGTCCTGTTCCTTTTCCAGTGCCTCGAAAAGCGCCTTGAAGTTGCCTTTCCCGAAACTCTTCGCGCCTTTGCGCTGGATGATCTCAAAGAAAAGTGTCGGCCGATCCTCCACCGGCTTCGAAAAGATCTGCAGTAAATAACCTTCTTCGTCGCGGTCGATCAGGATGCCCAGTTTCTGCAGCGGCTCGAGGTCTTCATCGATCTTCCCGACCCGATCGAGCACCGTCTCGTAGTAGCTGGCCGGGATCTTGAGGAACTCGACCCCGCGGCTTTGCAGGTCGGTCACCGTCTTGACGATGTCGCTCGTCGCGAGCGCGCAATGCTGCACGCCTTCGCCGCCATAGAAATCGAGATACTCTTCGACCTGCGATTTCTTTTTCCCCTCGGCCGGCTCGTTGATCGGGAATTTCACAAAGCCGTTGCCGTTGCTCATCACCTTACTCATGAGCGCGGAGTACTCTGTCGAGATATCCTTGTCGTCGAAGGTTAGGATATTGCGGAAGCCCATCACCTCCTCGTAAAACTTGACCCACGGATTCATCTGGTTCCAACCCACATTGCCGACGCAATGGTCGACGTAGAGCAAGCCGGTCTCGGGCGGATTGTAGTTCGTCTCCCACTTCGCAAAGCCGGGCATGAAGACGCCCTTGTAATCGCGGCGCTCGATGAAGAGATGAACCGTGTCGCCGTAAGTGTGAATGCCGCTCAGCACGACCCTGCCGTTCTCGTCCTCGAGCGTCTGCGGCTCGAGATAACTTTTACCGCCGCGCTTGGTCGTTTCTTTCCAGGCGGAAGTGGCGTCGTCCACGCGCAAAGCGAGCACTTTCACGCCGTCGCCATGTTTCGCGATATGTTCCGCTATCGGGTTCTCGCGGCGCAACGGCGTTGTCAGCATGAAGGTCAGCTTGTTCTGCCGGATGACGTAGCTGGCGCGATCGCGCTGCCCGGTTTCCGGCCCGGAATAGGCGAGACTCTGGAAGCCAAAGGCGGTCTTGTAATAGTGCGCCGCCTGCTTCGCATTGCCGACGTAAAACTCGACGTAATCCGTTCCCTGCAGGGGAAGGAAATCCTGCTCCGGCTGGTGCTCGGCCTTCATCCGGTCGGCTACGCTGCGTTTATCTTTTTTCGCTTCGGCGATGATTGTTTCCATAAGATTTGTTCTTTCCGAATCGATGAGCGGCCCGGGACCGCGGGTTCGTTAGGATTCCGTAAATATAAATCGCCCGGCCCGAGTGGCAAGGTTGGGCACGGCCGCCAGAGGCAAAACGAAACCGGCAGGGTAGCGCAACCTTCCAGCTTGGTGCCTAACAACTCGCAAGCTGGAAGCTTGCGCTACCCTCAAAAAGCAAAGCCGAAGCTGAAATGGAAGGCGCCAAAAGCCTCGTTGGCTTTGGGATTCGGGTTTACTCCGTAATCAAGCCGCACCGGCCCAATCGGAAGGTTGTAGCGCAAACCGGCGCCAATTCCGTAACGCATGTCGTTGAGACCGGGCGAACGCGCGTCCGGCAGAAGATTGCCCGCATCGACGAAGACTGCGCCCATCAATTCGCCGTAGATCGGAAAGGTGTATTCGACATTAAAGATGCTGTAGAACTCGCCGCCGATCGGATTCCCAAACTGATCGTGCGGACCAAGATCGCGCTCCGCAAAACTGCGCACCGTCGTGCTCCCGCCGATGAAGAATCGTTCGTCGATCGGGATCGCGAGCTCGGCGCTCGTCCCGGTAGTATCAAGCGGATAAACGATCGCGGCCCGCGCTCCGAACGCGAGCAGGCTGCGTTCGAACCATTTCTGGAAGCCGGACTTTTGCAGGTCCTCGCCCTCGAGCTGCGCGGGGTCGGGCGCGAAGGAAAGATAGTAACTCACGCGCCCAGTCGCGCGCAGGAGATCGATGTCGCTCCCGATCGCACTCGAGGCGAGGTCGACCGTGTTGTCGAAAACAAATCCTCGCGGCGCGACGAGGGGGTTCTTGCGCAGGTCGAGCGTCTGGGTGAAACCGACCGAGCTGATGAAATACGATGTTCGTCCAAGCAGCGCAGTCGGAATGGTGGCGTCGGTGACTTCGACATGCCGCGCGCCGACCACGAGGCCGATGGAATATTTATCGGTGATTTGCCGGCTGAGGGTGGCCCTGCCGCCGAGTTCAAACTTCGAGTAGCCGTCGTAGTCGTAGGTCAAGGCCGACAGCCGAAGCTGCAATCCGAAGCCGGTATTGAAAAGATACGGATCCTGGAAAACAACGTCGCCCTTGTAGCCGCGCTGCGACACTTCGACCGAGGTTGTGATCGGCCGGCCGAACCCAAAGAGATCGCGATTCGCGTAGGAAGCGCCGACGATCGCGCCGTCGTAGGAGCCGTAACCGATCGAGAAACCGAATTCCTGCGGCTTCGCTTCTTCCACCGTCACGTCGAGCCGTAGTTGATTTCCGTCGACCGGCGTCGGGTTCACCTTGAGGATGTTGAACAGTCCGGTCCGCATCATCTCGCGGAATTTTTTATCGAGCGTCTCCGGGCTGTAGGGACGGCCGCGCAGTTTCTTGAAGCGGTTCACGACATAACTCGGACGCAACTGCTGCGTGCCCTTCACCGTGACGCCATCGAAGTGATAGACCGGGCCCGGCTCGACCGTGATGCGGACCGGCACCTTGCCGTGGAGGGCGAGATTGGGATCCGCGACCGCGTCGACCTTCACCGCGTAGTAGCCGCGCGTCTTGTAGTAGGACTGCAAGCGGCGCGGGATATCGGCCAGGCGGCCCTCGGTAAATGGTTGCCGAAGAAGATCGAGCATCTGCCCGCGGAGCGCTTCCCCGCCGTAAATTGTCGGCCCGACGAAATTGACGTTGCCGAAAAAATACTGCTGCCCTTCATGAACCACGATGCGGGTTGTGACCAAATCCGGCCGCACATACTCGTAAGTCGGCGGATCGACCGTGCACTCCGCATAGCCTTCAGAAATATAGAAACGCTGCACCAGGTTGGCGCCTTCCTCGAGATCGCTCGGCACAAACGGGAGGAGCGCCTGCGCCTTTGAAACGCGTTCCCGAGTCGGGCCGGCCGCGTAATCGAAAAGCTTGGTCGAAGGAACCTGCTGGTTGCCAACAAAAATCAGCTCCCCGAGGTGGACGAGCGGGCCTTCCGCGATCGTTAGGCGAAAACTGTTTCCGGAAAGCAGGGTGTAACTCACGTTCACCTTCGCGTAGCCGTGCTTGCGATAGAAAAGCTCGAGGAAAAATGCAGCATCGTCCGCCCGCGCCGCGGTCAGCCCGTTTTGCTGGATGAAGGTGATCTGCTCCTTCAACTGCGAGCGCAGCTCCTTGTCGGGAAAGGCCGTGTTGCCGACGATCTGGAGGTTGGCTTGCTGCGCGACTTTCTCCTGCGTCTTGGCCGCAATCTTCTGTTCTTTCGCCTTTTGTTCCTGCTCCGGAAGCTCGACCGCGCCTTGGCCGAAGACGAGACCACTCGTCAGGCAAAAAAGACCGAGACTGGCGGCGACTCGTTTCATCATCGGAAACGAATGAGGTATTTCACCTGCCCCCGGAATCCGCCCTCCACCCCGAGGTCGCCGATGAGTACGAAGTGGTCACTTACCTTGTAACGCGCGGTCGCGGTCTGCTCCCCGGTGCGCGGATCGACATTGCCAAATTCGACATCGAGCCGGCTAAAGAACGAATCGTTGCGTTCCGGTTCCGCGCCCTTCTTGAAAATTTTCCGGTAAAGCTGTTTCAAAAGCAGAATGCCGGCGCGGCTGGCGAGCACGTTGCCGCTTGTGAGTTCCTCGCGCGTCGTGCCGGTGGCAAGGAGCGAGATGATTTCCTCCTGCGGCAAAGGTGGTTCGCTGCTGAAGACCGCTTCCGGCTTGAGCGCCGTGCCATACACGTAAACGTGAATCGTGTAGTCGCGGATCAAGGAGGTGCCCTGCAGTTCGATTCGCGGATTAAGTGGATCGTCCGGGTCAAAATAGAGGAACCCGAGGTTGATCGTGAGGGTGCTGAAGGGAAGCGTGGCCTCGAAGTTTTCCAGCCGCACCTGTCCCTGGATCCCGGGGTGCAATCCGGTCCCGCTGATTTTCATGTCCACGATCGCGCCGCCGGTCGCGAGGTTGCCGCGGATGAGGAACGGCTCCTTGCTCTTGATTGCGATATCGAACTTCCAATCGCG
>DASXYO010000144.1:0-6302 GCA_036502465.1 Chthoniobacterales bacterium
GGGGGCTTGGCTTTTAGGATGAGCGATATCTCCTGCGCGAGGTCGCCGATGTTCTCGACCTGGAGCGCGAGCGCCATTCGCTTCTCCGAGCCCATGGTGTTGATCGCGACCGGGAATTTCGAAGCTTTGCCGTCGATCAGCGGTTGCTCGAAGAGGAGCGCTTTGCCGCCCCCCGGCGATTTCATTTCGCGATCGGCCCACTCGGCGATGACGAGATCTGTCTCGACCGGCGCGCTGATCCGCTGGAGCTCGCCAGCCTTCTCGAGGGCGGTGAGAAATTGGGAAAAAGAAGCGTAAGCCATCGTCGTCTGCCTAACGCTTTCTTTACTCTGCTTTCCGCGCCGTCGCTACTTCGGCATGCTCACCCAGCCGCGGCTGGTGTAATCGCCGAGGGTGAGGAGGAGCATGAGAAAGAGCCAGATCAAGCCGGTAAAGGCAGCGAGATGCAGGAGCCGGCTGCTTCCCTTTATGTGCATGAAGAAAAGCACGATCAGGATCGTCTTGGTGAAGGAGATGAAGAGCGCGATCGGGAGATTGAAGACGCCGAAATTGACGTAACCGAGGCACCAAGTGAGCGCGAGGAGGGCCATCAACCAGAGGCAATTCGTCCAGTAGATCTTTGGCGGATGAATCTTTTCCATCAGCGGTGACCGGCCAGATAGAGAAGCGGGAAGAGAAAAACCCAGACGATATCGACAAAGTGCCAGTAGAGACCGGCGACCTCGACCGGCATGTAGTTGCCATCCTCAAAGCGACGGCGCCAGGCGAGCACGGCCAGGACCAGCATAACGACGATGCCGACGGTGACGTGAATCGCGTGCAGCCCAGTCATGGCGAAGTAGAGCCAGAAGAAAATCTCGGCCGCGCCCGGATTCGCTTCGTGCCATTGGAAACCAACGCCGGGCACTAAATGTTCAGCAAAGTCCTTGTGGTACTCGAAGCCTTTGACCCCCATGAATACCATTCCCAAAAGCGCCGTCCCGAGCAGCAGCCAGATGAGATGAGTGCGCCGGCCGAGTTGTGACGCGCGGACAGCGAGGGCCATGAGCGTGCTGCTGAAGAGAAGGATGGCGGTATTGGCGCCGCCCAGGATCACTTCGGTGTGCCGGCTGGCTGCGGCGAAGACATCAGGGTAGAGATACCGATAGACGGTGTAGGAGAGAAAAAGCCCGCCGAAAAAGAGCACCTCGGTCGCGAGGAAAATCCACATCCCGAGCTTGGCCGCTTCGTGCTGCTGCCCGATGTCGTCGAACTGTTCGGCCAGGATGTTTCGGGCGACGGCTTCGCTCATCTCCAGAAAAGGATCGCGTCTCGCGGTGGAAGTGAGCTTCTCATTTGTCGGATCACATCTCGTTCCAATCGAAACGGATTACCGGCTAACGACTACTCTTCCCCATCAAAGTAACGGGCCGGCTCGCTGCCGCCGCGCAAAAGCGTGCGCTCCGGGGAGCGGACGAGCCATTTCTGGCTGTCGGGGTAATAGCAGGACTCACCGAGTGGATTATCGGCGATGACGTAGATGACCAGGTCCTCCGTGCTGTCGTTGATAAATTGGTGCGCCTCGCCCGGTCCGTAGATAAAGGCGTCGCCCGCCTCGATCGGCGTCCGGCCGCTCTCGTCCCGGGCCAATCCGCGCCCGGAGATGACGTGGTAGAACTCCCATTGCGCAGCGTGTGCGTGATATGGATAAGGTATTTGCCCCGGGGCGAGTCGCATGATCTCGACGGCAAACGGATGGCGCGCTCTGGCGTCGGGACTTTGCGGATCCCAGCCGAGCGCTTCCGACAGGTCTTTGCCCGTCCCGCTGAATTTTCCCTTCGGCGAAGCCCAGGAAAACTCTTCCATCTGGTTGGTGTTGATCTTTTTCATCGCGACTTACGCGGATACTGTGCCCTTCTCGTTCGCATACCGGGCGCGAAATTTTGCCTTTGCCTTGGCCGCTTCCACTTGGCGATCGAGCGGCGGAGCCGTCGTGACGAGTGAACCGAGCAGCTCGCAGGACACCCGCGTCACCGCCTCGATGGCGCGCGCGAATGATTCTTCATTGGCCTTCGAAGGATGGCTAAAGCCGCTCAGCTTCCTGACGTATTGCGTGGCGGAATCGCGGATTTCATCCTCCGTCGCAGGCGGCTGAAAGTTGTGCAGTCTCTTGATATTTCGACACATGATTTGTTCCCCTTTCGTGTTGTCTCAGGAAACGCCGATTTGCGTGAAAGTCGAGCCCCTGGTCGAGGCAAAACATGGCCATCGCGCCCAAAATTCTGTCGAGATTATGACCAAAAAGTTACGTTAACACGTCGGGGCTGATCCTCCCTTGCCAGTAACACCGCGTTGATAGTTACTGGTATTTCCATAACGAAACGAGCGCTGCGCTGGGCCACATGGTTTTGGCGCTCCAGACTTTGCTTAACTTTATGAAAATTGACGTCCTTATTATCGGCGGCGGCCCTGGTGGTTCAGCCGCAGCCATGTTCCTGCTCCGGGAAGGCATTACTCCGGTCGTCCTCGAACAGGAAGAATTTCCGCGATTCCACATCGGCGAATCGCTGACGGGTGAAGCGGCGCAGGTGCTTCGCCGGCTCGGCTTGGCGGAAAAAATGGACGCGATGCACAACCCGGTGAAGCACGGGGTGCGCGTTTACGGCACGAACGCGACCAACAGTTGGTATGTCAAAGTGTCGTCGCGCGACCAGAATTGGAACCTTTCAGATTCCACCACCTGGCAGGTGCGGCGAAGTGAGTTCGACGCCATGATGTTGAAGGAAGCCGAGGAGCGCGGCGCAAAAATCATCCGCGGGACCGCGATCAAGGCGCTCCTGAATGTCGATGGATCACTGCGCGGAATCCTGATGCGCCGGCCCGACGGGACGGAAGAAGAGATCGAGACCAAAGTGGTGCTCGACTGCTCCGGCCAGGCGACTTTTCTCGCCAACCAAAAGGTCACCGGCCCGAAATACATGGGCAGCTACGATAAGCAGGTCGCCTTCTTTTCCCATGTGCGCGGCGCCATGCGCGACAGCGGCACCGTTGGCGAAACGGCGCGCGACAACACGCTCATCTTTTACGCCCGGAAATTTCATTGGGCCTGGTTTATCCCGATCGACAAGGACATCGTGAGCGTGGGCATGGTGACGCCGCGGGCTAACTTCATCGAAAAGAAACAGACGCCCGAGGAATACTACCGGAGCGAGCTTTTCAAGATCAATCCGGAGCTGCCGCGCCGGATCAAGGAACTCGATCTCGCCGAGAAAGTGCACGTCATCCCGAATTACTCCTACCAGGTGCGCGGCTTCTGCGGGAAAGGCTTCATCTGCATCGGCGATTCGCATCGCTTCATCGATCCGATTTTTTCCTTCGGTCTCACCGTCACGATGCGCGAGGGAGAGTTCGCCGCGCCGCTCGTTAGGCAATATCTGGAAGGTAAATTGGACGACAAGGAAAACCCTTTCGCCGAGCACCAGATGGCCTGCGAGAAGGGCATCGATAATCTCGAGGACATGATCGACCTCTTCTGGGAGCAGCCTTTTGCCTTCTCCACCTTCGTCCATTTCCGCTACACGGAACAAATGACAGATGCTTTCGCCGGCCGGATCTACGAGCACGAGCATCAGCCCTCGACCTCGATCCTGTCGTTCCGGAAATTGCTCAAGCGGACACGCGAGTACGATGCCGACGATTATTCCATCCCGATCGGCTCGCGTTACCATGCGGAGCGGGCACCGCTTTGGGAACCGGATTCACCGGTCCCGGGCACCGAGGAATGGATCGCGCGCGGCCGCGGAGAGCGCGAATTGGCCGCAGTCTAGGCGCGGGCCGTTCCCACTCAATCGCGCTTCGCGCACGGCGGTGACCAGCGAACGGCATTTGTTTCTGCTCGCCAAGCGCGACAGGTGCATTTAGATAACGCGCCATGGCCGCGCGTAGCAATAAACAGCCCGTCACTGTCGTCACCGGCGGCGCCGGCTTCCTTGGCTCGCACCTGACTGACCGGCTGCTGGCGGAAGGACACCGCGTGATCGGGATCGATAACCTGATCACCGGCCACCTGACGAACATCGAGCATCTCGCCGGGAACGAGAATTATCGGTTCATCAAACAGGATGTCACTCAGTACATCTTCCTCCCCGATGAGATCGATTACGTTTTCCACTTCGCCTCACCCGCCAGCCCGATCGATTACCTCGAACTTCCCATTCCGACCTTAAAGGTCGGCGCGCTCGGCACCCACAACACCCTCGGCCTGGCGAAGGCCAAGAAGGCCACCTTCCTTCTCGCCTCCACCTCGGAGTGCTACGGCGATCCGCTCGTCCATCCGCAAAAGGAAGATTACTGGGGCAACGTCAACCCGATCGGGCCGCGCGGCGTTTACGATGAAGCGAAGCGTTTCGCCGAGGCGATCACGATGGCCTACCATCGCTACCATGGCGTGGACACCAAGATCGTCCGCATCTTCAACACCTACGGCCCGCGGATGCGATTGCGCGACGGGCGCGTCGTGCCGGCCTTCATCGGCCAGGCCCTCGCCGGCACGCCCCTCACGATCTTCGGCGACGGCGCGCAGACCCGCTCTTTTTGTTACGTCTCCGATTTGATCGACGGAATTTTCCGCCTCTCGCAATCGGATTTCCATGAGCCGGTCAACATCGGCAACCCGCGCGAGATGACGATCAAGCAGTTTGCCGAGGAAATCATTCGCATCACCGGGACGAAATCGGGCATCGAATACAAGCCCCTCCCGGTGGACGACCCAAAGGTGCGCCAGCCCGATATCGGGCGCGCGAAAAAAATCCTGGGCTGGGAACCGAAGGTGGAATTTGAGGAGGGGATCGTGCGGACGATCGATTATTTCCGGCAGTGGCTCGAACGAGCTGCGCAGCGCTGAATGAATCCTTCGACAGGATTCGCCGGATTTTCTGTGCATGACTGGGGCCTTCCAGGACGCGACCGACTAACGCGATCGCGTAAATCTTTCCCTTTTTTGCAAATTGCTCGCTTTCCGGCGTCCCATCATTTCAAATGCCAACTTCATGCATCGAAAAATAGCCCTAACGATTCTGCTCGCCGCCTTCGCCGGCGCGGCTTCCGCGCAGACCCGCGCGAATGATTTTCAGATCACGAAAATCACCCGCAACCTCATCGCCTCGCCGGAATTCAACTACAGCGGCGCGGAAACGTTTCGCACCAACACGCGCGATCGCTGGCTAGAAGTCGAGGTGGAGTTCGCTTCCGCGCTGCAGTTCACCGACGAGCTGACCTTCAAATATTTCATCCTCATTAACGGCAAGCTGCTCACGGGTGAAGTGACGCACGTGAATATTCTCGGCGGCAAGGAACTGCACTCCGTTCTCTACGTCCCGCCGCGCGCCCTCGCCCACATCATGGGGAATCGCCCCGTGACCGCCAACGCCATCGAAAACGTCGCGGTCCAGTTGCTGCAGCAGGGCACGGTCAAGGATGAGCAAAACCTGACGCGCGCCCGGGCTCAATGGTACACCGGCCTGACCGCTGTCCCCGGCCTCACTCTGAACAAGAACGAGACGCCGTTCGCGCCGCTCTATTGGGACCGCTACGAGCAGATCAAGCCGGCCGGCCGTTAGCACGCGATTCATGCCGGCCGCTCCTCGCATCGTTAGCCTCAACCTCGGCTCCCAATCGGTAGGTCTGGCGGAATTTCAGACTCTGCCTAACGGCGGCCTCGTCCTGACCGGCTACCGCCTGCGCGAGATCCCGGCCGATCCTTCCGCGGAAACGGATCGCAACCGGCAGATCAGCGAGGCGTTGCCCGCCATGATGCGCGAACTCGCGATCAAGAGCGGCCCGGTCGATTACGCGGTCTCCGGGCAATCTGTATTCGCCCGCTTCGTGAAATTGCCGTCGGTCGATCCGGATAAAATCGACCGCATCATCACCTTCGAGGCGCAGCAAAATGTCCCCTTCCCGATCGAGGAAGTGGTCTGGGATTACCAGCTCGTCGGGAGCGGCGATGCGGAGAAAATCGAAGTCGTGCTGGTCGCGATCAAGGCCGACCTCCTCGAAGGAATCAACTCCGCGGTGGAGGCGACCGGTTTGCAAACCACGCGGGTCGACGTCGCGACGATGGCGCTCTACAACGCGTTTCGTTTTAACTACAGCGAGCTGACCGGCTGTTCGCTCCTGATCGACATCGGCGCCCGCACGACCAACCTCCTCTTCATCGAGCCCGGCAAAGTTTTCAGCCGCAGCATCCCGATCGGCGGCGGCTCGATCACCTCCGCGATCGCGAAGGAATTCAACGAGCCGTTCACGGCGGCCGAGCTGCGCAA
>DASXYO010000145.1:0-19978 GCA_036502465.1 Chthoniobacterales bacterium
CGGCGGTTGCGATGATGCGAGGCGCGGCGGGCGCGCACCCTGACGTCAAGCAGGTGTTGCTGCTTGCGCTGGCGCGAGGTGGAGAGCCGGCGGTTGCCGGCGCGCGGTTGGTTTTTGGCCGGTTTCGTTCTCATCTTTTCGGAGGCCGGGCAGCCACTGAGAGTTCGATGATGCGGAGGCAGAGCTCCGGATAGCTGATGCCGGCAACGGCCGCGGCGTCGGGCAGGAGGCTGGTCTCGGTCATCCCCGGAATGGTGTTGATCTCGAGCACGGAAGGCTCGTTCCGCTCCGAGAGCATGATGTCGACGCGGGAGTAAACCTTTAAGCCTAACGACTGGGTGGCAAGTAGGGCGAGGTCCTGTATTTTGCCGGTCAGCTCGCCCGGGATTTGGGCCGGGCAGACATGCTGCGCGCCGCCGCCGCCCTGTGGATTGAGGAAAGGGTATTTGTCGTTGAAATCGTAGAAGCCGCTCTTCGGGATGATCTCCAGGACCGGCAGCGCGAGATCCCCGAGCACGCCGATGGTCAGTTCGCGACCGGGAATGAACTGCTCGATCAAAAGCTCGTCGTCGTACTTGGCGGCCTCCTCCAGATCGGTCGCGACGGCGGATTCCTCTTTCACGATGTAAACGCCGACAGTCGATCCCTGGCGAGGCGCCTTGATCACATAAGGCAGCGGAAGAGTCGGCTGCTCGCCGGCGTGGATGATTTCCCACGTTGGAGTGACCACCGCATGCCGCGAAAACCTTTTCTTCGACTCGATCTTGTCGAAAGCGAGTCGGCTCCCTTCCACGTCCTCGCCGGTGTAAGGCACACCCCGTTCCTCGAGAATCTGCTGGATCTGGCCGTCCTCGCCGAAGGTGCCGTGGACGGCGATGAAAGCCAGTTCGGTGTCGTTAGGTAAAACGAAGTCCGGCCCTTGCACATCGACCTCGGTGACCTCGGCGCCGACCGAACGGAGCGCCTTCGCCACGCCGGCGCCGGTCGCGAGCGAGACGGCCCGTTCCGAGCCGGGGCCGCCCTTTAAAACCGCGATTTTTTTGCCGCCGACGTCGATCATGTTAAAGCGGTTCCCCCACGATCTGCACTTCCGTTTCGAGTTCGACTCCGCGTTGCTTCCGGGCCGTGGCCTGGATCTGGCCGATCAACTCCAGCACTTGGTCGGCTGTGGCGGCGCCTTCATTCACGATAAAATTTCCATGCACTCCCGAAACCCGCGCGTCGCCGACTCGCGTGCCTTTCAGGCCCAGTTCGTCGACCAGTTTGCCGGCCGGGCAGGCAGCGGGATTTTTGAAAATGCACCCGGCGCTCTTCGCGCTCGGCTGGGTGGTGCGGCGCTTTTCCTGGGACGCATCCAGGCGCCTAACGATCTCTTCGGTGGAGGATTTCTCGCCGCGGAAAACGGCCGAGACGGCAATGTTTTCATCGAGCGAGGGAACATGGCGATAGTGCACTTCCAATTCGCCCGGAGTTTTCTCGTGCGCCACGCCTTCGCGATCGAGGTAACGAACGCGTACGACCTGGTCGAAAGTCTGAACTCCCATCGCGCCGGCGTTCATGCGCAACCCGCCGCCGACGGAGCCCGGAATTCCTTCCATCCACTCAAAGCCGCCGATCCCAGCGGCCTTTCCGGCATAGGCAATCTGTTTCAGCTTCGCCCCGACACCAGCCGTGACTTCAAGGCCGTTCGTTTCGACTTTATCGAAATCGCCTCCGCTGGGATGAACAACAACTCCGCGGATGCCGCCGTCGCGCACGAGTAAATTCGAGCCGCGCCCGATGACAAAAAGCGGAAGATTTTCGCGCCGGCAAAACCGGATCAGCCTGGCAAAAGCCTCCTCGGTTCGGGGTTCGACCCAAAATTGCGCCGGACCGCCGACCCGCAAGGTAGTGTGCTTCGCGAGCGGCTCGGAAAGTCGCACTTCGCCTTCCGGCCCAACGATCTCTTTCAATCGTTCCGCGATGACGAGCTCGGCCGCGAGCTTGGCCAATTGTTCGTGCACGTTTCCCGCCCCGAGACTGAGAACGAGGTCGCCCTCCATCAGCATCCGGCCGAGATCGCCGTGCAGACGATCGAGCCGCGGTTGATAGGAGACGGCGCGATGACCGTGCCTGGAAATCGCGTCCGAAATCGTCTGGCCGCTCACTCCCGGGAGAGCGGCTTCGCTCGCCGCGTAAACGTCGGTAATCACGACGTGGTCGGCATCGTCAAAAGCCGCGCCAAATTCGTTCTGCAAAGCTTTCGTGCGGGAATAGCGATGCGGTTGAAACATCGTCAGGACACGTTTGCGCCCGGCGGAGCGGGCCGTCGCGAGCGTGGCCCGAATTTCGGTCGGGTGATGCGCGTAATCGTCGACCAGCAGAAAACGATCGCTTTGATATTTGATCTCGAACCGGCGCCGGGCGTGGCGAAACGTGCCTAACGACTTGGCGATTTTCTCAAACGGAACGCCGAGCTCGGTGGCGAGCGCGATGACGCCGAGCGCGTTGCTCACGTTATGCTTGCCGGGCACGCTCAGGCTGGCGTCGCCCAGCTTTTCCTCGCCTCGTTGCACGCAGAAAGTAGCGGCAAAATCCTTCAGCTCGAGCCCGGTGGCGCGATAGCGCGCGTTCTCGCTAAAGCCGTAGGAAACGGTTCGCGCATGCTGACTGCAGACCCGAGGAGCGTGCAGATCGTCGGCACAATAAAAGACCGTGCCCTTGGTTTGGCGGAGCAGTTTCCCGAAGACTTCTTCGATCGCGGCGAGGTCCTTGTAATAATCGAGGTGTTCTTCCTCGACGTTGAGGATGAGCGCGTGTTCCGGTTGGAAAAGTTGCAGTGTGCCGTCGCTCTCGTCTCCCTCGGCGACGAAATACTCGCCGCGCGGATCCCAATGCGCGTTGCTCCCGAGAATCGGAATTTCCGCCCCGACGTAATGCGAGGGATGCAGACCGCCGCCCCGTAAAACATGGGCCGTCATTGCGGTCGTGGTCGTCTTGCCGTGCATGCCGGCAATGATGATCCCGCGCTTGCCGAGCATGATGGCCGCGAGCGCCTCGGCGCGGCGAATCGCGGGAACCTTGTTCACCCGCGCCGCCACAAGGATTGGGTTGTCTTCCTTGATCGCGGAGGAAAACACGATCAGCTCGGCGCCTTCCGCGTCTTCCGCGCGGTGCGGGGAGGAAAAGCGCAGACCGAGCTGGCCGAGCCGTTGGGTCTCCTGGTTGCGCGCCTTGTCCGAGCCGCGGACATCGTGTCCGAGCTCGAGAAGAAGCGACGCGATGCCACTCATCCCGCTGCCGGCCACGCCGATCAGATGGATCGCGTGGCGTTCGGCGGTCAGGAATTTTGGGAGATCAAGCGGCAACGGCGTCATTCGGCAGGCTATATTTCTCCATCGTTTCGACGACCAAAGTGGCCGCGTTTTTCGGCGCGAGGGCGGCGGCGTTGGCCGACATGGTGCGAAGAGTGGCGGGATCGTTCAACAACTCGCGAATTTTCTGGGCGAGCAATTCCCCGTTCAGCTCGGATTCCTTCAAGAGCAGGGCGGCTTTTGCCCTAACGAATATCTCGGCGTTGCGGGTCTGGTGATCGTCGGCCGCGTAGGGGTAGGGAACAAGAAGGGAAGGCAGGCCGAAGGTCGCAAGCTCCGCCAGCGACGCGGCGCCGCTGCGCGCGATCGCGAAATCAGACGCGCTATAAACTTCCTCCATCTGATGATGAAAAGCGGCGACAAACGCCGGGATGTTTTCGCGCCGGTAATTATCCTCCAGCAGACGCGCGTCCCGGCTGCCCGCGAGATGAATGACCTGCAGCGGGACGCCCTGGAGCGAGGGCATCGCCTTGATCAACGCCTGGTTGATCCCGCTCGCGCCCTGGCTGCCGCCCATCACGAGGAGCGTTGGTTTTCCCGGCTCCAAACCGAGCTTCTTAAGCGCTTCCTGGTGGTCGATTCGCCGCAGGGTGGCACGAATCGGCGTCCCGGTAAATTCCGTCCGCGCCTTTGGAAAAAATGCGGCGCATTCCTGAAAACCGAGCAGGACCGCGCGGACGAAGCGGGCGGTGTGGCGGTTGGCTTTGCCGGGGAAGGCGTTGGATTCGTGAATGAAAGTCGGAATGCCGCGCATCCGGCCGGCGATGACTGGCGCGGTCGAAGTGAAGCCGCCCATTCCGAGCACGACTTGCGGATTGAACTTGCGAAAAATCCCGCGGCAAAGGGAAAGGCTTTCGTTGAAGCGCCTAACGAACGCGAGGATGGCCGGCGAAAAAGGCGAGGGGAGCGCGACGGTCGGGAGCTTCTCGAAACGAAACTCCGTCCGTCCCTCGGCTGCCAGGGTGTCGATTTCCTTCTCGGAAATGAAAAGCAGCACCTCGTGTCCGCGTTCTCGCAGGACTTCGGCGACCGCGAGACCGGGAAAGAGGTGCCCGCCTGTTCCTCCGCATGCGATCACGGCGTTCATGAACTTGGCACCACGAAGAACACGAAGGGCACGAAGAAAGAGGGAGCGGCCGAGAGAACAAAATCTTTTCGTGAACGCGGTGCCCTTCGTAGTGAAAAGAATCTCATCTCAGATCCTCGGGGTTGTCTTGACCCGCAAGGGCATTTGCTTCGTCGCCACGGGCTCGAGCACGCCCTGCCGGTAGATATTCAAGAGAAGCCCAACCGCGAAAAGCGCCACCACAAGATTTGAGCCGCCGTAGCTCACGAACGGGAGCGGCAAACCTTTGTTAGGCAAGAGCGAGGTCACGACCCCGATATTAATCGCGGCCTGGAGCGCGAGGAGCGACACGATCCCGCTCGCCAGCAGGAGACCGAAACGATCGCGGGCATGGAGCGCAATCGTCATCCCGCAGATGATGACCAGGACGAAAAGAAAAACGACCAGCAGGCTGAAACGCAAACCCAGTTCCTCGCCCACGATCGGGAAAATAAAATCGGTGTGGGCATACGGCAGGTAGGACATTTTTTGCCGGCCGTTGCCGAGCCCGAGACCGTCAATCCCGCCGCTGCCCCAGGCGATGAGGGCCTGCAATTGCTGAAGGCCGGCGGTCTGTTTGTATTGCTCGGGATGGAGGAAGGCCATCAGTCGGCTGTTGCGTTCCGCGATGTGGGTCGCGAGGTAAAGAATGGCGCCGACTCCGCCTAACGACAGCGTGCCAAGAAGAGCGAGGTTGGTCCCGGCGATGAACATGACGACGAAAGTCGTCCCGCCGATCAGGACGGTCGTGCCGAGATCGACCTCGGTGATGATAAGGGAGATGAGCAGGCTAACGACCGCCATCGGGAAGACGAATCCGCGCAGGATTTTGCTGCTTTCCTTTTCATAACGCGAAAACCAGAAGGCGAGAAAAAAGACCGCCGCCAGCTTGGCAAACTCGGAAGGCTGACAGGTGATGCCGTGAAAACTGAGCCAGCGCCACGAGCCATTGATCTTGTGCCGCAGCGGTGGGAGAAAACAAAGCGCCAGCCCAACGAGCGAGATGGCGAACCAGATCCACCAGGTGCGCTGCCAGAAATGGTAATCGATCAGGGCCGCGGCGACGCAGGCGACGAGTCCGATTCCGAGCCACATGGCGTGCCGCCGCAGGAAATAGTAGACGTCGTTGTGGCTGTCTTTCGCGAAAGCGCCCGTGCTGAAAAGAATGACAATGCCAATGGCCAGCAAGCCGAGGACGGCGAGAAACAGGATATAGGCGCTCTTCCGTTGCATGAGGCGGTTGCGTCTCGTTAGTCTGATTTCGCCTTGCCCGAGTTTTGAACTGGGATGTGCAATTTCTGGCCGATCTGCAATTTCCGCGGGTCGGTGATCTGGTTGAGCTCGAGCAGGTCGGCCTCCGAGACTTTCTGATGCCGTGCGATCGTGACCGGGTTGTCGCCTTTCACCACGGTATAGATTTTGCCGGAATCGAGGACGGATGGGGTGGTAATGACCTGTTTGGGATGTTCGGCGGTTTTTTCCGGAGCTTTCGCTTCGGTTTTCACCGCCACTTTCGTCGCCTCGTTAGGCTCGGCGGCTTCCGGTTCGTTTGTTGCAACGACCGGGGCGGCGGGCGTTGCGACTGCTTCCGGCGTGCTCGCCGTCGCCATCGTCTCGCGGGTCTTGATCGTGTTGAAAGCGACGATCCCGGCGACGGCGACGACGTGGAGAACGAGAACGATGAGGAGCGCGCGAGACAATTTCATGTTCGGCTCCGACATCTGCTCGTATTCCATCTCGGGCAGACCGAGCGAACGCGAGCGGCGCGCGGTCGCGGCCTGGAGTTTCTTTCGTTTCAGGATGGTTGGCATTTTCATAATGTTGGGTCGGGCAGGCCGCGCACGAGGGCGCGGAATTGGTCGCCGCGATCGGCGTAGCTCTTGAACATGTCGAAAGAGGAAGTGCCGGGGGAAAAGAGAACGATCTCGCCCTCGCGAGCGGCGGCTTGAGCGCGCTCGACGGCTGAGCTTAACGTTGACGTGACCTCGCATTCGGTCGCCTCGCGCCAATCGTGCGCCACGCTGGCGGCGATCTCACCGATCAGGACGGCATGCCGCACTTTGCGCGCGACGAGTGGGGCGATGGAGTCGAAAGCGAAACCCTTGTCTTTTCCGCCGGCGATGAGGACGATCGGTTTGGTGGCGCTGAGGAGCGCTTTTTCAAGCGCGTCGAGATTCGTTGCTTTCGAGTCGTTGATGTAATCGACCCCGGCGATGGCGCGGATGAATTCGAGGCGATGCAATTGCGCGCGATAGGCGCAGAGCGGCGGCACCATTTCCTCAAAAGAGAGGCCGCGCGCCCGACCGACGGCGAGCGCAGCCATCATGTTCTCGGCGTTATGCGGGCCGCGCAGTTGCGCCTGCGCCAGGTTGAGGACGGGCTGCTGCCGGTAAACGATCCAGCCGTCGCCTAACGAAAAGTCGCCGCCGTTCGTCCAGGCGCTGAAGGTGGTCACTTTCGCTTTCAGACCGGGCAGGTCTTCGGCAACGTTGATGACTGCGGTGTCGTCGGCGGTTTGGTTTTCGAAAATGCGCAACTTGGCGGCACGATATTCCCGGATCGACGGATAACGATCGAGGTGATCGGGCGCGAAATTCAACCAGACAGTGATTTCGGGATGAAATTCGCGAATCGTTTCGAGCTGGAAGGAACTGACCTCGACCGTAAGGACGGCGTAATCCTCTCTCTCGCGCGCCGCTTCGACGAGCGGCTTACCAATGTTACCGCAGGCCACGGTTCGCTGACCGCAGGCGTTTAGCATCTGCGAGATCAACTCCGTCGTTGTCGTCTTCCCGTTCGTGCCGGTGATCCCGATGACGGGGACGTTGCAAAATTGCCAGCCAAGCTCGAGTTCGCCGATCGTCGGGATGTTCTTGCGCGAAAAATTTCGGCCTAACGGAAGCTCGGGATCGATCCCCGGGCTGAGGACACCGAGATCGTAAACCGCGGGATCTTCCTCCGCCGCCGGACCACAGAGCATGTAAACGCCTTTCGCTCGCAACTGATCGAGGCCCGCTAATTTCTCCTCGGGCGCGCTGTCGAGCATCGTCACCTTGGCGCCTTCCTCCGCGAGGAGAAGTGCAGCCGCCTTGCCGCTCCGGCCCGCGCCGAGCACGGCCACGTTTTTGTTTTTGTAGTCGGGCTTCATCGCAGTTTTAGAGTGGCCAGTCCGAGCAGCGCGAAGACGATCGAGAGGATCCAAAACCTGACGATCACGGTGTTTTCCTTCCAGCCGCTCAGCTCGAAGTGATGATGGATCGGCGACATGGCGAAGAGCCGTTTGCCGGTCAGCTTGAAACTCAAAACCTGGAGGATGACGGAGACCGCTTCGATGACGAAGACGCCGCCCACGACCGCGAGGAGAAGCTCCTGTTTGCAGCAAATCGCGACCACGCCAATCATCCCGCCGATCGCGAGCGAGCCGGTATCGCCCATGAAAACTTTGGCCGGGTGACAGTTGAACCAGAGAAAGCCGAGCCCGGCGCCGACGAGTGCGGCGCAGACGACCGCGAGTTCGCCCGAGAAGGGATAAAACGGGACTTGCAAATATTGCGCGATCCGGAAATTTCCGCCCGCATACGAGAGCAGCGCGTAAGCAAACGCTACTGTGATCGTGCAACCGATCGCGAGACCGTCGAGACCGTCGGTCAGGTTCACGGCATTCGACGCGCCGACGATAATGAGCGCGAAAAAGAAGAACGTGAAGACACCCATATTTACAATCACCGGCAGCTTATAGAACGGCAGGTAAAGCGAACGCGCCTGTACTTCGATGAGAGGGTTGAGAAGGAAGAAGGCAGTCACGATGCCGGCGAGCGCGATCTGAAAAACGAGCTTCAGCCGGCCGCTGATCCCGTCCGACTTTTTCTTCGTGACCTTCAGGAAATCGTCAACGAATCCGAGAATCCCAAGATAAACCGCACAGAAAAGGACGAGCCAAACGAATGGATTATCAGGCCGGGCCCAGACGACCGAGGCGACCAGGACCGAGCCGATCACAAGGACGCCGCCCATCGTGGGCGTCCCTTGTTTCCCGCCGTGCAGCTCCGCAAGGTGCCGCACTTCCGAGGCGGTCCGAATCGGCTGGCCGATCTTGAGCGAGATCAGTTTGCGGATGACGAAGTTGCCGAAAAGCAGCGAGATCGCGAAGGCCGTGATCGCGGCCAGAACAGCGCGAAAGGTGACGTAATAGAAAACGTTGAAGCCTTTGAAGTCCTCCGTCAGGCGATGCAGGTAGAACATCATGACGCGCAGTGAATCTCCAACTGTCGTTTCGCGAATTCTTCCAGCACGCGCTCAGTGCGGGCGGCACGGCTCCCCTTGATCAGGACGAGATCGCCCGGGTGCGCGCTTGCGCAGAGGAAATCGGCCACTTCCGCAGCAGAAGCGAGCGTTTGGCTTTGTTTCAACCCAGCCGCATGCGCGGCGGTCGCAATCTCCGCCGAATCCTTGCCTAACGAAATGAGATGATCGATGCCTAACGAGGCCGCGACTTCACCGACTTCGCGATGGCCGCGGACCGACTCGGCGCCGAGCTCGGCCATTTGTCCGAGAACCGCGATCCGTTGTCCATCGGTCTCGAGCTCCGCGAGGGTGCGGAGAGCGGCCTTCATTGAATCGGGATTGGCGTTGTAGCTGTCGTCGATGAATTGGACGCCGCCGATATTCTTGATCTGCAAACGCGCCTTGCTGAGCGGCGCGGCCGCCAGCCCGGCGGCGCATTCCTCGAGAGAAAGTCCGAAAACGCGGCCGGCGGCGACGGCGAGCAAGGCGTTCTGCACCATGTGCAGGCCCGGCACCGGAGAGACCGCGTGACAGCGGTGCGCGCCCTCGTAAATGGTGAATTCCGCGCCCTCCGCGGTCTGGACAATTTCGCGCGCCTGCACTTCGCCGGCGTCGATTCCGGCAGAAATGACTCTCGCCGAAGTCCGTTGCGCGATGGTGTCGGCGAATTCATCGCTCCGATTCAGAATGAGGGTGCCGTCTGCTGGCAGCGCGGCGGCGAGATCGCCTTTCTCCTGCGCAATTGCTTCACGCGTCCCCATGAATTCGATGTGCGCGATGCCGATATTGGTAATGATCGCGACATCCGGCCGCGCGATTTGTGCGAGGGGCGCGATCTCGCCCGGATGATTCATCCCGATTTCCCAGACGCCGATCTGGTGGCGCGACGAGGCCTCGAGCATGGTACGCGGGAGACCGACGTGATTGTTGAAATTGCCTTCCGTTTTCGTGACCTGGAAGCGATGGCCCAGGACGGAGGCGGTAAAATCTTTCGTGCTCGTTTTGCCGTTGCTGCCGGTGATGGCAACGATTTTTATGCCTAACGAGCGCCGGTAGTTCGCGGCCACCTGCTGGTAGGCAACCAGTGTGTCGGCCACGCGGAGGATGCAAAAGTCAGGTCCTAGCTTGCCCGTCCATTTCGTTTCCACGATCGCGCCCGACGCGCCCCGTTGCATCGCCTGCTCGATAAATTTGTGGCCGTCGAAATTCTCGCCGCGGAGCGCGACGAAAAGATCGCCCGGCTGCACCGTGCGCGAGTCGGTGCTCAGATTGTTGATGACCGCGTCGCGATTGCCGTTTTTGCTGACGGCGCCTGCGTATTGCGCAACTTGTTCGATCGAGAGCGGATCCATGGTCAGCGCGGCCACATGGGCTGGGGAGCGCACGCGCCTCGCGTGCTGGTTTCGGCGCCCCGCCGAAACAAACTTTGCCGTGGGTGTCGAAGGTCTTCGCGATGCCCAAAGCTGCAGGAAAGTTCGCGATGGCGAGGCGCCATCGCCAGCACGCGAGGCGCGTGCGCTCCCCGGAGGTTGCCGCGGCGGTTTTCGGTGGGCTTGGTCATCTTCAAAATTCCAGCGGGCGATTTTCGAGCGCGCGGAGCGCCATTTGGCGGTCGTCGAACGGGATCGTGTGGTCGGCAAATTCCTGGTAGGTTTCGTGGCCTTTGCCCGCGATGACGATGATGTCGCGCGGCTGGGCAAGGGCGATGGCGTGCGCAATCGCTTCCGCGCGATCGGGGACGGCTTCGAAGTTGGTCGAACGAAATCCTTTTTTCACTTCCTCGATGATGGCGAGTGGATCTTCCTTTCGTGGATTGTCGGAGGTGATGATGCTGTAGTCGGCGTTTTGATCAGCGACCCGGCCCATGAGCGGGCGCTTCTGTTTGTCGCGATCGCCGCCGGCCCCGAAGACGACGACCAGTCGGCGCGGCGCGAGTTCGCGCAGGGTCTTGAGGACGTTAAGAAGCGCGTCGGGTGTGTGCGCGTAATCGACGAAGACTTGAAACTGGCGTTTGGCCGGGACCATCTCGAGTCGGCCCGGGACCTGGGGCGCCTTGGCCAAACTCAGAACCGCATCACGGAGACTTACGCCTAACGAGTTGGCGGCGGCCAGCGCGGCCATCGCATTCATGACGTTGAAACGCCCGATGAGCGGAACGCGGACGAGATAAATCTTGCCGCGGGCATCGAGCTGGAACGAGGTCCCGCTGAATTCGGCCCGGTAATTGGAAGCGCGAAAGCCGGCCCGCGCGCTCATCCCATAGGTGACGACCGGCGTATCGTCGCCGATGCGCTTCACGAGCTGTTCGCCGTATCGGTCGTCGATGTTGATCACCGCGCGCGCCTGCTTCTTGTTAGGCTGATTTTTCAACCCGGTGAAAAGCAGGGCCTTCGCCTCGAAGTAGTTTTCCATCGTCTGATGAAAATCGAGATGGTCCTGGGTGAGGTTGGTGAAAACCGCCACATCCCATTCCAAGCCGCGGGTGCGATCCTGCGCGAGGGCGTGCGACGAGACTTCCATCATCGCCGCTTTGCAGCCGGCGCCGGCCATCTGCGCGAGCATTTCCTGAAGATCGAGCGACTCCGGCGTCGTCCGGGTCGCAGGCAGGACACGCTCGCCGATTTCGTAGCGGACGGTGCCGATCAATCCACTGCGCATCCCGGCGTTCTCGCAGATGTGTTTAATGAGGAAGGTGGTTGTCGTCTTGCCGTTCGTCCCGGTGACGCCCGCCATCTTCAAGCGCAGCGCAGGTTTTTTGAAAAACGTAAACGCCAGGTCGGCCAGCGCGACGCGGCTGTCCGCGACCACGATGGAGGTGGCGCGGGAATGCGATTCCGGGCGTTCCACCACGATCGCCGACGCGCCTCTCTCGATCGCCTGTTCGGTGAACTCGTGGCCATCAACATGCGCGCCGCGGACTGCGACGTAGAGGCCGTTCTTTTGCACTCGGCGCGAGTCGTAAAAGATGCCGTCGACCTCGCGGTCGAGCGGCCCGAGGACTTCCTGCACCGGAATGGAGTCTGCGAGAATTTTGAGCTGCATGAGGCGTGGACACGCGAGGCGCGGAAATCTAACGGGCATTAGTTAAGGCGACTCGTCCGGCCGTTTCTGGCGTTCCAATTTCCTCATGCGGCTCAAGATCGAGATACCGCGCCGCTCGTTCCGCGACGCGGGAAAAAATGGGTCCGGCGACGGTGCCGCCGTAGTTGAGATTCGGGTCCTTGGTATGCGCGTCGTCGAGCACGACGAGGGCGACGAAGGCCGGGTTTTCAGAAGGAAGAAAACCGCTGAAGGAGACGACGTATTTGTTTTTCTCATAGCCGCCGCCGGAAGCGGCTTTCTGTGCAGTGCCGGTCTTTCCGGAAATGCTGAACCCAGGCACCGCCGCCTCGGCCGCAGTCCCGCGCTTGCTCACCACGCCCCGCAGCGCGAGGGCAATCTGCGAGGCCGCCTGCCGCGAGACCACTTGCCTAACGACGATCGGCTTGAGGCTGGCGACGACCGCTCCTTTGTCGTCGATGATCGTCTTGACGATGCGGGGCTGGACCAGCTTGCCGCCGTTCGCGATGGTCGACATGGCCACGATCATCTGCAAAGGCGTGACCCCGACTTCCTGTCCCATTGGGATGCGGGTGATGGAAATCTTGCTCCAGCTGCGGGGTGGATGGACCATCCCGCGAATTTCCCCCGGCAGCTCAATCCCGGTGCGATCGCCGAAACCGAACCGGCGGATGTATTCGTAAAACTTCTGCTCGCCCAGCATGCAGGCCATCTTGGCCGCGCCGATGTTGCTCGAGTGGACGAGAATGTCCTGCACGCTCAGATCGCCGTAGCCCTTATGGCCATGGTCGTGCAGCGGCCGGCCGCCGACGTTCCAGACGCCGTTCTCGCAGAAGATCATGGAGTCGAGGTTTACCTTGCGCTCGTTGAGAGCGGCCGCCGCAGTCACGATCTTGAAGGTGGAACCGGGCTCCATCATGTCGACGACGGCGCGATTCTTCATCTCTTCTGGCTTCGCTTTGGAGCGTTGGTTGAGGTCGAAGTTAGGCCGGTTCGCCATCGCCAGGATCTCGCCGGTCTGCGGACGCATCAGGATGATGGTGGCGGTGGCCGGGGTGTATTCGCGCATCGCGGCGTCGAGCTCGTTTTCAACGATCGTCTGCAAGCCCATGTCGATTGTGAGGTGAACCTGGTCGCCATTGCGCGGCGCTCGTTCCAGTCCGCGGTAGAGGACGATCTCGCGGCCTTGCGCGTCGTGCTCGATGTAGCGATAACCGTCCTCCCCCTGCAAATACGTGTTCATCGACGCTTCCACGCCCTGGATGCCTTTCTGCTCGAAGTTGGAAAATCCGATGACGTGGCAGAGCATCGGACCGTTCGGATACACTCGGACCGTCCCGCGCTCGCAGTAGACGCCGAGCAGTTTTTCCTGGCGCAGAGTTTTCTCGAGCGCGCGGGCGTCGGCATCCGGGACCTCGCGTTTCAGGACGATATACGGCCGGCCGGTCGCGATCTTCTCTGCGATCTCGTTAGGCGGAATATGCAGGCTGCTGGCGAGAATTGGGATGAGAGCACCGGCGTTCTTGATCCGCGAGGCATCGGCCACGACGGTCGCGACCGGGACATTCTGGGCCAGGACTTCGTGACCGGCGTCGTAGATCACGCCGCGCTCGGCGGGAATGACGTTGCGGCCGACGTTCTTGTCCGCGGCCATCTTGCTGTATTTGGTGTGCATCACCAGCTGGAGATAAATCAGCCGGTAGGAAAAGATGCTGAAGAGGAACGCGAAGAAGATGCAGACGCAGGTGCAACGAGTGCGGCTATTCCATTTCATGGGCGGCCTCGCTGGTTAACGACCGGCTGGACCTCGTCTTCGCTCCCGGGCTGGGTCGAAGAATTCAGCCTAACGATGCTCTTCTCGGTAATCGGGATCATCTGGAGGTAGCCTTCCTTTAACCGCCGCTGCAGGGCGGTGCGGGAAGTGAGAGCGGCGATCTGCACTTTCGCGTCCTCGTTTTGGGTGCGCGTGGCGATCAGGTCCTGCTCCAGCGCGCGGCGTTGCACGCCCTGGTGGTGCAGCTGGACGGTGAGATAGACGTAACTCAGCCCGGTCGCGGCGAGGAAAGCGACGATTACAATCCAGCGCGCGAGGGCGGGGGCGTCGATGGGATTGAAGTTTTTTCGCCGGCGACGGTTCATTCGATCCTTTCCGCTACGCGGAGCTTGGCGCTGCGGGAGCGCGGATTGGCCCGCTGCTCGGCCGCATCCGGCTCGATTGGCTTGGAAGTGACAAGGCGGAGGGAATAATCAGGGTTTGGTCGTGGCTCCGGCCATTCCGGCCGGTCAAGGAACTCGCGGCTGCGATCGCGGAAGAAATTCTTCACGATCCGATCCTCGAGTGAATGAAAAGTGATGACCGCGATCCGGCTGCCGGGTTCGAGCCGAGTCGTTAGGGCAAGCAATCCCTCCTCGAGCGCGCCGAGTTCGTCGTTTACCTCCATCCGCAAAGCCTGGAAAACCTGCGTCGCGGGATGGCGGCGGCCGTGGCGGCCGACGATTTTTTCGATCGCCTTGGCCAGGGTGAGTGTTTCGCGAAAAGGAGTTTCCTTGCGCAATTTCACGATCTGGCTGGCGATGCGGCGAGCGGCCGGCTCTTCGCCTAACTCGCGAAAAATATTCATCAGCTCCTCTTCGGTGTAGCTGTTGATCACTTCGGCCGCGGTCAGCTCGCGCCGCGGGTCCATCCGCATGTCCAGCGGGCCGTTGCGCATGAGGCTGAAACCGCGGTCGGCGTTCTCCAACTGGCGCGACGAAACGCCGAGATCGAGAAGAGCCCCGCCGATTTGGGCAATCCCGAGTTGATCGAGAACGCGGCCCGCCTCGCGGAAGTTTGCGCGCTGGAACGTGACGCGACCTCCGAAATTCGTTAGGCGCGCGCCGGCAAATTCAAGCGCGTCCGGGTCCTGATCGAGAGCGAGAACATCGGCCCCAGTGCGCAAGATCGCCTCGGTGTGACCGCCGCCACCGCAGGTCCCATCGAGCACGAGGGAGCCCGGACGCGGCGCGAGCAGTTCGATTGCCTCGGTCGCGAGCACCGGGCGGTGATAAACAAAATCTTCCATATCCTGCGCCTCCTCGTTCATGAGCAGCGGGCCGGTCGCGAAGCGGACCGGTCGTTCAAATAAGAGGGCGTTCATCGCGCTAGAGTCCGACCATGTTGGCCACGTGCTGGTAGGTGGGATGCTCCTCGGTATGGGCGGCTTCGCGCCGCTTCAGATTCCAGATCTCAAAACGCCCGCGACCGCCGACGAGGGCGATTTCGCGTTTCAGGTCGAGTTTTTTGCAAAGGTCATCCGGCAGGACGAGGCGGCCCTGTTTGTCGGAGGCGCCGTGCTGGGCCTGCGCGTGCAATTGCCGGAAAAAGGTGCGGAGATCGCGTGGCGAAACGCCGGCGACGGTCTCGGCCGCGGCGCTGATCCGTTCGAACTCGTTAGGCAGCATGACGAGCAGGAATTGTCCGCTCGGTTCGGGGACCATGAGGAACTCCTCGCCCGCGCCGTTGCGCCGCCAGCGCGACGGGATGGTAACGCGATGTTTCTCGTCGAGTTGATGGCGAAATTCTCCCGCGTAAAAAACTGAGTTTGAAGATACTGAATCCATACCGCGGGAGAATTATTCCAATTTAATCCACTTCCCCCCACTTTAAACCACTGCGAATTTCACGGGTCAATAAAATAAATGCCGGTTTGCGTGCTTTTCTTTGGCCTCGTAAATTCCGGCCCCGCCAATGTTTCGAGCTTTCCTGACCTTCTGCGTCGCCCTTGCCTTCATCAGCAGCGGCCTGCTTGCGTTCGCGCAAACCGGCGACGATGCCGTGCGCGTGACCGTGACCATGAACCCCGACGGGTCCAAAACCGTTTATCAAACCGACGGCGCGAATCATCACTCAACGGCCACCACCACCGGAGCGAACGGAAAGGCGCAGGGAAAAATTGTCTACAAGCTGGACGCGAACGGCCGCTACGAGAGCGGCGATGTCTTCGCGGCTAATGGCAGCTTGCGTTTCAAGACCCGCTACCGTTACGACACGGCCGGTCATTTGCTGGAGGAAACGCAGGTCGCGAAGGACGACTCGGTCTTGAACCGGATCGTTTACAGTTACGATGCCTCCGGCCACTCCGCCGGCTACGCGGTCTATGATGGGGATGGCCGTTTGCTTGGACGCACCACCGAAAAAAAGCCGGCTGCGCGCCGCAAACCATGAAAATGAAGACCCGGAATTTTTTACTCGTTAGGGCGAAAGCCTCGCCACTTGCCAGCAAGGGCAAAGGGAGTTATCAGGTCTTCGCATGATCGATTACATCCAGAAGGGTGGACTGCTCATGTGGCCCATCTTGGTCTGCAGCATCATCGCGATCGCCGTTTTTGCGGAACGGCTTTTTTACTTTCATCGCGCGACGATTCACGTTGGCGAATTTCTCCAGGGACTCTCCAATCTCCTGCAGCGGCACAATTACGCCGAGGCTCTTCACGAGTGCGCCGGCACGCCGGGTCCGGTGGCGCGGGTCATCCATTCGGCGATCATTCGGCACGACGCGCCACGCTCCGAGCTGCGCGAGATCGTGCAGGAAGCTGGCCAGCTCGAGGTGCCGAAGCTGGAACGTTTTCTCGGCGTGCTCGCGACCCTGGCTTACCTTGCGCCACTCATTGGTTTGTTAGGCACAGTCGCCGGGATGATCGAAGCCTTTGGTCTCGTTTCTTCCAACGGCGGCTACGCAACGGTGACGGAACTTTCGAGCGGAATCTACAAGAGTCTTCTTACCACCGCCGCCGGCCTGGTCGTCGCGACTCCCACTTTTGTCGGTTACAGTTATCTCTCTTCGCGGGTTAATACGTTGCTGCACGACATGGAGCGGGCCGGGATCGAAGTTGTGCATATGCTGACCGATCACGCGCCTTCGGCCGAGATCATCAGCTTCCAGCAGGCGCAGGAAAAAAACGCGCTCCGGCGGGGCGATCGCTGAGCGGTGCGCTCCTTCGTTCTCGCGCCTAACGAGAAATGAAGCTTGCCCGGACGACCAGCATCAGCTTCGGGTGGCTCTATGTCTTCCCGCTCCTCGATGTGGTTTTTCTCCTCATCTTTTTCTTTCTCCTCAGCTCCAGCTTTGTCCTGCAGCCGGGGATTGCGGTCACGGTTCCTTTTTCGCGATTCACGCTCGGCCCGCAGCCTAACCAGCAGATCATCAGCATCACCGCAGGTCCAAACCCGGCAATTTATTTGCGCGATCAGAAGGTGACGCTCGACCAGCTCGGTCCCGCGCTCGATATCACGAAACGAGAAGGGCGCTCGATCGTGATTAAGGCCGACCGTTCTGTTTCGTATGATTTGGTGATGGCGGTCACCAATGCAGCACTTGAGCGAGGAATCACTTCGGTCGCGCTCGCCACTTCTCCGCAACAGTGAGCGCGGAAAGCTACGCCTCGCCCGCCCCCGGTGGCCTCCTATTCCATTGGGAACGTCCGCGCAGGCGGAAGGTCGCGATCGCCGGTTTCCTCGCCGCCTCGGCTGCGCTACATGCGCTTTGTTTTTATCTTTTCCAGGTTGTTTATCCACCGGCCATTTCGCTCCTTCCGCCGCCGGCGCAGGTCAGCTTGATCGCGCCGACCTCGACAGAGTCGCGGACGTTTTTGAATTGGCTCGAGGCGGAAGATCCGGCCCTCGCTTCGCAAACGCAAAGGCCGGCTGACGCGCGCGCCTTTCAACTTCCGAAAGTGGCGCACGTTCCCTCTTATCTCGCCGTTCCGCCGCGGCTCAAGGAATTGCCGGCCCGCAGGATCGCGCCCGCCGCTCCTTCCGCCATGCCTCCGGCGCCAGTTCCGGTCGCGGTCGCGCCCGAGTCCGCGCCGGGCCCGCCGGCCCCGACGAGCCTGATTTTCTCCGGCGATCTGCGCGAACTTTCGGTCACCCACCCGGCGCTGAAATTCCGCGCGTCGGTTCGCGACGCCCCGGAAAGCGCGCGTTTTCGGGTCGCGGTCGACTCGTTAGGCGCGGTCCGCTTTAGTTTTCTCGAGCAATCTTCCGGCGACGGCGCGCTCGATGAAGAGGCGCGCCAGGCGCTCGCACTTTGCCGATTTACAATGGCACCCAAGGTGCCGCCCAACGACAGCCTTACCTGGGCGACCGCGACCTTCGCGTTCGGGACCGATCTCATCATGCCGCCGAGCGCGACGGAGCGCGCGCCGTGATTCGGGTCAGCCTGGCGGCGCTGGTCACGATTTATCTGCTCCTTTTTCTTGCGGCGGTTTTTCTCCTCTGGATATTTGGCGAGTGGAATCGTCGACGCCGTGAGCAGCGGGCGCTGCGCCACCGGTTGCGGTGTGTGATTTGCGCTTTCGAGTTCGAGGATCGAACGCCGACGCTTCTGCCACGTTGTCCGCGCTGCGGCAGCTTGAACGAACGTTTTAAACTGGATCGAATTTAATCATGGGAATGTGGATTGGCCGAAATCGCAAAGCGCGCGTGAGCTATGGGTTCGACGAGATCGCTCTCGTCCCGGGCCGCGTGACAATTAACCCGAACGAAGTCGACATCAGCTGGCGCCTGGCGCGTCGCGAGGCGGAGCCGATTGAATTCAAAATTCCCATCCTGGCGAGCGCGATGGATGGGGTGGTCGATGTGCGTTTCGCTATCGCGATGGGCAAACTGGGCGGGCTCGCGGTGCTCAATCTCGAGGGTGTGCAGACGCGCTACAAAAATCCGCAGGAGGTCCTGCAAAAAATCGTTGAGGCGGACAAAAATGAGGTCACCGCGCTGCTGCAAAAAATCTATACCGAACCGGTGCAGGAAGATCTGATCGCGGCTCGGATTCGCGAGATCAAGGACTCGGGTGTGCCAGCGGCCGTAAGTTCGATCCCGCAACGCGCGGACCGTTTTGGCGCGATCGCGCAGGAAGCGGGCGCGGATATTTTCGTCGTGCAAAGCACGGTCTCGACTGTGCGGCACGTCTCATCGGAATATAAATCGCTTGAGCTCGCGAAATTCTGCGGCGAGATGCGCATCCCGGTTATCGTCGGAAATACGGTCGGCTTCGATGCCACCTATGAGATCATGGAATGCGGGCCGGCTGCCGTTTTGATCGGTGTTGGGCCGGGCGCGGCCTGCACCTCGCGCGGGGTTCTCGGTTTAGGAGTCCCGCAAGTTACAGCGACGGTCGATTGCGCTGCGGCTCGGGACGCTTATTTCAAAAAGACCGCGCGCTATGTCTCGATCATCACCGACGGCGGCATGAGCAAAGGCGGCGATGTCTGCAAGGCCTTCGCCTGCGGTGCCGACGCGGTCATGGTCGGAAGCGCATTTGCCAAGGCGCACGAAGCCCCGGGCAGCGGCTACCATTGGGGAATGGCCACGCCGCACGCCAACCTTCCTCGCGGGACGCGAATCAAGGTCGGCGCAACCGGTTCGCTCAAACAAATTCTCTTTGGGCCCGCCGAAGTCGACGACGGGAGTCAAAATCTAGTCGGCGCGATCACCACCTGCATGGGCAACGTCGGCGCCAGTTCCATCCCGGAATTCCAGCAGACCGAGATCATCATCGCGCCTTCCATCCGGACGGAGGGCAAACTTTTCCAGACCGTCCAAAGCGTCGGGATGGGCACCCGCTGACCGGGAGAGTGACAAGTGCCGGGTGATGAGTGACAAGTAGTCGCTGGGATCAGAGTTTTACTTAATGAATCGACGAGTCGTCATCACTGGAATGGGTGTGGCCACGCCGCTGGGCATGGAGCTCGAGACCTATTGGCAAAACCTGCTCGAGGGCAAAAGCGGCATCGTCGAGATCTCGCGCTTCGACACGACCGGTTTCGATTGCACGATTGCGGGCGAGATTCACGACTTTGATCCGAAAACGGTTTTCAATAACCCCAAGGAACACAAGCGGACCGACCGCTTCGCTCATCTCGCGATGGCGGCGACGAAAAGCGCGATGCGCGATTCCGGGATCGACCTCGACAAGGTGAATCGCGACCGTTTCGGAGTCCTCGTGAGTAGTGGTATCGGCGGCCTCAAGACGCTCGAAGATCAGCACACCGCGCTCGTCACCAAAGGTCCCGGTCGCGTTTCCGCCTTCACCATTCCGATGCTCATCAGCAACATGGCGAGCGGGCTCATCTCGATGGAATTTGGATTGCGCGGACCGAACATGTGCATCGTCACGGCCTGCGCGACGTCCAACAACGC
>DASXYO010000146.1:0-6389 GCA_036502465.1 Chthoniobacterales bacterium
AAGCCGTACGCCGGGCCGGTTTTTTTTCATCTGCACGGGTGTGAGGATCACGTCGAGTGCACCGAGCGCGAGGAGGCGCTCCATCACCGCTCCAGTTATTTCCGGCGAAAGATCGTCAATGTTGGTTTCAATCTCGATGACTGTGTCGGATTCGTATTCCGCAGGCGAAGCATTCGTGACGTGCCCGAGGACGGCCCGCAAAACATTCGGCCGCTCCTTCAACTCGCGGGTGCCGATTCCGTAGCCGACTTTTTCGATTTCCATCCGCGGCATCGCTCCGAACGATTCCCCAAACTCGCCGGCGATCGCCGCGCCGGTCGGGGTAATCGATTCCCAGGATTCATCGACCAATTCGAGCTCGACTCCGCGCAGAATTTCCAGGGTCGCCGGAGCCGGAAGCGGGAAACGGCCGTGCGCGCAATCAATCCAGCCGCGCCCTTCGCGCAGCGGCGAGACGACGACGCGCGGTCGGCCGAGCGCCTCCAGCGCGACACAGGCGGCGACGATATCGGCGATCGAGTCAATGGCCCCGACTTCGTGAAAGCCGACCGTCTCCACCGGCACGCCGTGAATTTTCGCTTCCGCCAGTGCGATCCTCTCAAAAATTGCGAGGGCCTTTTGCCTGACGAAATCGGAAAGCGTGCTCAGGCCGATCAACTCTCGGATCGCCGCCCAGCGCCGGGCATGGGCGTGCGCGTTTTCCCTGACGAGGAATTTTATCCCGCTGATTCCCTGCCGGCTTTGGCGTTCGAACTCGTACTGAACTTCACCTAACGAGAGCTTGTCTAGTTCCGACCGGATCGTTCCCGGCTCCACCCCGAGATCGCAGAGCGCCCCGACGGTCATGTCGCCGCTGATCCCGGAGAGGCAGTCGAGATAAAGCAGGCGGGTCATCGGTAGGGAGAAAGGAGCCACAGGCTGGAGGAGAAGCAACGCGGCGCGTTGCCCACCGGGATTTTCGTTCTACTCTGCCGGATGAAATTTCCGACGACTGCTCTATTCCTGCTCGCTCTGATAGCCGCGCCCGGTCTGCGCGCGGACGAATCGCCGGCCGAAATCGCGAAGCAGGAGTTGCCGTCGCTCCTTACCATTTATAAGGATGTGCACCAGCACCCCGAGCTGTCGGGCCAGGAAAAGAACACCTCCGAAATAGTGGCCAAAGAACTGAAGGCCGCCGGCTGCGAAGTGACCGATCACCTTGGAAAATACAGTGAGGCAGGCCCGGTCGGTTACGGCGTGGTGGGGGTAATGAAGAACGGCGACGGCCCGGTGGTGCTCGTCCGGACCGACATGGATGCGCTCCCGATCGAGGAAGAAACCGGCCTGCCTTATGCAAGCAAAGCGATGGGCAAGAATCGAGCCGGCGCCGACGTCCACGTCATGCACGCCTGCGGTCACGACGTGCACATCGCCACTTTCATCGGCGTCGCGCGCGAGATGGCGAAGCTGAAGGATCAATGGCACGGCACGATCCTCTTCGTCGGGCAGCCAGCCGAGGAAGCCTACGGCGGGGCGAAGGCGCTTCTTGCGGATGGACTCTACAAGCGTTTCCCGAAGCCCGATTATGCGCTCGGTTTTCACGATAACTCCCAGCTCGAGACCGGACACATCGGCATCACTTCCGGCTACACCTACGCCAATGTTGATTCCGTCGACGTGACGATTCCCGGCGTCGGCGGCCACGGCGCTTACCCGCACAAAACGAAAGACCCAATCGTGCTTTCGGCCGAGATCATCAACATGTGGCAAACCATCGCCAGCCGCGAGAACAACCCGGTCGATCCGATCGTCGTCACGGTTGGCTCGATCCACGGTGGGACGAAACACAACATCATTCCGAACGAGGTAAAAATGCAGCTCACCGTGCGCTCTTATAAGAGCGACGTGCGCGATCGCGTTCTGGCCGAGATCGCGCAGATCGCCAAGGGTTGCGCCACCGCCGCTGGCTGGCCGGAGGACAAGATGCCGAAGGTGGAGGTGCTCCAGGGCGAATTTGTTCCCGCCACTTATAACAATCCGGAGCTGACCAAGCGCCTCGTCGATGTCTGGAAGAAAACGTTAGGCGAGAAGAACGTCGACATGGTCGACCCGACGATGGGCGGGGAAGATTTCGCCGAATACAGTCTGCCCGATCATTCGATTCCAGCAGTTGATTTTCATGTCGGCGCCGTCGCCCCGGAAAAGATCGCGGCGGCGAACAAGCCGGGCGCGCCGCCGCTGCCCAGTCTGCACTCGAGCAAGTTCGCGCCTGTGCCGGAACCGACGATTCGCACCGGCGTCATCGCGATGACCAGCGCCGTGCTCGACCTGATGAAAAAATAGCGGCAAGAACCTGCGCCTCCAATCCAGTTCAGGAAGAATGACCCAACCCAGATGACGGAGGAAACGAAAGACACGCTGCCAGCGGCGGACAACTACGAGTTAGTCTTGGCGGACTATTTCGCACCGCTCGAGCTCGCGCAGCTTTTTCCGAAGCCCGCGCCGCTCGAGGTGGACATCGGCTGCGGCGACGGGGCGTTTGTTGTTGCGCAGGCGGAGCGATTTCCGGAGAGGAATTTCCTCGGGATGGAGAAACTCGGCGGACGCGTCTGGCGCGGCTGCAAGAAGGCCTCGCGCCTCCGCCTAACGAATGTCCGGTTTCTCCGGATCGATAGCAGCTACGCCATTCAATATCTCCTCCCGCCGGCCTCGGTCGAAATGGTGCACCTGTTGTTTCCCGATCCCTGGCCGAAGAGCAAGCATCGGCGCCGCCGCATGGTGACGCCTGAATTTCTCGCCCTCGTGCATCGGTTGCTCATGCCCGGCGGGCGCTTTCGGATCGTGACCGATCAGGAAAATTATTTCGAAGCGATGCGAGCCCTCATCTCCGCGGACATGTTTGTGGAGGTCGCTCCGGACCAGGACGAGGTTTTCCCGATCACGACTTTCGAGAAACACTTCATCGCGGATGGCGCATCAATCTATCGGCTCATGCTGCGTAAGGTTGGTTGATTGAGGAACGGCGTCGCCCGCCAGTTGTCCCGAAAAAATTCTAAAGTCACAGCGCCGGTTTCGTCCTGGCGCAGCAATTTGATTCCGCGCGCTTGCACCATGCGCGCCCATTCGTCCGGTATCCGTTCGCGCGCCGGAAAATCGATCGAGGTGGCGACGATTAGTTGGGGTCGCACGGCGTCGAGAAATTCTGCGGAGCCCGACTCGCCGGAGTGGTGCTGGCCCTTGATCAGGATGTCGCTCTGCAGGTCGTTAGGCAGAGCGAGCAGCGCGCGCTCGGTCTGTAGGCCGCTATCTGAAACGAGAAGCACGCGATGTTTGCCGGCGATGACCAATTGCACGACCAGCGCCTGATCGTCGGCCGCTTTCGCCTTCATGTCGGCAGGCGGATAAAGGACGCGGGCGGTCACTTCGCGGTCGACTTGAAACGCGCCGCCCTGCACCGCAATCTCCCGGTTCTTCAGCCTAACGAGCAGAGCATGATGAACGCTCGAGCGATCCGGCGCACCGTTATCGACCACGCGCCGCGGCCGAAACTCGTCGAGCACTGCACCGGCTCCGCCGATGTGTAGCGAGTCGCCGTGACTGAGGACGAGGCCGTCGAGTCGGTTGATTCCGCGCGAATGCAGGTAGTCGCGAAGGAAGCGCTCGTAATCGCGTGCGTTCCCGGCGTCGAAGAGCCAATCCCGTCTGGAGGCGCGGAGATGAACGGCACCGCCCGCGCCCGCATCCAAGACGGTGATTTCGACGCGCGCTCCGCTCGGCCAATGGGGCCGCTCGACATAGAAGTGGCCGGTCGGCAACTGCGCGAAAAGCTGCACGAGACCGAGGATCAGTTTGGCCAGGCTCCAGTTGGCGTTGTTGAAAACGAGCGAAAGCGCGGGTGAGAAAAGGGCCGCGACTAACGACATCATGCCCACCGCGAGAACGCAAAAGGCGACGGGAACGACCGTCAGGTTCGCCAGGAGCGAGATTGGGGTGATGAGGTAAAAATACCAAATGATGAGGATGAGCGAACCCGCCCAAGCGGCGGCCGAAACTGAGACGCCGCCAGCGATCAGCCGGTAAACGCTCTCGCAGAAAAGTCGCGCCCGACTGACGAGGCTGCGAGGCAGGAAAGGATCCGTCGCCGCCGGCCGGAGCAGAACGGTGAAGATCCGATTCTGGCAGAGGAGAATCGCTCCGACGACGGCAAATGAAAGTTGAAAACCGGAAGTGAAAAGCTGGTTGGTATCGAAGGCGAGAATGACGAGTGCTGCGCCGGCCAGGCTATTGAGCGCGAGAACGGGACGATCGAAGAAGATTCCGCCTAACAAAAAGCTAGCCATGGCCGCGGCGCGCAGGCTGGAGACGTGGAATCCGGTGATGGCAGAGTAGAAGAAGAGACACGGAATAATCAGCGCGGCCGCCGCCGTGCGCGGGAGGCGGAGGAGCGAAGCCAGGATCCAAAGGAGCTGCGCCACGATCCCGACATGGAGACCGGCCACGGCAAACAGATGGAGCGTCCCGGTTTGCTGAAATGGATCTTCGATGTCGTTAGGCGTCTCATGGCGGAGACCGAGCGCCATGCCGTTGATTAGCGCGGCCACATCAGGCGAGTCTTCCAGGCCGCGAGTGAGGTTAGCGCGCATCCAGTCGCGTGCCCGGGCGGCGTTTCGCACCACCGGATTGCCGCCACCAGTCGCCAAAATTGCGCCGTTCTCAGGGTAGCGAACGAAGATGCTCTTGAAGACATCGCGTCGCGCGAGGTAGGCGGCCAGATCGAAGACGCCCGGATTGCGCGACGGCGGAATATCCTCGGCCATTCCGGTAAGCCGCACCTCATCGCCCAGCTTTGGGTTTGCTTTCCAGCGAGCTCTAGTGGTTGCGGTGCAAACCTCGCGTCGGCCGTCATACTCGATCGTATCGAGACGAAGGAGAAAGGTCGTATAGTCGTTAGTCGAAAGTTTCGGCTCGCTTGCTACCGTCCCGGCGACGGTGACCAGACGGGGCCGCTCGCCAAGGCGGGCGCTCAACGCGCGACCGGGCGTGCCGCGCAACTGCGCGTCATGCAGCGCCGAATAAAGCGCTGCTACGAGAAGAAGCGTTAGCCACCATTTCGGCCGCAACAGATTTACGATCGCGCCCAATGCAATCGCCGGGCCAAGAAGGCTGAGCGGCAGGGGCAGAAACTCCCCGAGCAGGATGCCGCTGAGAGCACAAATCGCGACTCCGGTGAGCGGTTGCCGACGGGGAACTACTGGGTTCATGAAAATTGATTTCCTTAGGCGAAAAGCAGGCCTCTCCCGAGCTCCTGACTTGTCCTGCAAAACGATTGCTTCACCCGCGTTAGTTTATATGGTTGGCCGACTGTGCCGACACCTTTTTCGCGGAAAAAGCGCACTCAGGTCGTGCGTGCTTCTGCCAAAAACGGAAGCGCCAAGGCGAGCGCGCCTAAACGAGTCGGCCTCAAGCCCGGGCTCGACTGGCACAAGCGGAATTTCCTGACCGAGGTCCTGATTCCCTCGCTCTTCACGAAACGTTCCGGTGATCGGGCGAAGCCGCTCTTTCCGAAAGTCGGCCCGAGCGAAGTCTGCATCACCTGGATTGGCCACGCGTCGTTTCTCATCCAAGTCGCGGGGATGAATGTGTTGATCGATCCGAACTGGTCGATGTGGCTGAGCGTGATCAAGCGCCTGAAACGTCCCGGTTTTCATATCGATCATTTGCCGTCAATCGACCTCGTGCTTGTCACGCACGCGCATTTCGATCACCTCGATCGGCGCAGTCTGCGCCGGGTCGCGGCCGACCAGCCGATCGTCGTTCCGACCGGGGTGGGAAATCTGGTGCACGATCTTGGTTTCAACATCGTGCACGAGCTTGAGCAGTGGGAGCAGGTCGAGACCGGACCGCTAAAGATTTCGCTGACGCCGTGTCATCATTGGGGCGCGCGCCTGCTGGCCGATCAGCATCGCGGTTTTGGCGGATTCGTGATCGAGGCGAATGAACGTTCGATTTTTCACTGCGGCGACAGCGCTTACTTCCCGGGCTTTGAGGAAATCGGTGCCCGGTTTCCGATCGAGATCGCGCTCTTGCCGATTGGCGCCTACGACGCGCCGAGTAAACGCGAGGTGCACATGAACCCGGAGGAAGCGGTCCGCGCGTTTCTCGAATTGCGCGCTCGCAAACTGGTGCCGATGCATTACGGCACGTTCCGCCTCGGCTACGAGCCGCTGCACGAACCGCCAGAGCGGCTCCTCTCGAGCGCACGCTCTCATGGCGTGGAGGACAAGGTGCTGGTCATGACCGAGGGTCGCCCGGTCGTCCTTTAAGCGACGACGTTGAGCTCGCCGGGCCACGCAGTAGGTCGCGGCGATTCGTTAGGCGCGATCGCTGCGGGTTTGCTCGTTCTTTTTTTT
>DASXYO010000147.1:0-10542 GCA_036502465.1 Chthoniobacterales bacterium
CTGAAGGATTACGAGACCGCGGTGCGTTACTTCGAAGAGGCGCGGCGGCTCCTGCCAAACAGCAGTCGTATTCCCGAATCGCTTGCCTACGTCACGCGGCGCCAGGGCGAATGGGAGCGAAGCAACGCTTACTTCGACGACGCCGAGCAGCTCGACCCGCGCAACGTCTACATTCTGGGGCAACACGGTCAATCCTTCATCTCGCTCCGCCGTTTCCCGGAGGCGCTGCACAAGTTCGACCAGATCCTGGCGATCACGCCTAACGACATGGACACATTGGCGGTCCAGGCCGCGATCGCACAGGCGCAGGGCGATCTTCCGCGGGCGGCCGCCCTCCTGGCTCCGCTCGATCCGCCGCCCGACGATTCCAATGTGCTCTTCGCGCAGGTTTACCAGGCGATCCTGGAACGCCGGCCCGCGCCCGCGATTCCTCGCCTAACGAAACTGCTGTCGAAACCGGATCCGGCCTGGGGTTACTTCACCGGTGAACTTCGCTTTTGGTTAGGCTGGGCGCAGGACGTGGCGGGGGAACACGACGCCGCCCAGGCCAGTTGGCGCACCGCTTGCGCTGAACTGGAGCCGTTCCTCGCCGAACAACCAAGAAATTATAATCTCCTTTTCGATCTCGCGCTGACCGCGATGGGCCTCCACGACAAGGAAGCGGCGCTCAGTTTTTCCGAACGCGCAATGGCGGCGATGCCAATCGAGAAGGACGCCTTTGACGGTCCTGCTCCGATCGAAATCCTGGCCCGCGTCGCGGCGCAGGTCGGCGAACCGGATCGCGCCCTCACGGCGCTGCAGCGGGTGCTCGCGCTTCCCTACGAAGGTCCGCTCGGCGGCGGGCAGGCCCCGCTTACTCCCGCCCTTCTTCGGCTCGATCCAATGTTCGATCCACTCCGGAACGATCCGCGTTTCCAGCAACTGGCGGGAGTTAGTTCGAAGTAGCGGATTGCGGTGGAATCGCGCGGCCGGCGCGCATCATGAGCAACCCGCGGCCGAGAACCGCAACCAGCACGAGGATTCCGCCCAGGATCGCCCACGGGCCGGGGCGTTCGCCGAGGGCGAGCATCACCCAGAGTGGATTCAGGACCGGTTCGAGGAGCGGGATAAGCGTCGCCTCGAGCGCGGTCACATGTTTAATCGCGGTTGCGTAGAGGACGTAGGGCAGACCGAGCTGGACGACGCCAAGGAGCGCGAGCCGCCAAAGCCCGCCCTCGCCTAACGACG
Source organism: Chthoniobacterales bacterium (assembly GCA_036502465.1). Lineage (GTDB taxonomy): Bacteria > Verrucomicrobiota > Verrucomicrobiia > Chthoniobacterales > UBA10450 > Palsa-1392. The sequence goes on from DASXYO010000147.1 coordinate 1,228, forward strand.
AGGCCTTCAGCATAAAAGGAAGCCCGATGAGCGCGACCAGGATGTTGCCGAGCAGGATGCTCGCGATGGGCGAACCAGCCTTTTCCTTCCGCAGAAAAAGCGCGACCGAAGCAAAGGCGAGGCCGCTCCCAAGCGCGATGATGTTGCCCCACATCCCCGCGGTCGTTAGGCGATCCATGAAGAAAAGCGCGATCCCGACGAGCGCGACTGCGATCACTGCCCAGTCGATCCGCGAAGCGCGCTCACCCAGATACCAGCGCCCGATGAGGGCGACGTAAATCGGTGCGGTGTACTGGAGAAAGATCGCGTTTGCCGCGGTCGTCATCCGGGTTGCGAAGACAAAGAGAATGACCGTGCCGGCGTAGCCCACTGCGCCGCCGATCTGGGCCGCGGAGAAAGTGAAACGCGGACGACCCATGCAGAGCAGGATCATCGGAATGGCGATGGCACTCCGGCCGCCGGCGACCGCCATCGGCGGCCAATCGATCGATTTGATCAGGACGCCGCCGAGACTCCAGCAGAACGCGGCGCAGAGCAAAAGAATGGGCGGCAAATAGCGGTTCCGCATCGCCAGCCTCTACCGGCCCGCGGTTTGCGCGCAAGTCCGGGTCCTTCGCGAAATGGATGTCGCGCGATGGAAAGCAACCCGCGGTAGCCGCTTGCAGAGAGCCGAACTAAGATGCCGCCAATGAAATTTCTCGTCACCAACGACGACGGCATCGACGCACCCGGCCTGGCGGCGCTGGTGGCGGCGGCGCGCGCGCACGGCGAACCAGTCGTGGTCGGGCCGGCCGGTCCGCAATCTGGCGTGAGTCACGCCGTGACCTGGCGCGAAGGCGTCCGGATCGAGCCACGCGGCGAGAATCGGTTCGCCGTTCATGGCACGCCGGCAGATTGCACGCGGCTGGGATTGCTCCACCTGGTCTCGGACGCGCGCTGGATTTTGAGCGGGATTAATCACGGCGCCAATCTCGGCGCGGATGTCTATTACTCCGGCACTGTGGCTGCCGTGCGTGAAGCGCTTTTGCACGGCTGGCCGGGAATTGCCTTTTCCCACTACCGCAAAAGCGGCGTCGAATACGACTGGGAACGGGCGCAGCGCTGGATCACGCCTCTGCTTGGCGAGTTGCTGGCGAAGCCGATCGAGCCCGGCGTCTTTTATAACGTTAATCTGCCGTTGCTCGTGCCGAACGCGCCCGACCCGGAAGTGATCTGGTGCCCGCTCGATCCAAAACCGCTGCCGCTCAATTACCGGCACGAGGAAGAGAGCGGGCTTTATTTCGCCGGTGACTACAACCTGCGCCACCGCACCCCGGGCGCGGACGTCGATGTGTGTTTCGGCGGCAAGATTGCCGTTACGGCCGTGCGGTTACTTTGAACGAACACCGCCCGGCAACGTCCGGCGCACCGCGAGCGAGATGGGAAGCCCGATGCCAAACATGTGCACGAGGATTCCTGTCGCGAGAACCAGCAGTGGGAACGAAACCTTGCGCGGGAAAGAAGAAAGCGGCAGGACGACGAGGTTCATGACCGCGTAGATGAGAATGCCAAAAAGCAGGCCCGCGATGACCGGATAACGAGTGAGAAACGGGAGCGCCTTGCTCGCCTGGTAAAAAATGACCGCCCAAAGCAGGGCGATGCAAAAGTGGAGCGCCAAACCAAGGGCGGCAGTCGAGGCGCCACCCCGGAAAGCCGGCGCGCCGAGCCAGCCGCTCGCCACAGATTGCAAAACGCGCATCGGCGCCACGCCGCGCAAGGCCGAGAACCCGACTGCGTAAGTGATATCAAGCGCGCCGGCGATCATACCACCGATCAGGATCGCAGAGAGGGCGGAAAGACGGCGCATCGGAACCTGGAAGCCTTAGTGCACCGCTTCCGGCTCTCCATGACAAGACTTCTTTTGGAGGCGAGCCTCGCTCCTTCTCGCACAACCCTGCCTGCGACCGCACGAGGTGCGCTGAACTCGTTAGGCGCACATCTCTTGCATCGCCTTCTGCATCTCTTCCGGCGTCACATCGCGGACGTGGGTTCCGATCGACCATTGGTGTCCGAACGGGTCTTCCACTTTCCCGTAACGATCGCCCCAGAACATGTCGTCGAGCGGCATCGTGACCTTCGCGCCCGCCTTTACCGCCTGGGCGAAGAACGCGTCCGCGTCTTCCACGTAGAGATGGATCGTGACGGGCGATCCCTTGAGGGCTTTCGGACCGAAGGCACCCCACTCGGCCCGTTCCTCGTTCAGCATGATCACCGAGTCGCCGATCTGGATGCTGGCGTGCATCACCTTTCCATCGGGTCCGGGCAGGCAACTGATCTCAACCGCGCCGAATGCCTCCTTATAAAACTCGATCGCTTCGGCGGCGCCCGCGCAAATGAGGTGCGGCGTAACCGTATGCATTCCCGCCGGGATTCGTTGTGACGCTGTGGTTGTTTCTTCTTTTGTAGATGTGCTCATAGTTTAGATCCTTCTTTCGGTGAATTGATTGCTTTCATTCAATCAACGAAGAACTGGTGGCAATCCGGACACTGTCAATTTCGATTTTTTTGAAGTTGTGGCAGGCGGTTCTTTCCAGCAGGTTCCCGGACAGGCCACAGCGGAGGAGCCTAATGACATGAGCAACAAAGTTGCAAACCTCATCGCGCTCGAGCTCGGCGTCGTCATCGCGCTCCTCGCCTGGCTGGCCTTTTCCAATCTTCGGACCGTCAAGCAGCAACCGGTCGCCCAACAGCCGACGCGCGCGGTCGATTCTTTCGCGACCGTTGCGCCCGTTCTGAGTTCAATAAACCGCCGCCAAGCTCCGGTTGATTACCGGGCGGACGTCGCACCAGAGCCGCCGGAAGATGAGCCGGCAGCCCAAGCGGAACCGGAATACCAACAGGCGGTCTACACCGAGCCTGCCGCCACATCCGGCCTCAGCACCGGCTACGTAACCGCGACCGTTCCGTCCTACACTCTCTTCGATCCACAGTCGCGCATACCGGACTCCGACTGTCTTGATTCGTTCCCGGATCAGTTCGTGGTCTATTCCCAGCCGTCGGCCATTCTCGTCGTGCCAAATTCCCGAACATTTGCGCGACGCCCGCGCTCGCCTTTTCGAACAGCTGGCACCCGACCGCCGATTGGTCATCAGCGTCCCCCGACGATCCAACATTCTCGGCCGCGCGAGCGCAACATCACTCCGCGATCCAAAACCCAGCGGCAACCTTCCCGACCCAGCCCAAAACTCAGGCCTCGCCAAAATCCTTAGCGTCGCCTAGAACAGCGACCACTACACAATCCATGAAAATCATCCATTTCGCATTGGCTGCCGGACTCGGGGCCGGTTTCGCTCTCTCCGCCGGGGCTCAGCAGCCGGACACTGCAACCGCGACCACCACCGCTGCCGCCAGCCCCGCGGCCAGTCCCGTCGCCAGCCCGGTCGCGAGTGCGGCGCCGAGTAAGTCGGAGATGATGCAGCGCTATGATCGACGGCGCGAACATCGCCAGGAACACCGCCGCCGATTTGGAGCCAATAACCGCGACGGCACGGTCGCGGACCAACAAGCGCAACGGCAGGCTAATCATCAGGAACGGCGGCAACAACGCCGGGGGATGCGCGCCCAGGGCGCCAACACGCAAGCCAAGTCGCAAGAGCCGACCAAGCCCGCCAACATCACGCCGTCGCCGACCCCCGCACCTTAGCAGCAGGTCTTGCCTAACGAGCAAGCGTTTCGCGGGCTTCTCGTTCCTACAAACGCTTCGTCTCCGGTTTAAGAAATCCGCCGCGCCCGGCGCCGATCGGATCTTTTTCCGGCCGCAAATCGCGCAGCTTGGAGAGCGGCCGAGTCTCGTTTTGCTCCGGCACATTCTCTTCGGTGCCTTCGCCCCGGTTGTCTTTTGTTTCCGCCTCCATGAGTCAGATTTTGATTGGTTTGAATGGAACGGTCAAGAAGGCAGGCTCCTTACATTCCAGCCGGATGCCGCGCCACGAAGCCGCGCGTCTCGCGCAGGTCGGTGTGCCAGCGCGGGCCGGTGTTCCCGCCGTTTTGGAAATCCGTCGTATCGAGCCGCAGGCCCGCGATGACGGCAAAGGTGTGACCGGGCCGCGCGTAAATCGTCATCCAACGCCCGCGGCCGCGTTCGCCGAAGCGCATCAAATCACTCGAGGGAAGCGGCGCGCCGATCGCTCCGGCGCCGTGGAGGGCGAATGAAACCGTCCCCGAACAATCATAACCGCGATCGTAAAACGACCCGTGTCCACCGCCCCATTCGTAGGGCTTGCGCGTGAGCGAATTCGCGGCCCAGATTGCGTTCTTCACGCTCTGCGGCGCGCGACTCGGCGCGTAAGCGATTCCATGCCGCAGGATCGCGCGGCTGCCCGTGACCGTCGGTTGCCGCTCGAATTTTTCCGGCGCGTTTTCGAGGCCTGCATCCTGTTCGACATTCTGATCTTCTTCCTCTGCCTCCTCCGGATTCGGCGGCGGGCCAGGATCCTGGGCGCGCGGAACAAGATAGGCGACACGCACCGGCTCGGCATCATCGACGGATTGTGCTCGGAGAATTTCACGTCCGCGTTGCGCGACACGGATCGGCGCGGTCGCGAGAACAGCGACGGCCCGGGGCGCGTGCAAAACGATCGGATCGGCGACGGTGTGAACGACCGAACGGGCGAGCAAAAATGGCTGGAGAACAACTGCGACCGGATTCGTCTTCCGATGACGACGAGTCCGGGCGTCGGCGGCCGTCAGCGGCAGCAATAGCGCGACCGCGACCAGAATCGCGACTCGCTGCAGGATGAATTTCCTCCGGCCCGGCGTCTGCACGCCTCATAAAAGAAGCTGTTCTCGCGCCAGCGCGGCCAGAATTTCGCGTCCGGTTTCCTCCTGGCGGCGAAACGGGGGCGCGCCGGCACCACCTAATTGCGTCGACAGCAAAGAGAAACGACGCATTTTTGCAGGCGAATGGAGCGTCACGCGTGAATCTGCGAAAATTCTTTGCCGAGCTGCAGAGGCGCAACGTTTATCGCGCCGCGGTCGTCTACACGATGACGAGCTGGCTCCTCATCCAGGTCGCGACCCAGGTTTTTCCTTTCTTCTCCATTCCCGACTGGATCGTTAGGCTGATCATCATCCTGCTCATCATCGGTTTCCCAATCGCGGTCGTGCTCGCTTGGGCTTTCGAATTAACCCCTGAGGGTCTCGTAAAAACCGACGAACTCCCGCCCGGCAAACCAACCGGCTGGCCGCTTATCCATCGCATTTACACGGCGGTCATCGGGATTCTCGCGATCGCGATCGCCGTTCTTCTTTACCTCCGCTTCTCGCCCACTCACGCCGCGGAGACCGGAGGCGTCCCGGCGAAAAGCATCGCGGTTCTCCCCTTCGAAAATTACAGCGCGGAAAAGGAAAACGCTTTTTTCGCGGACGGCATCCAGGACGACCTGCTGACGAATCTGGCCAGGATCCAGGCCCTCACCGTCATCAGCCGAACGAGCGTGATGAAATATCGCGACCTCGAGACCCGCGACATCAAGGAGATCGGGAAAAGCCTCGGTGTGGCCACGATCCTCGAAGGCAGCGTGCGCCGGGTCAAGGATCGGGTGGTGGTCAACGTGCAGTTGATCGATGCGGAGCGGGATCGCCATCTCTGGGCCCATCGCTACGACCGCACGATCCAAGACTCGTTAGGCCTGGAGGGCGAACTCGCGACCGAGATCGCCGACGCCCTCCGCGCCCAGCTCACGCCGCAGGAAAAGGTGCGGGTGGCAAAAAAGCCGACGCAAAACGCCGAGGCCTACCTCCTTTATCTTCACGCTCTGCCGCTCGAGCAGGGGCCCGACACGCTGCTGCACGATTATCGGCAGGCGGTTGATCTCTATGCCAAGGCGATCGCGCTCGATCCGGGATTCGCCCTCGCCCGCGCTCATCTCGCCTCGACCTGCGCGGAGATTTTCCATTTTCACGAACCACTCGATACCTGGAAAAACCGCGCCCGAAGCGAAGCCGAGGCCGCCCTCCGCCTCGAGCCGGACCTCGGCGAAGCGCATTTCGCGCTCGGGCAATGCATCTACTGGTTCGATGAGGATTACGAACGCGCGCTGGCCGAATTCGCCACCGCCCAGCGGGCTTTGCCTAACGACAGCAACATCGGCGCCTACGTCGCGGCGATCCGCCGCCGGCAGGGCCGTTGGGACGACGCCCTCGCTACCTATCAGCGAATGGAAAAGCTCGACCCCCAAAATCCCAACATCATTCGCAACCTCGTCTTCACCAACACCTCCATGCGGCGCTGGCCGCAGGCCGCCGAGGCGGCCGCCCGCTTTCGCGCCGTCGCGCCAGATTCCGTCGTCGCAAAAATCCAGTCCGGCTACGTTAATTTCATGTGGAAAGGCGACCCGGCCGCGCTGCAGCCGTGGTTCGCAAATATTCCGCCGGACAACGACCCCGATGGCGTGGTGACCTGCGCGCGCTGGGAAGATGCCATGCTGCGCCGCGATTTCGCCGCGGCCGACCGGGTGCTGGCACAGGCATCAGGAAGTGAATTTTCCTATCTGAATGGCGGGCTGCAGCCGAAGAGTTTTTTCGCCGGAATCACGGCCGTGGCGCGGAACGATCAAGCGGCGGCGGCGAAGAACTTTGGCGCCGCTTTGCCAGAGTTTGAAAAGGCGGTGCAGGAAGCCGCGGAAGCTGCCGGTCGGCGTGCCAACCTCGGCCTGCTCTACGCCTTCATGGGTAGAAAGACCGACGCGATTCGCGAAGGGCGGTTTGCCGTCGAGCTCAAGCCGGAATCGAAAGACGCGAATGACGGAGCGCTTATGCTTTGCTACCTCGCCTTGATCTACGCGCGCACCGGCGAAGTCGACCAGGCGATCCCGCTCATCGAGCAACTGCTGAAAACTCCCGGAGCGGTCGACAGCGTCGATTACAGCATCACCCTGAACGATCTCCGGCATCGCTGGGAGTGGGACCCGCTTCGGAAAGACGCGCGCTTTATCGACCTGCTCGCATCGCCTGACAAATAATCCTCTTTGCCATTTCGTTAGGCAGAATAACTCCACCGCCTTAGTTCGTCGCCGAGGTCGCTGGCGAACCGGGCCTGCAAATGCGGCGGAAGATTTTCCCGCCATTGTTCGCTCTTTCCGACGCGAAGGAACTTGGCGCGCCCGGTCTCGCCCTGCTCCAGCAAACGCTGCTTCTTCCGCGCGAACGACTGGTTCTCGATCGCGCCCGCCACCTCCTGAGCCGTGCGCTTAAAGCCGAGGCGTTGAAGAATACGTGCGGCCTCCGGCTCGGGGCGGGCGAGCAAATCCTCATAACGAATGATCGGCACCCCTGCTTCCGCGTAGGGACGCCAATGTTCGACCCAGGAGACGCGGACCGATTTGTGGACCGACGTCGAACCGTGAAGCAGCGCTTCCGTCATTCGCTCCAGTCGATAATTTTGCCTAACGAGAAGCGGATAAAGAGTGTGCCGGTAAAGCTTTTCGCCCTGCGGAAAGACGCGGAAGACCGCGCGCAGAGAGGAGTAGCGATCAAATTGAAAATGGTTCGCGGCTGAGAGCGCGATGTCGCGCGGGTCGCGCAGAATGTAGATCACCCGGTGGGCCAATTCGTCAGGCGTGACGCCGAGTTCGGCGAGTGGATGGTGCGCCTTGTAGCAGCGAAATTCCGAGACGCGCTCTTTGCCCTCGACGGCGATTTCTTTCTTGTCCGATTTCCAGAAACCGGCCACCGGGCATCCGACCAGTTCCGCCACCAGCCGCGTCGCCCAGGTGCAGCCGCTCTTCGGATAACCGACAACGATAATGTTCTTCATGCTCCGACGGGTTCAGGCGTCACGCGTCGGCCCGGAGTTCGCGAAAGGCGATGCCAAGATGGGCGAGCAGATCGAGCGGGAGGAGAGATTCTTCGCTCGCGTTGCCGTTCAGGATCGCCATCTCCGCCGCCCGTCCGCAGAGCCAGGCGCCGAGCCGCGCGGCGTCGTTAGGCGAAAGCCTTTGCCCGAGCAGCCCGGCACAGACGCCGGTCAGCACATCGCCCATCCCGCCGGTCGACATGCCCGGGTTGCCGGTCGTGTTGTAGCTCAACGGGCGCCCCGCTTCCGCCACAATCGTGCGACTCCCTTTCAAGAGGAGCGTCGCCGCGTATTCGTTGCAGAATTTCGTCGCCAATTCCGCCCGCGGCAGCTTCTCGTTAGGGAAAATCCGTTTCATCTCGCCCGGATGCGGCGTGAGCAGGCGCGGGCCGCGGCTTTCTTTCAAGGTCTCCATTCTCTGCGCGAGAATGTTGAGGCCATCGGCATCGACCACCATCGGTTGGCGGGCGTCGCGGATAAGGGCGAGAATTTCCTCCACGCGCGACTTCCCAAGTCCAGGACCGATCGCCCAGACGTCGATCGGTTTCTCGAGCAGGTCGGCGTAGGATTCGACCGGCTTCACCATTACTTCCGGAGCGGCTGAGGTGGCGATGATTTCGTAGATTTCCTCCGGGACAAACAGCTCGACCAGTCCAGCCCCGCTGCGGAGCGCGCCTAACGAGCACATGATCGCCGCGCCGGTGAAACCGCGCGAACCGGCGACTATGCCGATGCGGCCAAATTGGTTTTTGTAGGCGGAATACTTTCGTCGCGGCAGCAGACCAGCGAGCGATTCGGGCGTCGCCAATTCGGAATCGCCCGTTTCGTTAGGCTGAAGTTCGGGCAATGGGACCAGCTCGAGCCGGCCGACGAAATCGATTGCGGAATCCGCCACCAAGCCGCGCTTCGCGCAACCGACGGTGATTGTGAAATCAGCGATTACGCAATCGTCGTCCGCCGTGCCGGAATCGCCGTCGAGTCCAGACGGAAGATCGATCGCGATGACCTGCCCGCGCTCGCGGAGGGCATTGATCTCGCGGCAGGCGGCGCGGATCGGTTCGCGCAAAGGCGGATGCGCGCCGAGTCCAAGCAACCCGTCGAGCACAATCGAATGTGGGCGGGGCCTTTGTGCCCCGATTGTCACGACGTCTTCCCTGATCGGGGCGCAAACGCCACTCCCACTTTGGGCTTCCCGTAGCTCTCCCAACTTCTTGCTCGTTAGGGCGCTTAGTTCGGTTTCGGGAAAAATGAGCCAGGTGTCGATTTCCCATCCAGCCTCGGCCAGCCAGCGTGCGGCGACGAAGGCGTCACCCGCGTTGTGACCCTTCCCGGCGAAAACAATGCACTTCCCGGCGCGCGGGAAAAATTTCGCGAGAGACCGTGCGATGCCCGCGCCCGCCTCCTCCATCAACGCCTCCGCCGACACGCCGCGCGCGAATGCAGCCTCTTCGGCGGCGCGCATCTGCGCCGGAGTGATGATG
>DASXYO010000148.1:0-18078 GCA_036502465.1 Chthoniobacterales bacterium
CTGGAGCATGTAGTTCGTGTCGCTCAGGTCCGGAACACGATGGAGGACGCACGGTTCGCGCGTGAGCAGAGTGGCGGCGATGATCGGCAGGGCCGAATTTTTCGAGCCGCTGATCTTGATCGATCCGGAGAGCGGATGACCGCCGTGAACGAGAATTTTATCCATGCCTTGCGAAGAGGAACCGCGGGGTTCCTGCATAGTCTTTTTTTGAGCAAATGTCGTGGTAATTCTGCGCCGCAAGGAAGTCCGAAAGGTGGCCGGCCTGGTTGATCCCGATCTCAAGCGCGAGCGTGCCGTCGGGTTTCAAATGCGGCGGTGCAGTCGCAATCAATTCGCGGATCAACTCGTCACCTGCGGGCCCGCCGTAAAGCGCGATGGATGGGTCATGACGCACTTCCGGGGCAAGTTGCGCCGCGTCGCCCGATGCGACGTAAGGGAGATTGGCCACGATCAGGTCGAATTTGCCCTCGGTCGGATCGAGCAAATGGCCTTGTACGAAGATGATCCGCTCCGGGATGCCAAGGCGTTCCGCATTTTCGCGGGCGAGGGCGAGAGCGTCGGGCGAGAGATCGACCGCGTGCAGTTCAGCATTTGGGAAGCGCGCCGCGAGCGAGAGAGCGATCACGCCGCTACCGGTCCCGACGTCGAGCATGCGGAGACTTTTCGGCCAGGTGAGATCGCACAGATATTCGACCAGTTGTTCGGTCTCGGGACGGGGAATCAATGCGCGTTTGTCGGTCACGAAAGTATGATTGGCGAACTCGACCGTGCCGAGGAGATGCTGCAACGGTTCGCCCTGTCCGCGCCGCCTAACGAGCTCGCGGAGCGGTGCCAATTCCGTCTCGGCGAGCGGCCGCTCGAACTCGAGATAAAGTTCGATTCGTTTCTTGCCTAACGAATGAGCGACGAGATGCTCGGCGTTAAGGCGCGGGCTTTCGATCGCGCGCTTCTCGAAATAGGCGGCGGTCGATTGCAGGACTTCGAGAACGGTCACGGCAGCCTTCAGGCCAGGGCCGATTCCTTAAGCCGTTGCTCGAGGTCGGCGTGCTGCAGGGAGCTGATCATTTCATTCAGGTCGCCCTCCATGACGCGGTCGAGATTGTAAAGCGTGAGCCCGATCCGGTGATCGGTGATCCGGTTTTGCGGAAAATTATAGGTGCGGATTTTTTCCTCGCGTCCGCCGGAACCGATCTGGCTTTTGCGATGAGCGGAATATTTTGCTTCTTCTTCGCGCTTCTTGTCCTCGAGGAGCCGGGCACGCAGAATCTTGAGCGCTTTCTCTTTGTTCTTCTGCTGGCTGCGACCGTCCTGACAACGCACGATGCGGCCGGTTGGGATGTACATCACCTGCACGGCGGAATCGGTCGTGTTGACGCCTTGGCCGCCGGGGCCGCCCGCGCGACAAACTTCAATCCGAAGGTCTTCGGGCTTGATTTCGAAATCGACTTCCTCGGCTTCGGGGAGCACGGCAACTGTGGCCGTTGAAGTATGAATCCGGCCTTGGGCTTCGGTCGCCGGAACCCGTTGCACGCGATGGACACCGCTTTCATAGCGAAGGCTGCGAAAGACCGATTCACCGGAGACTTTGAAAATCATTTCCTTCAGGCCACCGAGCTCTGACGGGCTCGATTCGAGGTCTTCGATCTTCAACCCGGCGGTTTCCGCATAACGGGCATACATCCGGTATAGGTCGGCCGCGAAGATAGCGGCCTCACTTCCCCCGGTGCCGGCGCGAATTTCGACAATTGCGTCGCGATCATCGGCTTCATCCGGCGGCAGGAGCGCGACCTGCACCTCGAATTCGAGATCAGCGACGCGCTTCTCAAGCGCCGGGATTTCTTCCTGCGCCATTTGCGCGAGGTCGGCGTCCTGGGCGGTGGCAAGTTCGCGATTGTCTTCCAACTGCCGGCGCGCAGTCACCAGCTCTTCCCATTTGGCGAGCAAAAACTTGATCGAGGCGTGCTCGCGCATCGTGTCGCTGGCTCGCTTCCGGTTGTCAAAAAGGTGCGGATCGGCGATCTCGCTTTCCAACTGCTGGAAGCGTTCCTGTTTGCGCGCGATGAGGGATTGGAAGTCCATAAACAAAAACGGCGATTGCACGCCGAGGCGCAATCACCGTTCGTTAGGCGGAATGAGCTAAGCTTTCTTGGCGACGCCGGCGCGGGTGGCCTTCGTGCTGCCATAGCGGCGCGCAAATTTCTCGACGCGTCCGGCGGTATCGACAAACTTTTGTTCGCCGGTAAAAAACGGATGGCAGGCGGCGCAAATGCCGATCTTGATGTCGCGGCGGGTGGAACGGGTATGATAGACCGCACCGCAGGCGCAGCTAATCTCCGTCTGGTTGTACTCAGGATGAATGTCCGTTTTCATAGGAAAAGAGCCGGCAAAGTAGCCGCGAAAGGTAAGTGCCGCAAGTGAGGAAACCCGAAGACCAACTGCTCGCGGCGTGGGCTGGAACGCTTCGACGGCGCGCCGATGCGACGGCTGTTTTCGATACGCAACGGAAGGTTCTTTGCCGCTTCGCTGACGTCGAAGAGCTGAGCCGGAACTACGAAACGAGCACGCTTCGTGATCTGCGCGCGGGCGATATTCTCGCGATCCAGATTGGCAATCATGCGCATTGGCCGGCTCTCTTTCTGGCCTGTCTGCGCCGGGGGCTCGTCGTGCTTCCGCTGGAGCGCACGATGAGCGACCAGGAACGCGCCTCGGCCCTGAAAACCTGCCGCGCTACGGGTCTGATTGCAGATGTCGAAAGCGGAGTCGAACGGCTGAAAAACCGGGAGCCCGTCGAATGGAACGAGCGGCCTCCGGTTCTTCTCAAGCTGACCTCGGGCACAACGGCGGCGCCGCGCGCGATTCGATTCCGCAGCACGCAACTCATGGCCGACGCCACCCAGATCTGCGACACGATGGGGATCAAGGAGGCGGACCTGAATTTTGCCGTCATTCCGTTGTCGCACTCCTTCGGGTTCAGCAACCTGATCACGCCGCTGCTGGTGCGCGGGGTGCCGATGGTGATCAGCGCTGACCGCATGCCTCGCGCTGTGCTCGATGATCTCGCGCGCACTGCAGCGACGGTTTTTCCAGGAATGCCGCTCTTCTTTCAGGCTTTCGGCGAGATGAAGGACGCTCCGCCGTTGCCCCGGCTGCGGCTTTGCATTTCGGCGGGTGCGCCGCTCAGTCGCCGGGTCGCGGACGGTTTCCGGGCGAAATTTGGACTCCCGATACACTCCTTTTACGGCGCGTCGGAATGCGGCGGCATTTGCTACGACCGTGCTGCGAACGAATCGCCGGAAGGTTTTGTCGGGACGCCGATGCGAGGCGTGGACTTAGAGCGGCTCGATCCAAAGGCGACCGCGACTCAGGTTCGTGTCCGGAGTGCAGCGGTGGGAGATGGTTATTTTCCGGAACCAGAAACAGATAAGCTTGGCGACGGATCTTTCGTTCCTGATGACTTGGTGACGGTGAGCGACACCGGTGTGCGAATCGTGGGACGGCTCTCGGATGTGATCAACGTCGCGGGAAAAAAAGTGAACCCGGCTGAAGTGGAGGCACATCTTCTCAGCCACGAAGAAGTACGACAGGCGGTGGTGTTCGGTCGCGCATCCGCCCTGCGAAACCAGGAGGTCGTCGCCTGCGTGGTGGCGGCGGCAGAAACGAACGAAGCCGCGCTCCTGGAATATTGCCGGACGCGCCTGAGCGGCTGGCAGGTGCCGAAGCGAATCTATCTTCTCGACGAACTGCCGGCTAACGAGCGCGGCAAAATCAGTCGGCGGGAGCTGGCCGAGCACTTCGCCGCCGCCTGAGCGAGATGGCTTAACAAAGAGCAATAATTCGCTTCTAGACACCCACTCGCCAAGCCGTTTACGAATATTAACTAAACCTAAACAAAACTATGCGAACCATCCTTCTTTCCACACTCGGCGCCATTCTCATGCTCGCGGCTTTTTCCAGCTGTTCCACCACCGTCCGGACGGATAACGGCCACGCGGTCACAACCGGCGTGCACACGAACTAACCGCTGGCGTTTGAGACGACCGCCGGCCCGGGCTGCCGGTCGTCGAAGTCCGCTGTCAGCGCTGGCGATGTCTGGCGCGGTTTTTCGCGAAGAGTGAGAAAACACTTTTCATTTCGGCGCGGTCAGTCATTTCTAAGGCGAGACAGGAGCGAGGCGGCCACGGTGGTTCGCCACTTGCTTCATGTTCGCCATTGTGAATCAAGGTAGCGCCAGCACGTCGAGTTCTCCGTCTCCTCGCATCCAAGTCCTTGTCCTCGCGCCCGATGGCGGTCTGGCCGGGGAAATCCTCTCCGCCCTCGAAGAAGCGGCTCCCGGCACCATCGCCGCCTGCGCGGCGTCGTTAGGCGAAGCGCAGCATCTGGTGGTCGACCAGAAGCCGGCGCTCTTCGTTCTCGACGTCGACGCGACTTACGACCTCGCGCAGGAGTTCATCTACGACCTGCGCACGAGTCATCCCGATGCTCGCGCAATCATTCTGACGGCGATTCATTTCGCGGCCCAGCGGGAACAGGTCGCCGGCCTGGGAGCGATTCATTTTCTCGAGAAACCATTTCCGCGCGCCGATTTCATTACTTTGGTGGAGGCCCTGCTCGCGCCAGCCGACAAAGCCGAAGGCGAACGTTTCCAAGGCACGCTGAGCGATCTCCACATCGCCGATATTATTCAGCTCAAGTGCATCAGTGGCGCGACCTCGATGCTGGAATTCACCGGCCCGCGCGGGGAAAAAGCGCGGGTTTATTTCGAGAATGGCCAGGTCCGCCACGCTACGACGCCGGGCAAGGAAGGGCTGGCCGCGTTCAATGAAATTGTCGATTGGAAAGGCGGCATGATTTCCGAGGTGCCCGTCCCGCACGGGACGCCCCACACGATCGAGCTCGATTGGCAGGTGCTGCTGATGGAAGCCGTGCGCAAGATCGACGAATCGCGGGGCGCCGAGTCGCCCGCAGCACCAGAAGCCGCCTCTTCCCCTAACGAAGCTTCCAAAACGATCCTGGTGATCGACGACAGCACCATGCTCCTGAGTTTCGTGAAGGAAATTCTCGACGAGCAAAATTACCGGGTCCTGACCGCGCCGACCGCGACGGAGGGGCTGGAGATGAGCCGGAGCGAGCTGCCCGATTTGATCCTGCTCGATTTTGTTTTGCCCGATATGAAGGGCGACGCGGTGTGCTTAAAGCTGATGGCGGATCCCCGGACCGCGAAGATCCCGGTGGTCTATGTCTCGGGTTTCGGGAGCGATCTGAAACCGAACAGCGCGGAAATCCCGAATGTGATCGGGGCCCTGAGTAAACCATTTACCTCCGAGACGCTGGTCAATTCAGTGCGCAGCTACCTCGAAGGCGCCCCGCCTAACGAGTCCAGGGTGGTCACGATGCAGGAAAGCGCGAAACCAGCTCCCACTCCGCGTCCGGCTCCGGCTCCGCCGCCCGCGACCGTCGCCGATTCGTTAGGGAAGAAGACGCAACCCGCGCCAATGGCCGTTCCCGCGCCACGCCCGGGGCCGGCTCCTGCTCCGCCCGCCTCTGTCCCCGCGACTTCAGTGGACGACGAAATCGAACGCGTCTCCCGCGGCGCGTATTTCTGCGGCGACTCCAGCTTTTTCTCGCTGCACTGGGCGCTGCAGACGATCGCCCGGGAGAAACTCACTGGTCGGCTGCGCGCCTTTTGGAGCCGGGACTCGGTCGAGCTACTGGCGCGGCAGGGTGAGATCGTATTGGTCACGAGTCGCAACCCGCAGCTCTATTGCGAGGAAGCGCCGGTCACGCTCCTCAATGTGGAGCGCGAGCGGATCGAGGCGGCGCGCGATCGTCAGGCCCGGGATGGCTGCCCGATCTTCGTCACCCTTGCCGCGGAGGGGCTCATCTTGCGTGAACCGGCCATGCAACTCGTGCAGCACTACGGACAGCGGCTTTTCGCGCAGCTCTGGACGGAGCGAGTGCGCTTCATGTTTGAACAGCAGGAACTACCCGATTTCTCCCGTGAACTTCCCGCCTCCGAGGACAGCATCGACCAGTGGGCGCTGAGCACGTTGCGCTTCGTGCAATATCAGGCGCTCGACACAAAGGAGGTTTCCGATGCCGGATCGATTCCGGCTTACACGCGCGACGGATACGAACGGGTCCAGGAACTTCGCCTGACAGTGGCGGAAGCGCAGTTCGCCTCGCAGTTCAATGGCAGCCGCTCGATCGCGCAGATCTCAAAAAATCTCCGGCTCGACATCAAGTTTGCCCGGCTCACTCTCTTCCGTTTTCTCGCGCTCGAGATCGTGGAGTGCTGGCCGGCGCAGGTCTCGCAGAAACAGGAATCGCGCGGCGGCATTCGCGGACTTTTCGGTCGTTAGGCAAGCGCTCGGAAAGTCGCTCGTCCTAGCGAGGGCGCACTCTGCTCACGAGAGGAGTCGAACCTCCACGGGTTTCCCCATACGGTCCTGAGCCGTACGCGTCTGCCATTCCGCCACGTGAGCGTCGCGCCGAAGCGGCCTGTAAATTGCCCGCCGCCGCCCCGACCGCAAGCGGCGATTCTCGGGCGCCGCGCCATCCTAGGCGCGGGCGCGGATCTTCCGGGCGCGCGATTCGACCGCCCCGGCCCGGCGTCGTTTGCCTAACGATCGCAGGAGATCGGCATAGTTGGAGGCGACGATCTCATAGTCTTCCGAGGGCTTTTCCACGCTTTCCCATTGGCGGAGCGACTCCTGATAAAGTTCTCCGGCGCGGGTCAGATCACCGCGCGAATGATAAACCACCGCCAGGTTGCACTTCGATTGCGCGATGTCGGAATGCCCAGCCGGATTGGTCTTGCGCCGAATCGCGAGCGCGCGCTGATGCATCTGCTCGGCTTCCTCCAGCCGGCCCTCGCTGGTGTAGAAAACGCCGAGATTATTCAAGACCGCGGCCACGTCCGCGTGCTCCGGCCCGAGTTGTTGTTCGTAAAGCTCAAGGGCGCGCAGGTAATAGGGTTCGGCTGCTTTCGGCTGATCGCCCCGGCGGTAAATGAGCGCCACATTGTTCAGCATCGTGCCGAGGTCGGTATAGGGCACGTTGCCGAGTTGGTTTCCGGCCTCGATCGCTCTCTCATAGTGACGGATCGCTTCTTCCTCGCTACCGCTCACGTCGCACAAATAGGCCAGCCGGCGTGCGAGACGGAAAATGGCCCGATGGTCGGTCGGTTCGACTTTTTCCATGATCGCCAGCGCCTGACCAATAAACGCTTTCGCCTCGGCATCCTTGCCCTGCAGATCATGGACTTGCCCGAGCCTTTCGTAGCTCAGGGCGAGCGAAGGGTGGTTTTCGGGGAAGCTGCGCTGCGCCAGCTCCAGGGCCGTCTCCGCCACCCTTAAAGCCTCCGGCAACTGATCGCCGGTCAGCAGCATCTCCAGTTTATCCTGAAGAATGCGCCAGAGTTTTTCTTCGCCCTTCACGGCTACCAGCCTTCGCTCAGCTGGCTGACGAGCCGGATGGCCAACTCTTCCGCGGCCAGGGGCAGAGCCTGCCGTTCGTCGGAAGTGATATCGGGACCAACGAAAAAGCTCGTTGAGCCGTCCGCTTCCGTCGGCTGCGCCAGAGGTTTTCCCGTCCCGCGCTCGACGAGCGTGTAGCGCACGCGCAGCGTGAGATTGAATTCGTTAGTCGCGAGCACATTTCCGCGCACGGATCGGGCCGGCGAGCGATTGATCCGAACGATTTCGGCCTTCAAAATCGCGTCCGCTGTTTCATCGCTCGCGATGCGATAGGTGCCGTCCTGCTGGAATTGTTTGATCACGGTATCGGTCACGAGAACGGCGATCCGCGGGAGGAGCGTTTTGTTTTCGAAGGTCGGAACCGCGATGCTGTGCACGTTGCGCAGGGCATAGGGCTGAATCGGACCGAGATGATAGCCGGCGCACCCGCCTAACGACAGGAGGACGAAAACCGCGCCGAGAAACTTTCTCACGGCTACGGGGTTGCCGCGGCTTGAGGGGTGGGGGAAGGTTCCGCCGAAATCGAAGTGCTGGGGGCGGGAGAGGCGTCGGTTGAGGCCGGCGGCGGAAGGGAATCCGGATCCGTGGGCGGCGGAAGCGGCGCGATTTCATCCGGGTTGCCGCGCATCTCGGGTGCGGTGGGCGGGCGTTCTTCGTGCACCGGAGTTTCAGGCGGAAGGTTCGAGACGGTCTTCTTCGGCGGCGCTCCCTTTGCCCGGCGCTCCGCGATCTCGGCGGCCGATTGGAGGGCGGCATCGCCCACTTTGGACCGCAGTTGTTCGATCCGCGTCTTTGCGACCGCGCTTTCCGGTGAGCCGGGTTGTTGCCGGATCACTTCGTTATAATAGAGAACGGCGGCCCGATAGTTTTTTGCCTTGTCGTAATACTTCGCGATCTCGAGCGAGCCTTTCGTCAGCCGATGCTCGAGCATGGCCAGGTTCTCGCGTGCCTGGGCGGCTTTCTCGCTTTTCGGAAAGCGGAAAAGGAAATCCTGAAAGGCTGTCCGCGCATGATCGGCGGCTGTCGGATCGTAGGTCCCGGCGCGCGTCGCCGCGAACCAGATGTAGCCGATCTGGTACTGGGCATCGACCGCCAGCGGGTCGTTAGGGAATTTCTCCACGACCGATTGGTAGGCGTCGATCGCGAGGTCGGGCGAACCTTGTTTCTCGCGCGCCCGCCCGATATCGAACTGGGCGCGCGCCGTGTAGCGACCATAGGGCGCGCTTCGCACGATCCCGGCGAAAATCTCGACCGCCTCGTCGAGCGTGGAACCGACCGGGACCCCGAGAATTTTCCGCTTCTTCCCATTCAGCAAAATCTCGCCGATCCGGAATTGCGACTCGATCGCTTCCTGGAAATGCGGCGTTTGCGGATACGTCTCCATCAACCCGCGATAGACCGGTGCGGCCTTGAGCAGGTCGCCCCGCTGTTCCATCAACCTGGCCGCGCGGAAGGTCGCTTCCGGCGCCTTATCGGAACGCGGGTAGCGCTTCACCATCCGCTTATAGATTTTGATCGCCCGGCCCGCGTCGCCATTGTTTTGGGCCGCTTCCGCGTGGGCGAAAAGCTGGTTCGCATTCCCGCTGATCTCTTCTTCTCCCGGTGCCCGATACTTCACCTTGTCGCTCGGGCGAAAGATCACCGGTGCGGGGCTACGCTCCGGAAACGCCACACAGGCAGCGGCGAACAAGAGAATGAAGCGAAAGCGATAGCTCATTGGGATTCGCAGGGTAATGAACGATACACAGCCCGTCAAGCCGGGCACCCCATGCCCCGTCCGGGTCGAAAATTGCCTAGAAAAGGCGCGACCGCGGGCTGTGATCCGATACGCTTTAGGAGTGCAGGGCGACGAGCGCGAGGGCGCGGGTCTCCCGCTCCCATTTTGAATCTAATCGAGCAACAGAAAATCCGCATCGGCACCTGCGCCTGGAGCTTCGATGAATGGAGCGGGGTGCTTTATCCGAAGGACTTGCCGTCCAATCGCTGGCTCGAGTTTTACGCCCGGTATTTCCCGGCGGTTGAGATTGATTCGACTTTTTACAGCGCGCCCGCCGCCGCCGTCGCGGAGCGCTGGATGGAAATGACCCCGGCGCATTTCCGCTTCAGCTGCAAACTCCCGCGCGAGATCACGCACCAGCGCCGGCTGCGCGATTGTCGAACTGAGCTGACGGCTTTCCTGCGCGCGCTCGAGCCGCTGGTCCCGAAGTTGCGCGTCGTTCTGATTCAACTCCCGCCGAGCTACGCGCCGAAGGAGGAGAAAATCGGGCTGCGCGATTTCGTCGCGCAATTGCCCTCGGACTTTCGCTTCGCGATCGAATTCCGCCACGCCGGCTGGCATCGACCGCACTTCATCCGGCTGCTCGAGAAGCATCGGGTCTGTTGGGTTTGGTCCGACATGAGCCCGCTGAACGAGCGCAACCAGGCCCCTTTTGAATTCCAGCCGATCACGACTGATTTCCTCTACCTTCGCCTTTTGGGGGATTCCCTAACGAAATACGACGAGCAGGGTCAGCGCCTTCATCGTTATGGGAAATTGCTCTGGAAACGGGAAGCGGCGCTCGACAGCTGGGCTCTGCGCATCCAGCGCCATCTCGATGAGATCCGCAGCGTCTGGACTTTTGCGAACAATCATTACGAAGGTTTTTCTCCCGAGACCTGTCAGCGCCTCGCGCAACGGCTCGGTTTCGAAATGCCGTTGCCGGCCACGGAGTCGGCAGTCTCGCCTAACGAGCGCGGACAACTCGATCTCTTCGCCGAAGCACCGCCTGCCTAACGAATCTCGGCGCTGCCGAAATAAGGCTGAAGCTTTTCCGGCAACCGGACCGAGCCATCGGCCCGCTGGCCGGCTTCGATGAGAGCGGCGAAGAGGCGCGGCAAGGCTGTGCCCGACCCATTCAAGGTGTGGCAAAAGCGATTTTTCCCGTCGGCATCCTTGAAGCGGAGATTCATCCGGCGCGCCTGGAAATCCTCGAAATTCGAGCAGCTCGAAACTTCCAGGTAAGCGTTTTGACCTGGCGACCAGACCTCGAGGTCATAGGTCTTGGCCGAGCCAAAGCCGAGGTCGCCGGTGCAAAGCTCGATCGTTCGATAATGCAGGCCTAACGATTGCAAAACCCGTTCCGCGTCGGCCGTCAGCGCCTCGTGTTCGGCGTAGGAATTTTCTGGTGCGGTGATCTTGACCAACTCCACTTTGTCGAACTGATGGACGCGAATAATCCCGCGAGTCTCGCGTCCCGCCGAGCCGGCTTCGCGCCGGAAGCAGGGAGTGTAGGCGGTGAATTTCTTAGGCAGTTCCGCGGCAGGGAGGATCTCTTCGCGATGCAGATTGGTTACAGGCACTTCCGCGGTCGGCGCGAGGAACATCGCTCCGTCCTCCAGGCCATACATGTCCTCTTCAAATTTTGGCAGTTGCGTCGTCCCGACCATGCAATCGCGCCTAACGAGAAACGGCGGGCTCACTTCGAGGTAACCATGCTCGCGGGTGTGCAGATCGAGCATGAACTGGATGAGCGCCCGTTCCAGCCTCGCGCCGGCGCCGGTAAAGCAGATGAACCCGCTCCCGCTCAGCTTCGTCGCCCGCTCCGCGTCGAAAAGTTTCAGCTTCGCCCCGAGTGCGGCGTGATCGAGGACTGGATGATCGAATTGCGGTTTCTCACCCCAACTGCGGATCACGGGATTCTCCGCCGCGGTCTTTCCGACCGGCGCGCCAGGGTGGGGGAGATTCGGAATGTTCAGAAGCAAATCGCGCTGTCGCTCTTCCGCCGCCGCTGCCTGCCTAACGAGTTCTGTTGTCTCGTCACCGATTTGCCGGACACGTTCCTCGGCCGCGCTGGAATCTTCGCCCCGGCCGCGTGCGCCGCCGATTTCCTTGCTCAGCCGTTTCCGATCGGCGTTGCATTGCTGCAAGGCCGTTTCCAGTTTTCGCCGTTCCGCATCGACGGCCAAGACTTCGTCGATCTTGAGCTGATCGTCACCACCGCGGGTCGCGAGCCGGCTTTTCACAAAGTCGGGCTGTTCGCGGATGAGGCGGATGTCGAGCATGGGCTTGGAGTTATCAGCGCTCCGCCCCGACCGCAAACGCAAAGCGCATGGAAAGGGCGTGACTTCGCTCCGTGCAATCGCATACTTCCGTCGTGGACCAGCTCAAGCTGCTTGGCGTCGCGCTCGGCCTCGCCTGCCTCGCCGGCGTCAATCTTTACCTGACCGTTTTCGTGACCGGGCTCGCGATCAACCAGCATTGGATCATCCTGGGCCCGGGCTACCAATCGCTCGCCATTCTCGGGAGCCCACTCATTCTCTGGATCTCCGGGACGCTCTACGTGCTGGAGTTTTTCGCCGACAAGATCCCGTGGGTCGATTCGGCCTGGGATACGGTGCATACCATCATCCGTCCGATTGGCGGCGCGCTTCTCGCGATCCGCGTGCTTGGTCAAACCACGCCGGCTTTCGACATCGTGGTGGCACTTGCGGCGGGCGGCGCGAGTCTCGTTACCCATTCCGCCAAGGCCTCCACCCGGCTGGTGACCAACGCCTCGCCGGAACCATTCTCGAATATCGGGCTTAGCCTGCTGGAGGATGTCGCGGTTCTCGGCGGGTTGGCACTCATCCATTTCAATCCGCTCTGGGCACTCGTGGTGTTCGTTCTCCTGCTTTCCATCCTGCTTTATTTCGCGCCCAAAATCTGGCGCGCCGTGCGGGTGAAGCTTTGGCTGATCTGGAAAAAGCTAAACGGACCAGCCGATCGCGAAACCACGCCGGATTTACCGGCGACGATGCCCTCGCGTTACGCGGCGGCGTTCAAAAAGGAGAACTTGTTAGGCGAAACGGTCGCCTGGGCCGTACCGTGCGTGACAAAAAAACTCCGCGGCGTTCCCGCAAACTCGTCCGGCCTCCTGATCGCGACCCTCGAAGACCCGTCCAAGCTCCTCTTTGTCGCGCGCAAGAGCTGGGGTTTGCGGACGCAGACGATTCATCTCGAGGGCTGCACAGTTTCGCGGGAGCCGAAGTTTCTTTCCGAAAACCTGGTTATCGCGCCGGAGGGCCGGGGAGCGGCCACCGTTTTCATTTTCGAGCGCGGAGCCGGGACGCGCGTGCAACAGATCGTCGATTTCCTTGGCTCGCGAAGTTCCGCGCCGGCCGCCCCAGAAATCGTCACCGCGAACTAACGAATATCTGCCCGGCGAAAGTGGAGGTAAGGGGATTCGAACCCCTGACCTTCTCATTGCGAACGAGACGCTCTACCAACTGAGCTATACCCCCCTCACCAGCGGCGGAAAAGTAGGGAGCGGAAGCCGCGTTCACAAGTGAAAAGAGCGCCAGGCTCCCCCGGCTTTCGCGCTCTCCACTGCCGTCGCGAGAAAGGCCATGCCGGTCACGCCATCGTCGATCGTGGGGAAGTCGCAATCTGCCGGAATCGGTTTCCCATCCAGCACGGCATGGATGGCGCGTGCGACTTCGAGGTAGATGTTGGCGAAAGCTTCAATGAAACCCTCCGGGTGTCCGGCTGGAATGCGGACGAAACGTTTTGCCGAGTCGATCAGGTAATCATTACCGCTTCCGTAAACGCGCCGGGCGGCATCGGGATGCTTCACGATTAGCTCGTTAGGCGACTCCTGCTTCCATTCGAGGGAAGCCTTCGCGCCGTAAACCTTGATTCCGAGGGCGTTTTCCTCGCCGGCGCAGATTTGCGAGGCGTGCAGGACGCCTTTGGCGCCGCCCTTGTAACGCAGGAGCAAGCTCGCATCGTCCTCGAGACGACGCCCGGCGATGAAAGTCGTGAAATCAGCGCAAAGCTCTTCGATCTCGAGTCCCGTGATGTAGCGGCCGAGGTTTTCTGCGTGCGTTCCGATGTCTCCGAGGCAACCGGCGGCTCCGGCTTGCTCCGGGTCGGTCCGCCAGTGTGCCTGTTTTTGGCCTTCCGCATCGATCGGTTGGCTGAGCCAGCCCTGTGCATACTCCGTTACCACTTTGCGGATCTCGCCCAGCTCTCCGTTTTGGATGAGGGCGCGCGCCTGTTTTACCATGGGGTAGCCGGTATAATTATGGGTCAACGCAAAGACCCGGCCGGTTTGCCTAACCACTTCTCTAAGGGCGACGGCTTCGGTGAGATGAACGCCTAACGGCTTGTCGCAAACGACGTGGAAGCCGGATTGCAGGAATGCGGTAGAGATCGGGACATGGGTTCGATTGGGAGTCACGACCGCAACAAAATCGATCCGTTCCTCGGGAGGAAGTTTCGCTTCTTCTGCCGCCATCGTTTGGTAGTCGCCATAGACGCGTTTCGGATCGAGCAGCAGCTCTTCCCCGGAGCGTTTCGACTTTTCTGCGTCGGAAGAAAAGGCGCCGGCGACGAGGTCGATCTGGCCGTCGAGGCGCATCGCCATTCGATGCACGCCTCCGATGAACGCATCGCGTCCACCGCCGACCATCCCGGCTTTGAGTTTTCGCTTCACGGCTGCCTCCTTAGTTGTGCCCAACAGGAAGCGTGTCAACGTGGCGACGCGTGGAAAGATCGCGACGAAAAGCCGGCGAGCATTGCGCCGATGCGGCGGCGCGCCGGAGTCTCGTTAGGCCGCGACCGCGACGGAGACGCCCTTGGTCAGAATGGCAACCGCGTTCTGAATCTCCGCAAAATCGAAAGGCTTCGACATCATCATGTCGACCTCCAGTTCCTCGTAAGCCTGGATGTCCTCGTCCGCCAGATGCGCGGAAAGGACGAGAATTTTACCCTGGAAGTTGCGGGTCCGCAGCCGGCGCACGAGTTCGAGGCCGCCCATCCGCGGCATGCGGTGGTCGGTAATGACGACGTCAAAGGGATGGGCCGAGGCCGCGATCTTGATCAGCGCCTCCCATCCGTCGGCCGCTCGTGTCACCTTGGCCATCGGTCCGCCCAACACCACGGCGAGGATTTGGGCGACTGCCTTTTCGTCCTCGACCGCCAGAATTTGCAACGCTTCTCTCATGATCTTGCCAGTGGTATAAGCAAGAGGCGGGCCGCGGTGGAGGAAGATTTATTCCTGCGCGCTGCTCCATCGTCTTTTCGGTTGGCGAAATAAGAGCTTGGAGCATACGGCGACCAATCGGGAACGATGAGCGAAACGGGCCGCCGGATTATCCGACAATGCCAAAGAAAGGCACAGCCCCTGCTTTATGGTAATTGTAGTGAATACTGTTCCTTTTAAATACTTCGGCCGCCTTTTCCTCGGCTTTTGCCTGCTTTTCCTCACCGCCACGGCCCCGGCCGCCATCGTCACCCTCTCCTGGAACGCCAACCAGGAGCCGAACATCGCCGGTTATCGCGTCCATTACGGCACCGTCGCCAAACCCTATTCCTCGACCGTGGAGGTGACCACCACCACCGCCACGATCCCCAGCCTGAAAATGGGCGATACCTACACCTTTGCCGTCACCGCATTCAATACCGACGGAGCCGAGAGCGCCTACTCGACCCCCGTGATGCACACGGTGGGCTCGAGCCGGATCATTCCTCCTTCCGCCCTCGCCAACATCTCCAGCCGCACTCAGGTCGGCCTCGATAGTGACGTCCTGATCGGCGGCTTCATCATCGAGGGCATCGTCGCCAAGAAAGTGGCGTTGCGCGCGATTGGTCCCTCTCTTTCGGCTTTTGGGGTTGTCGGAGCGTTGAGCGATCCGGTCCTGCAAGTGGTTGACTCCACCGGCGCGGTCGTCGTCTCGAACGACAACTGGAACGTCCCCGGCCAGGAGATCAGCTCGCTCGGTCTCGCGCCGACCGACGGCCGCGAAGCCGCCATCGTTGCCACGTTGGAACCGGGCGCCTACACCGCGATTGTCAGCGGAAAAGATGGCTCTAAGGGCGTGGCCCTGTTTGATCTCTACGACCTCGATACCCCAACCGGGCGCGTGGCCAACATCTCCACCCGCAGCTTGGTGCAAACCGACGACAACGTCCTGATTGGCGGCTTCATCCTCGGTGGCCAGGAGGCCACGGAAGTGATCGTGCGCGCGATTGGACCGTCACTCGGCCCGCTTGGGGTCACCGACGTCCTGGCCGATCCGACGCTCGAACTTTACGACAGTGAAGGATCCCTCGTCGCCTCGAACGACAACTGGCGAAGCGACCAGGAGGCCGCCATCGTCAACTCCGGCATAGCCCCGACCGACGACCGCGAAGCCGCCGTCGTCGAGACTCTCGCACCGGGCGCCTACACCGGCGTCCTGCGGGGCGCGAAGAACACGACCGGCGTCGCGCTGATCGAGGTCTTCGCGCTGAACGAATAGCGGCAAGGCGAAAAGTCCGCCCTTGCGGCCTAACGAACCTTGCCCGGTCCCCACAGTGCCCGGCCCGGCATCGCGCCAGTGTGGTCGCCGTCTTTTATAACCAACTGGCCGTTGACGAATACATCCTTCATCCCGACCGCGTATTGGTGCGGTTTCTCAAACGTCGCGCGGTCGCCAATCTTCGCCGGATCGAAGACCACGACATCGGCAAACATCCCTTCCTTGAGCAGCCCGCGATGATCCAGCCCAAGGTTGCCGGCCGGCAGCGCGCTCAAGCGCCGGACCGCTTCGCCTAACGAAATGATCTTTTCCTCCCGCGCATACTTGCCGAGGACGCGAGCGAAGTTTCCGTAGGCCCGCGGATGCGGATTCGACTTCAGGAAAACGCCTTCCGGCGCCTGCGAAGCCTCGTCCGACCCGAAGGAAATCCACGGCTTCGCCATCTCCTTGCGCACGTTGTCTTCCGACATCAGGAAATAGATCGAGTCGATCCGCGACTCGTCTTCCGCGATCAGGTCCATGATCGTCTCGACCGGATCCTTGCCGCGCATCTTCGCGACCGCGGCGAGCGATTTGCCGGTCAGCGGCTTGAGTTTGTCCGACTTGAAACCGACGAGTAAAATCTTGTCCGGCGAGCCGGCAGCGAGGTAAAGATTTTCCCAGGCGTTGCTCGGCGTCTTCACTTCCCTGGCAATCTTTTCGCGCATCGCCGGGTCGCGCAGCCGCTCGAAAAGCGCCGGGTAACCGCCCGCTTCCGTCCAAGGCGGGAGACAGGCATCGAGGCCGGTCCCGGCCGCCGTGTAGGTGTACATGTCAGCGGTAATTTTGAGCCCTTCCTTTTGCGCCGCTTCGATCCTGGCGAGGAGCGTGTCGAGCTTCGGCCAGTTCGATTTCCCGGCCGCCTTGATGTGATAAACCTCCGCCGGAATTTTCGCTTCGCGGCTGATCTGGATCAGTTCATCGAGCGCCTCGAGGAGCTGGTTCCCCTCGCTCCGCATGTGCGAAATGTATTTACCATTATACTTCGCTGCGACCTTGCAGAGCTCGATTAACTCCGGCGTCTTGGCATAGAAAGCCGGCGGATAAATCAGCGACGTCCCGATCCCGAGCGCGCCCGCTTCCATTTCCCGCCTCACGAGATCCCGCATCTCATCGAGCTGCTCCGGCGTCGGCGTCTTGTCTTCGAAACCGATCACGTTTTCGCGAATCGTGGTCGCCCCGATGAATGACGCCACGTTGCAGGAGACACCGCGGTGCTCGAGAAAACGCAGATAATCCGCCAGCGTCGCCCAGCTGATGTCGTAGTGAATGTCCTTCTGGTCGCGCAGCATTTTCTCCCGCACCCGGCCATTGACCGGTCCCATCGACTCTCCTTCGCCCATGATCTCGGTCGTCACGCCCTGCCGGATCTCGCTTTGCGAACGCCCATCCGCGATGAGCGACTCCGTCGACCACGAGAGCATGTTGATGAAACCCGGCGCGACCGCCATTCCCTTCGCGTCGATCGTTAGGCCGGCATGCGCGTTCTTGAAATCGCCCACGCCCGCGATCCGGTCGCCGCGGAGCGCCACGTCCGCCACGCGCCCTTCGCCGCCGGTCCCGTCGTAAACCGTCCCGTTCCGGATGATCACGTCGAAATCCTGCTGGGCGATGGCCGTGGTCATGGAACCCAGCAACGCGGCGAGGCAAAGGAAGCGCAACATCCGGCGATTGAAGAAGGAGCCCGCGCCGATGTCGAACCCGAAATGCGGCCCTACGCCGCGGAGTCGTTAGTCGTAGCTCACCGCCACGATCTCCAATTCCTCCTCGCCCGAGGGGAAAGAGAACGGCACCCGCTCCCCACGACGCGCATTCAAAAGCGCGCGGGCGATCGGCGATTGCCAGCTCACCCAGCCGCGCTCGAAATCCGTCTCGTCCACCCCCACGATCCGGTAGGTGGATTCCTCGCCACTCCGGTCACGCACCGTCACCGTGGCGCCGAAGCGGATCGTGTCCCGTTCCCCGGCCGGGGGCGCGAGCACTTCGGCCGATTGCAGACTTTGCTCGAGCTGGGCGATCCGCTGGTCGAGCGCGGCCAGTTGCCGCTTCGCGTCGGGATCATCCGTCGCGGCGACCAGCATGGGACGCCGCTCGTGCACCATCTCGGTCAATTCGCGCCGCAAGTTTTCCGCCCCGGCCGCGGTGATGTAATTGCGCGCGCCCTCCGGCAGAATCGAGACCGGCGGCGGCCGGTCGGGAATGTCCGGCCCGTCCGTCTCCT
Source organism: Chthoniobacterales bacterium (assembly GCA_036502465.1). Lineage (GTDB taxonomy): Bacteria > Verrucomicrobiota > Verrucomicrobiia > Chthoniobacterales > UBA10450 > Palsa-1392. Next base: position 17,995 of record DASXYO010000148.1, read on the forward strand.
CTTTCGTGAAAGCCTTGCTCATCGCGCAAGGCGAATCTGCAACCAAAGCCGGCGGGAGGAAAGCGGTTACAAATCCGGTGGCGG
>DASXYO010000149.1:0-2238 GCA_036502465.1 Chthoniobacterales bacterium
CCGCCCGAGCGGGAACGCCTGGAGCGCGCCCTTATCTCCGATCCGGAGTTGCAGAAGCAGTTCGTGGCGGCGCGCCAGATCCATCGCGGCCTGGAACGCCCCGCGGGTGAAACAGCTGCGACGACCCGGGCCGGCTCGCGCGGCCGCCAGTTGGCCGCGGCTTTCGCCGTCCTCGTGGCGATGAATGTCGCGCTCGGGCTCTTTTACATTTTCCACGAAACGAAGCCCACGGACGAAGTGCAGAAGGCGCGGACCGACGCGCTCCGGCATCAACTGCAAAGCTCGCTCGAGAAATCGGCCGCCGCGGCTTTTACTCCGCCAAGCCTCGGAGTTGAGCCGATCTCCATCACTGTCCCGCAAGACAAGCAGGACGGTGTCGCGCAAGCCATTATCGCGGCCGCGAGCAAAGCGGGCGGTTCCGGGACGAAGGATTTGCCTAACGACACCGGCGTCCGGGTCCTTGTGCTCGTGCCCGCTTCTGCCGAAGCGCAGTTCCGGCAGAGGCTGACTTCCCTTGGCGCGCCACCGACCGCAGCCTCCGCCGCAAGTCCCGCGGCGCCGGATGAGCCGGTGCATCTCGAGGTCTTCCTTGCCAATCCGCGCTGAGCGATCGGAATGATTGCCGTCACCTTCGCCCTCCCAAGCGAGAGCAGCGATTTCCGCCGGCTCCTCGGTGACCGGCACCGCGAGATCGCCATCCTCCACACTGGCGTCGGCGAGAAAATCTGCCGCCAGCGGATTGGGCCATTTCTCGATTCACAGCGCTTCGAATTCCTCATCAGCAGCGGCTTCGCCGGCGGAGTCGATCCGTCGTTAGGCGTGGGCGATTTGATCCTCGCGGAAAACTTATCCGATCCCGCTTTGCTGGAGCGCGCCCGCGAATCACTCATCGCTCGGGTCTCACGACTCGCGACCGTTGACCGCATCGTGGAAAGCCTGGCCGAACGCGAGGCCTTCGCCCGCGCGCACGACGCAGCGGCGGTCGATATGGAGACCAAATGGATCGCACAGGCCTGCGCGGCGCGGAAAATTCCGGTGCTCTCGCTCCGCGTCATCAGCGACACCGCCGCCGCGCCCTTCCCCGCTCCACCCGATGTCCTATTCGATCTCGATCGACAGAAGACCGACGCACTGAAACTAACGAGTTATCTGATCCGGAATCCGTTCGCTGTCGTTAGGCTGATGCGTTTCGCGCGCCAGATCGCATTGGCCCGCACCAACCTCGCCACAGCGCTCGATCTCTTGATCAACACCTAGGCCGGCTCGATGTGGACGAGAACATCCGCGATCTGCGGATTCGTGTGCTTGATCGCGTCCTTCACCTGGTGCGCCAACTCATGACCGGCCCGCACCGACATCGTTTCGTCCACTCCGACATGGAGGTCGACATAGAACTCCAAGCCCATTTTTCGGACAAAACATTTGTCGATCCCGACCACGCCCGGCACGGCCTTTGCCGCGGCGCGCACCCGTTCGACGATTTCGCCGCGGGGCGCGGTATCGAGCACTTCGCGCAGTGCCGGATAGAAAAGGCGCCAGCCGTTCCAGCCGATCAGGAGACAGGCAAAGAGCGCGGCCCAAGCGTCGGCGCTCGCCCAGCGCGGCCCGCCGAGAAGCGAAATCGAGATGCCGATGAAGGCCGCGATCGAAGTCAGCGCGTCGGTGCGATGATGCCAGGCATCCGTCTGGATGGCGGTGCTCTCGGTGCTTTCTCCCAGGCGATTGACGATGCGAAAAAGAAGCTCTTTCACAACCACCACGGCCACCAGAACGATGAGAGTGAACGCCTCCGGCGCATGGTGCGGCTGGAAAATCTCGTGCACACTGCGGGCCGCGATCACGACCGCTGCTGCCAGCACGCCTAACGACACGATAATGGCCGCAACCGGCTCGGCTTTGCCGTGCCCGTAGGGATGCGTCTCGTCCGGCGGGCGCGCGGCAAACTTCAACCCGCCCCAAATGATGGCCGAGCCCGCGATGTCGAGCGCCGATTCGATTCCATCCGCAATCAGGACGTAGGAATGACCGAGCGCGCCGGCCAGGATTTTCGCAGTCGCGAGGACGACGTTGGCGGCCATCCCAAGGAGGGCGACGCGGGCGCCTGATTGGAGATTGCCGGCTGGAGTGTTCGCGTTAGGGTGCGTGACCATCGAATGAGCGAAAGTAGTAAGGCTATTGTCTACGAGGCGCACGGAAAACCGGAGGAGGTCTTGCGGCTGGAGGAGCAACCGGTGCGCC
>DASXYO010000150.1:0-25271 GCA_036502465.1 Chthoniobacterales bacterium
GGCATATCCGGCGGGTAAAGTGCGTGTCCGGTAATGTTGCGGGCGGTGGCGTAGCGCAGCTCGACCACGATCGTCGGGTCGACCGAGCGAATGTCGATCAGGTTGTCGTAGGTCGGGGCGGCGCCGGCGAGGGAGGAAAAAAAGAAAACGCCCAGCGACCAGCGAAGAAGCCTCACGAAGTGTGTCATTGAGGGGCGGACGTCGGCGTGCGAGCGGGACTTGGAGTCGCCTGCACCTTGGCGAGCCGTTGCAGAAGCAGACGCGCCGCGCCTTCCGGAATGTCGAACTGCAAATCGAGCTTCTCGTCTTTCTGTTCCACTTTTGGCGCCTCGGTCGAGAGAAGGAAATCGGACCCGGGAATGGTGAGCCAGCGGGCTGGCTCGTTTTGCAGGCTTGCGGCCCAGCTTTTGGCCTTCGCGGCGTCTTCCGCCCTCACGATCAGGTGCGCTTTGCTGGGAATAGCCAGGCTCAGTTCCAGGCCAAGGAGCGAGGATGACTGGAGAAATTCGGCCGGAAAAATCGGGCCAAAGAAAGTCGCGAGATCGCTCGGATTCCGAGCGACGAGACGCAGCGCGCTCCCTGGATCGAGCTTCTGGAAAAGCTCGAGCAGGGGATCGGTGATCTTCAAGTCGGGCTCAGTTCCAAGTCGCACCTGGACCAGTTTGTCGACCTCACCTAACGAACCCACCGCCAGGGTGCGCGGGCCAACGCGCGCCACCGTCACATCCGGCCGCTGCCAGACGACGAGGCCGGCGACGGTGCTTTTCGTGAAGCTGTCATCCTGCGTCATGGTGCGGACGACCGGGGCGAGATCACTTTTCGCTTCGACCAGCACGTATTCGCGAGTTGGTCCGCGCTCGTCCATTGCAATCGCGCGTGTCACGCGGCGGCCGCTTTCGGAGAGGTTTAGGGCCGGCGTGCGAGCGGCGGGTCCGAGCAGCTCGGTGGCGACTTTTTGCCAGAGCTCGGGCTGGTCTTTGCGCCAGTGATTCGTGAGGGGCGCCTTGTTGAATTCCTCGATGTCGAACGAAAGGATGGCGAGTGTTTCCCGCGGCAGCCAATCGCGCTTCGTGGGTGACTGGGAAACGAGGGGCAGGATGATCGCGAGGAGCGCGAGGATCGAGACGATCGTGAAATAGAACTTCCGCAGTTCTTGTTTGTCGATCTGCCCCGAGAGCTCGGCCAGTTCCATTTTGTGCGCGGCATGGCGATCGACCGTCGCGCGGCGTTGTTGCACTTCGGTGAGGAGATGTGGCGCGCTCGGCGGCGCGATCCCCTGGGAGGCCAGATGACGGCCGATGTTGAGGTAAGCCGGATTCTTTTTTTCCTCGACCGTCTGATGCTGCTGACGCGCCTGTTTAACTTCCTCCTGCTGGGTCCGCGCGTTCTCGTTGAGCGCGCGATCGCGTGCTTCAAATTCGCTGCGGACGCGGGCGATGTTCTTTTCCACCGCCGCGACGGCTGCTTCGGCTGCCTTCAGTTTCTCCGAGGCATTGCGGCAGGCGTCGGCGCTCCCGAGCCGGGCCTGCGACATCTCCGCCTTCTCGCGCGGGAGGCGAGCCCGCTCCGAGCTGAGGCGATCCATTTGCGCCTGCAGGTCGGCCGGCGGCGGTTCGGTTTCCTGCAGTGCGGAAACCTTTTTCAGCAGGTCGCGGTCGGCTGCGTCGTTTTCGGAAAGACGGCGGTCGACGGTCGCCAACTCCTTTTCGCAACGTTCGGCGGTCGCCTTTGCTTCGTCGCGGCGTTCTGCCAGGGGACGGCGTTCTTCCTCGAGTTTGGCGAGCGCGGCTGCCTGCTCCTTGGAGTTTTCCTGGCGCTGGGCGTCGATATGCTTGAGCGCTTCCTCGATTTTCGCGATCCGGACCGCGACTTCCTTTTGTTCCTGCTCGAGTTTTTTAAGGGCGACGATCTCGTTGCGAACTTCCGGAAATTTGGCCGCCTCGGAGGTCCCTTCGCGCCCCAGGGCGATCTCGGATTTTTGCAGGAGACGCTTTTCGTGCTTGAGCGCCATGCGGGTTTTCTGCCGGCGCACTTTCAGCGTCAGCTCCCGCAGACCAGTCGAGATGAAACTCACGCGATAAAGTAAGCCCGGTTATTCCTCCGCGCTGCCTAACTTTGCCAGAACGCTGAAATCCTCCAGCGTGGTGGTGTCGCCGGTGACGGTTTTGCCACTCGCGATTTCCTTCAGCAGGCGGCGCATGATTTTACCGCTGCGGGTTTTTGGGAGCGCCTCCGCGAAACGCACTTCATCCGGCTTGGCGATCGCGCCGATGTGCTGGCCAACATGAGCGCGCAATTCCTGCTTGAGGGCCTCGGTTGGTTTGACCCCGGTTTTCAGGGTAACGAACACGACCACGCCCTGGCCCTTCAGTTCATCCGGCCGGCCGACCGCGGCGGCTTCCGCGACCTGGGGGTGACTAACAAGCGCGCTTTCGATTTCCGAAGTGCCGAGGCGGTGACCGGCGACGTTTAACACGTCGTCGATCCGGCCCACGATCCAGAAGTAGCCTTCCTTGTCGCGGCGCGCGCCGTCGCCAGTGAAATAATTATTCTTGTACTCGCTCCAGTATTGTTTTTTGTAGCGCGACTTGTCGCCGTAGATCGAGCGCAGCATCGCAGGCCACGGGCGCCTAACGATCAACTTGCCGCCCACATTCGGCGGAACTTCCTTGCCTTCCGCATCGACCACCGCGGCGTCGACTCCGAAGAAGGGGAGCGTCGCGCTCCCCGGCTTGGTCGGGATCGCCCCGGGTAACGGCGTGATCATGATCCCGCCCGTCTCGGTCTGCCACCAGGTGTCGACGATCGGGCAACGGCCGCCGCCGATCGTTTTGTGATACCACATCCAGGCCTCCGGATTGATCGGTTCGCCGACTGTGCCTAACAATCGCAGGGAGGAAAGGTCGTGCTTCTTCACCCATTGGTCGCCCCAACGAATGAAGGCGCGAATCGCGGTCGGCGCCGTGTAGAGAATGCTGACCGCGTATTCCTCGATGATGCGCCAGAAGCGGTCCGGTTCCGGCCAATTCGGCGCGCCCTCATACATGAGCGCGGTCGCGCCGGCGGCGAGCGGGCCGTAAACGACGTAGCTGTGCCCGGTTACCCAGCCGACATCAGCCGTGCACCAATAGATGTCCTCCTCGCGCAGATCGAAAACATATTTCGAAGTGCTGTGCACGCCGACGAGATAGCCGCCGGTCGTGTGCAAAATCCCCTTTGGTTTTCCGGTCGAGCCGCTGGTGTAGAGAATGTAAAGCGGATGCTCGCTGTCGAGCGCGACCGGCGGGCAATGGGCGTCGACATATTCCAGCTCGCGATGCCACCAGACGTCACGCCCTTCCTCGATGTGAACTTCGTTCCCGGCGCGCTTGAAAACGATCACGCGCCGGATGGTCGTCTCGCCCTTCAGCGCCTCGTCCACGTTGTGTTTGAGCGGAACGATCGACCCGCGCCGGAAACTGCCATCGGCGGTGATGACGGCGGTCGCGCCGCAATCGGCGATTCGGTCACGAATGCTATCGGCGCTGAAGCCGCCGAAGACGACTGAATGAATCGCTCCGATCCGTGCGCAGGCCAGCATCGCGATCGCCGCCTCGGGAATGGTCGGCAGATAAATAATAACGCGATCGCCTTTCCGGATTTTGTTTCGCTTCAGGACGTTGGCGAACCGGCAGACATCGCGATGCAGCTGTTGGTAGGTGAGAGTGCGCTTCTCGCCCGGCTCGCCTTCCCAGATGAGAGCGGCCTTGTTCCGGCGCGGTCCCTTCAGGTGACGGTCGAGGCAGTTTTCCGAGACGTTCAGCTTTCCGCCGACGAACCATTTCGCGAAAGGCGGCTTCCATTCGAGGACTTTTGTCCACGGCTTCTGCCAGGTCAGCTCGCGCGCCTCGCGCGCCCAGAATTTTTCCGGCTGGCGAATCGATTCGCGGTGCATCCGCCGATATTGATCGAGGCTGCCGATGCGCGCTTTGGAGGAAAAGCTGCGAGCGGGATTGAAGACACGGGTTTCTTTAAGGTGGGACTCGATATTTTTTTCCATGGCAGAATCGAACGCTATCAAGCGCCTCCCAGCGGCTCAACGCAAAGTTCAACCGGGAGAATTCGCGTTTGAGTTCTGATCGTGCCCGGCGACTATCGAGAATGAGCGAACACGTTTACAAAAAAATCGAGCTGGTCGGTTCCTCCACGACGGGCATCGAGGATGCGGTCCAGAATGCGATTTCCCTCGCGGCGCAAACGGTCCGCAACATGCGTTGGTTCGAAGTGATCGAAACCCGCGGGCACATCGAGGAGAATAAAATCCATCACTGGCAAGTGACGGTGAAGGTCGGCTTTACGCTCGACAAATAGCGAGCGCGACTGGCCCCGCTGTTCCGGCCTAACGACTACTGTTCTTTCGTCGTCTGATACAGCTTCATCGCGCCGTAGATCAGGATGGCAGGTTTGAACGCCATCAGGAAAAGGCGAAGGAACGCCCCGAGGATTCGGAAAATCGGTAACCGGTCGAGGATGAACCCGGCGGCGACGCCGTAAAGAAGGGACCGGGTCGGGTTGGCCCGGACGAAGTCTTCCGTCTGCGAGAGGAGCTCGTCCCACTGGTCTTTGGTGTACTGAAGCCCGCGTTCCGCGATATCCCCGGAAGCTCCGGTCATTTGTTCCCTGTCCATATAAGTATTCTTCGGATGGTGACGGCCCTTTGCGCGTCCTGAAAATTGGTTAGCGCAATATCATCCAAATCGAGCGGGCCGCCACTCCAGGTGGAAAATCGGGCAACTTCGCCGTGGCCTGGAAGCTGCCGGCGCGCCGGGTCGCCTTCAGGCAAAAGCGGCCCATCACCTCCAGCGCGCGTTCGTTCAAGCGCGTGCAATTTGTCGAAAGCAGGATCTTCGCGTCCCGCTCCGCCACTTCGAGTGCGGAAAGGAGGAGCTTCTCGAAATCATGTTCGACCTGCCAGGCGCGGCCGGTTTTTGAGCGCGAAAAAGTCGGAGGGTCGAGAATGATCATGTCGAAGCGCTTACCTTTGCGCGCGAGCCGCGGAAGCACGGAGACGACGTCGTCCGCCATGAAGCGTTGGCGATCGGTCGCGAGCCGGTTGAGCATGAAATTGTCGCGGCCGCGATTGAGCGATTTCTTGGAAAAATCGATGCTGAGCGTTTCCGCACCGGCCATTCCCGCGAGGACCGAAAACGAGCAGGTATAGGCGAAACAATTCAGCATCCGACGCGGCGTGGCCCGCCTGACGAACTGGCGATTCTCGCGCTGGTCGAGAAACAGTCCGGTCGAATACCCGGCCGCGAAATCCAGCCCGTAACAAACACCGCGTTCGAGGACGGTGGTCTGGAGGGACTCCTCCGCGCCGCCGGAGAGGAGGACAGGGGGATTTCGCTCGGCGTTTTGCTTCGGCAGGAATCGGCCAAAGACGCGTTGAAATGGTTGGCTGGCGAGCAGAGTCCACTCGTTCAGCTCGTGCAGGATTTCTTCACGGGCCGACTCGGTTTTGTAGGAGACCAGCGCATCGCCGCCGTAACGCTCCACCCAGCCGTCCGGCTTGGTGCAGAGGCGATAGGCGGCGGTATTTTCCGCAGCAAAATCGCGCACCAGTCCGAAATCGATCCAGTCTTTCATTTCTCCCTTCGCCCGTGTCTTGCTGCCTGTACCTCCCGCGTTAGAATCAGGCGGGCCACTTGTGGTTCGTCGGTATTCTCAGGCGGATTCCTTTGAAAAAGCAACAGATCACGGTGCGCATTCCTGCCACCACTTCGAATCTCGGCCCCGGCTTCGACTGCCTCGGGGTCGCTTTGCAGATCTATAACTTCGTCACGGTGGCCCGGTCCGAACGCCCCGAGGCTGGCACGATGGCACAACAGGCCGCTCGCCGTTTCTTCAAGGCGGCCGACTGCGAGCCGTTCGCTTTTTCCTGCACCGTCGCGGGTGAAGTACCCCGCTCGCGGGGGCTTGGGAGCAGTGTCACGATCCGCCTCGGAGTTCTCCACGGTCTTAACGCGCTCGTCGATCGCCCCCTCAAGCGGGCCCAGATTTTTGGTCTTTGCGCGGAGCTGGAAGGTCATCCCGATAACGCCGCCCCGGCCGAGTTTGGCGGCTTTGTCGTGGCCCGGAATAATCGGCACCAGAAATTTCCGCTCGATCCGCGACTCCGTTTTGTCCTCCTGATTCCGAGCTTTGAAATCAAGACCGCGGAAGCACGCCGGGTCTTGCCTAACGAGATCAATCGCCTGCGCGCGGTCGAGTCCTGCGGCAACGCCTGCCTCATCACCGCCGCGCTCGCGAGTGGCCACTACGAAAACCTGCAGGGTGCCCTGATCGATCATCTGCACCAGCCTTTTCGAGCAAAGTTCGTTCCTTTTCTCGACCGAGTCATCGCCGCCGCGGAAAAGGCGGGGGCGCTGGGCGGTTTCCTGAGCGGCTCCGGTTCCACCATCGCCTGCCTCACTCTCCGGGCGCCGGAAGAAGTCGCCGCCGCCATGCTCGAGGCTTCCGGTTTGACCGACGCCGAGACGCGGATCACGGCGGCCGATAACGACGGAGTGCGCATCGTCATTTCCATCTTCGTTCCCGATGCGCCGCTGGCTTGAGAATCTCGAGCAATTCGCGATCGACGTCATCCTCGGACGTCGTCACGGGCCTCGCGCCGCCATGCTGCGGGGACTGCTTTTTGTACTCTCGTTAGTCTACGCCCGCATCGTTCAGCTGCGGCTCTTTCTTTACCGGAAACGCATCCTCCGCGAGCGCGCTCTTGGTTGTCTCGTCATCAGCATCGGCAATCTGACTGTCGGCGGCACGGGCAAAACTCCGATCGTGGAGAAATTTGCGCGTGCTCTGCAGGCGGGCGGACGGCGCGTCGCCATTCTCAGCCGCGGCTACAAGAGCGTCGCGAAACCGTCCAAGCGCACCTTGCTGGATCGTCTTCGCGGCGTGGCGCCGGACCCGCCGCGAATTGTCTCCGACGGGCAATCGCTTCTCCTCGATTCGCTGACCGCCGGCGACGAGCCCTACATGCTGGCGAATAACCTGAAGGACGTGATCGTGCTCGTGGACAAGGACCGGGTGAAGAGCGGGCTGCACGCCATTCGCGAAATGAAAGCCGACACCCTACTCCTCGATGACGGCCTGCAATACCTGCATCTCAAGCACCGGCTCGACATCGTCTTGATCGATCGGCAGGCGCCATTCGGGAACGAATTCCTTCTTCCCCGCGGCACTCTGCGCGAGCCGCCGAGGAACTTGCGCCGGGCGAGCTACATTTTCATAACCAAGAGCACGGGCGAGCCTAACGACGAGCTGATCGCCCGCATCCGGCGCTATAATCGCACGGCCGAGATCATCGAGTGTGCCCATCAGCCCCTCTATTTGCAGGATGTTTACACTGGCGAACAGCTTCCTCTCGGCCGTCTGACCGACACCTACATCGGCTCCTTTTGCGGAATCGCGGCACCGGAAAGTTTCGAGGATGGCTTGGGCAAGCTTGGAGCCAGGATCGAACTCGCAAAACGCTTCACCGACCATCATCGCTACACCGAGGCGGAGCTGCAGAGCTTCATCAACCGCTGCATCCGGCGTGACGTCGATATGATCGTGACGACCGAGAAGGATGCCGTTCGTTTCCCGCGCCTAACGAAACCGGAAGTGCCGATTTACTTCCTGCGGGTCGAGATATTGATCCTGAGCGGCCACGAAACCTGGGAACATTGCGTGGCCCGCATCTGCCAGCCGCAACCGATGCTTTCGCCGGAGAGGTTCTTCTCGTGACGTGGCAGCAAGAGATACATGCGATCCGCCGCCCCGGCGCGATAACTTCTTAGCCGCATGAGCAAGAAAGCCCAATTGGTCGTCGAAAATCGCACGCTCGCGGTCTCCAACCTCGACAAGGTTCTCTGGCCGAAAGCCGGTTTCACCAAGGGCGAGATGATTCATTATTACATCCAGATCGCGCCCGTTCTGCTGCCGCATCTGAAGGATCGTCCCCTAACGATGAAGCGGTACCCGAACGGAGTGGAAGCCGAGTTCTTCTACGAAAAGAACTGCCCGACACATCGACCGAGCTGGGTCAAGACGGCGAAGGTCTGGAGCGAAGGCAACCAGCGCGACATGCAGTATTGCCTGGCGCAGGATCTCCCGACCCTCGTCTGGGCGGCAAACCTGGCCGATATCGAGCTCCATACTTCGCTCTCCCGCAAAAAGGACGTGACTCGCCCGACCATGATGGTCTTCGACCTCGATCCCGGCGCGCCGGCCGACATTGTGCAGTGTTGTCAGGTCGGGCTCTGGCTCCGCGACATTCTGGAAACGATGAAGTTAAAATGCTGGGCGAAAACTTCCGGTTCCAAGGGACTGCAAATTTACGTTCCGCTCAATACCCCAGTCACCTACGATCAGACTAAAGAGTTGTCGCACGCCCTCGCCGAACACCTCGAGCGTGAACATCCCGAACTTATTGTTTCGAAGATGGCGAAAGCGTTGCGGAAGGGAAAAATCTTCGTCGACTGGAGCCAGAACGATGAGCACAAGACGACGATCTGCGTTTACTCTCTGCGCGCGAAAGATGAACCAACCGCCTCCACGCCGGTGACCTGGAAGGAAGTCGAGCAGACGTTGAAAAAGAAGGACACGAAGCGTCTCGTCTTCCGTTGTGAGGAGACGCTCAAGCGGGTCGAGAAAATGGGCGATCTCTTCGCCGAGGTCGACACGCTTAAACAGAAGCTTCCGAAAAAATGGAAGCTCTAGGTGAGTGCGCTCGGATCATCGCGTTCCCAGCGGGACGCCCTGATGTGATATAATATCGAATGACAGCAGACTCGCCCGTCCCGCTCGTGATCGGTGCGGGACCGGTCGGCCTAACGATGGCTAACGAACTGGCGCGTCATGGGGTGACGTGTCGAATCATCGAGCGAGCCCCGGAGTCGGCGCAGACTTCGCGAGCGCTGGCCATCTTTCCGCGCACTCTCGAGACATTTGAGATGATGGGCCTGGCGGATCGTTTTCTGGCCGCCGGCCATCGGTTGCATGGACTTTCGCTTCACCATCGAATCGAGCCGATCGGTGGGGTTGATTTCAACTCCATCGCCAGTCCGTTCCCCTTCGCACTGAGCCTTCCCCAGACGGAAACTGAGCGATTGTTAGGCGAACAACTCGGCACTTTCGAAATCGCGGTCGAACGCGGCGTCGAACTGGTCAGTTTTACGCAAACGAGCGAGGCGGTACAGGCAAACCTGCGTCATGCCGACGGTCGTGAAGAAACGGTGGAAACTCCCTGGATTGTCGGCTGCGACGGCGCCCACAGCACGACGCGCCACATCCTCGGAATGGATTTCGAGGGCGCGCAATACAACGAGAGTTTCATTCTCGCCGATGTGCAGTTGGACTTTGCCCTGACGCGTGACCGGGTTCATCTTTTCCTGGGCGACGACGGCGTTCTGGGAATCATTCCGTTTTCGGAGAATCTCTGGCGAATCGTGGCCAACATCCCGCCGGAATCGCGCGATCTCACGCTGCCCGAAATCTCGTTAGGCGAAGTGCAATCTCTGCTCGAGCGCCGCGGGCCGCCGCTGGCGCGGGCGTCCGATCCGATCTGGATGTCGCGTTTTCACATCTCGCATCGCAAGGTGCGGCAATTCCGGCAGCTCCGCGTCTTCCTGGTAGGCGACGCTGCGCACATTCATAGCCCGGCGGGCGGGCAGGGGATGAACACCGGCATTCAGGACGCCTTTAACCTTGGCTGGAAACTTGCGCTGGTCGTTAGGGGAATAGCGCCGGCGCAACTCCTTGGGAGTTATCATATCGAGCGCGAACCGGTTGCGCGCGACGTGCTCAATCTGACCGATCGGATCACGCGCATGGCGACGGTGCGCAACTCGGTCGCGCAAAGCGTGCGTGATTTTCTCCTGCCGCGGGTGAGCGGAATCGATTTTGTGGGCGATAAAATCGCAGATCGGCTGGCGGAGTTGAATGTTACCTATGGGGAGAGCGGAATCGTGGAAAACCACGGCGGCGGGCGGCTTCGCGCGGGTGACCGCGCACCCGATGCCGAGCTGCGCGACGAGGACGATCGGGCGCGGCGGCTCTTCGAGATTTTTCGGACGCCGCGCCACATTTTGTTGCTCTTTCTCGGTGCGTCTGGCGACTCTTCGGCCAAGGCGGAACGAATCGCCGGCGCGCTCAGCGCGTTGCCGGCGGATGTTCTCGATACATACCGGATCGCACGCGGCGCGAGCGGCCTGCCGGCGGAACTACGCGACCTGAGCGGTCTGGCCCACGCCGCCTACGGGATAACCGAGGGAGGCGTCGTTCTCGTTAGGCCAGATGGCTATCTCGGCTACCGGAGCGATTCCTTCGACCCGATCACACTGCAGGCCTACTTCGAGCGTGTTTTTGGGTGGAAATCTTCCCCGGCGCCGGGCGCGCAGGTCTAGCCGCGTAGCGTGTAGTGCCCGTGGATCCAGACCCGGCGACCATGCCGATGAGCCCAATGTCCCGGAATCCAAACGTAACGGCGCCCTGTCTCGATGTAATATGGTCCACGCGTGTAGTAGGGCCGGTCTCCGACCGCCACAACGACACTACCCCTGCTCACGACGCCCACGGGCGGAGGAGGAGCCGGCGGGCCAACCACGCAGCCGCTTGTGCAAAGGAGAACGCCTAACAATAAAACCAGTGATGTTTTCATAAGAAGTTACCTGCCGGAAGGTTAACTCGCCCCTCCATGAGGTGGATTCGTGGATGCGACCGCAAGAGGATGGGTCTTTCGCTCCACGCTACGGAGGCGGCCCGGGACTCGGCGGTTCGCCCCAAGGACGGCAACGAGCCAGGCGCCTGCGGTGCTCGGCCTCCATTTTGATGAATTTGTCCTTCTGTTCCGGGGTCAGGAGCTGGGTGATCTGCGCGTTGGTCTCCGCGATTCGATCGTGCACATGTTTGCTGGTATCACGACGAATCATTTCCATGTCGGAGCCGATTTTCTCGACGAGCGGTTTGATTTTTGCCGCCTGGTCCGGGGTCAGGTCGAGACCGGATTGGAGTCGGTCCATCATGTGTTGGGAGATTTGCTTTGGATCGGGCGGCCGCATGAAGGCCCGCCCAAAGTGCGGGGCGATGAAGGCGCCGGTGATCGTTCCGGCGAGGAAAATGAGCGTGGCGTAAAGCGTGACGCGGACTGCGCGAGAGCTAATCATAGTCGTAGCTTGCGACCGCCGAATCGGCGACGCGCGCCTCGGGGTCGAAGCGATCTTTGAAGGCGATCAGCTCGTCGCTGGCGAGCGCGCTGACGAGAAGAGCGATCACGCAGGCGAGCAGAGCCCCCCAGCGCAGACCGCGCAGCAGACCGCCGTTGACCGGCCCTTGCCTAACGGCGTCGCGCCAATGTGCGAGGACAGTCGTCTCGAGGCCGAAAGGGAGCCCGCTGACATCAGGATCAGGACTGCGCCGGGCGAGCGCGAAAACGCGGTGGAGAAATTGTTCCATGTTCATGAGACGACGTTAGGCGTCAGGGCCGCGGTTTTGCTTAACATCTTTTTCATTTTCGCGCGCGCCCGGAAAGCACGAACTTTAATCGCGGCCCGGCTCCAGCCGGTGAGCCCGTGGATTTCCTGCACGGAACGCTCTTCGAGATGAAGCAGGGTGACGAGAAGGCGATCCTGCGGCGGTAGTTGGGCGAGTAATTTGTGCAACAGTTCTTTCGCGACCCGTTCATCGTCCGGCGCGGCAAGGTCGGTTTCGGTGCGGGCGAGCTGCTCGATCGCGGCCGAAGTCTCGGCGTCAAAGTCCGCCAGCCGCCATTCCGGGCGCCGTTTTTCCGCCCGCAATTCATTGAGGCAGGTGTTGACCGCGATGCGCGAGATCCAGTGCCGGAGCGGCACTTTCCCGGCGTATTGGTCGAGGTTCTGAAATATCTTTATAAAAATCATCTGGGTCAGATCCTCCTCGCTCATCCGCCGCGGCAAATGCGATCGGACCAGCCGCACGACGAAGGGATGAAAGTGACGCAGCATTTCGCGCGCGGCACTCTCGTCTCCCTCGGCAAGGCGTCGTAGGCAGACCTGCTCATCGAAACTCTCATCTGGCATGGGCGGTCGCGGAGCGGGTCCACATCAAGTGATAGACACGCTCCGCGGGAAAAGGTTACATCCCGCGGCGGCAAATTCATCCGCGCGAAATTTCTCTGCGAAACCTGTAACCGGGCGCGGAAACAGGACGTCTCTCAAAACAATCAGCAATCCCGCTGCCTCAAATCCAACTAACGAAAGAAAGATATGAAACCAACCAAACTCGCTCTCCTGACCCTCTGCGCTGCGGCCACTTTCGGCTTCGGACAATTCGCCCGCGCGCAAGCGCCCGGCGAACCCGGCCCGATGTGTCATCATCGACCCAACCTAACCGGCATGCTGACCCACACGCTCGACCTGACCGATGCGCAAAAAACACAGGTCGAAGCAATGGTGAAAACCGTCCAGCCGCAGCTCGACGCCATTCACCAGCAGGCGCGGACCGCGGCGGATGCCGTCTTGAAGCAACTGGACGCTCAGATTCGCCCGCTCCTCAATGCCGATCAGCAGAAAAAGCTCGATGCGCTTGCGACCCTGCGCGGCACCGGACCGCACGGGCCGGAGTAATTTTTCCGAACGGTGAGTGGTGAATAAGGACCGCGGAGTTCGCTCCGCGGCCCTTTAGCTTTTCGTTAGGCAAAGTCTGCCTTGCTCGCCCGGTGATTTACCCAATCCGTGGTTCGCGATTGAATCCGGAGGGTGCAGCCAGTAGATGATCGCCGGTGAAGACCGGCAGTTCTGCGCGCAGACCAAGAACCATTTCGCTCCTGACCGCGACCTGCATCGTGGTGGCGAACATGGTGGGCACCGGGATCTTTACCAGTCTCGGGTTTCAAGTGGGAGATTTACCGAGCGGCTTTGCCATCATGGCGCTGTGGGGAATCGGTGGCGTCTGCGCGCTCTGTGGCTCGCTCTCGTATGCCGAACTCGGAGCGGCGATGCCGCGGTCGGGGGGCGAGTACCATTTTTTGCGAGAGATTTACCATCCGGCGGTCGGCTTCGTGGCGGGCTGGATTTCCGCCACGGTCGGATTTGCAGCGCCCGTCGCGATCGCGGCGATTCCTTTTGGGACTTATCTCGCCGGTGTCGTGCCCGGGTTGAATCCGCTCCTGCTTTCCCTCGGTCTGGTTTGGATCACGACGCTTTTTCTGCTTTGGGATTTGCGTCTCGGGAGCGGCTTCCAGAATACTTCGACGATCCTGAAGGTGGCGGTGATCCTCGTCATTATCGCCGCGGGATTTTATGTCAAAGGCACGCAGGGGATTTCTTTCGTGCCCTCTCCACCCGATCGCGCGCTGATCGTGAGCACGCCTTTTGCGATCAGTCTTTACTGGGTCATGTATGCCTACTCGGGTTGGAACGCCTCGACTTACATCGTCGGCGAGGTGCGCAATCCAAGCCGCACCATTCCGCTCTCGCTGGGACTGGGAACGCTCCTCGTGACGTTTCTCTATCTCGGGATCAACGCGGTTTTCCTGCGCACGACGCCGATTGCCGAGATGGTCGGGAAACAGGAAGTCGGGCTAATCGCCGGGCAGCATATTTTTGGCGAAGCCGGCGGCAAGGTGATGGCGGTATTCATCGCTCTCGGGCTCGTTTCGGCGGTGAGCGCGATGATGTGGATCGGCCCGCGGGTGACCGTGACGATGGGAGAGGACCTGCGGGCATTATCCTGGCTGGCGAAGCGCACCGCGCGAGGCATTCCGGTGCGCGCTACCTTGGTGCAATTTGCGATCGTCAACCTGCTCATCCTGGTCACGACTTTCCAAAAAGTAGTCAATTACGTGCAGTTCAGCCTTATGCTTTCGTCCACTTTTACGGTCCTGGGCGTGATCGTCCTGCGCTGGAGGCGCCCGGATCTGCCGCGGCCATATCGCACTTGGGGCTATCCAATTACCCCGTTGATTTTTCTCGCCATCAGCTGCTGGATGCTTTGGCACATGTTGGAGGATCCCTCGACGCGCCAGGCGTCGTTCTGGGGGCTGGCAACCGCTCTTCTTGGGCTGGTCGTCTACTTTCTCTCGCCCCGGCAGGCGCCGGATAAAGGGCGCTGATTCTGCAAACCGGTGCGGGCCGATCTCCGCACCTCGTTTCTCAGCCCGTCCGGAACAGCTCCTGCTTAAGATCGGTCGTCCTCGCCCCATGCGAAGACACCCGCGCCCGCTGACATGAGATCGACGCCAACCTTTGTCTTCCGCACCAAGCGCCTCGCTGTCTGCGGCTGCTTGCTTTTCGCAGCCACTCCCGGTTGGACTCAGGCGTCAGGCCGGGTCGAGGTGGTGCCTTCGTATCATCACGATGTCTCGCGGCCGCTGCGTGATCTGGCCGCCGCAGATCGCCTCGATCGACATCAGGAACGCGAGGCGGCAGAAAACCCGAAGATTCCTAACTCGCACATTGACAGCACCGACCCGGTAGTCGATCGCGGCGGCCTGCTGCGCCAGCTCGCACCGAGAATTTCCGAGCCGATTCTCAGCTTCGATGGGATTGCTTTTCCGGGAGTCGGCTGTAACTGCGCGCCGCCCGACACGAACGGCGCCGTCGGCGCGACCCAATACGTGCAGATGGTGAACGAGGCCTTCCAAGTCTTCGACAAAGCGACCGGCGATTCCGCCCTTGGCCCGAACAGCATCGCTTCGCTCTGGAATGGGTTCGGCGGCGCCTGCCAGACGGGCGGGGCGGGCGATCCGGTCGTGCTTTACGATCAACTGGCCGACCGCTGGCTCATTTCGCAGTTTGCTTCTGCTACCGGCGGTTCTCCGATCACCGACGAATGCGTCGCCGTCTCGACCACGAGCGACGCGACCGGCACTTATAATCGTTATGGCTTTCATCTGGGCTCGAACTTTTACGATTACCCGCATCTCTCGGTCTGGCCCGACGCCTACTACATGAGTATGAACGTCTTCAGTTCCGACGGCTCGAGTTATCTCGGTCCGCAACCATTTGCGCTTGATCGGACATCGATGCTGGCGGGTGCGGCGGCGACTTTCATCAGCCCGGTCGATCCACTCGGCGGCTCGGTTGCGCCTTTCCTGCCGGCGGACCTGGACGGCCTGACGCTGCCGCCCGAGGGCGCGCCGAATACTTTTCTCGGTTTTCCCAGCGGCAACCTATACACGGCTTACCATTTCCACGTCGACTTCGGCACTCCGGCAAATTCGACCTTCACGACTTTTGCCACGCCGCCGAGCGCGGGCTTCATCGCGCTCTGTCCAAGCACGAGAGCCTGCATTCCGCAGGCTGGCACTTCCAACTCGGACAAGCTGGATGGCATCGGCGACCGGCTGATGTTCCGGCTGGCTTACCGGAATTTTGGCGACCACGAATCGTTAGTGGGCACCTTTAGTGTCAAGTCCGGCGGGGTTGGCGCTATTCGCTGGTTTGAATTGCGGGGGGTGACCGATGGGCCAGTCACGGTTTTCCAGGAAAGCACCTATCAACCGGACGATACCTCACGCTGGTTAGGCAGCGTGGCGATGGATGGCGAGGGTAACCTGGCTGTGGGCTTTAGCGCATCAAGCGCCTCGCTTAATCCGCAGATACGTTATGCTGGCCGGCTTGCGACCGATCCGCCAAATACCCTCGGGCAGGGGGAGGCCCACCTCTTCGACGGCACCGGCAGCCAGACCGGCAGCGGTAACCGCTGGGGAGACTACGGTGCGCTAACCGTGGACCCGGTCGACGACGCCACCTTCTGGTATACGACTGAGTATTATTCCGCGACGAGTTCGTTCAACTGGCGCACCCGGATTGGAAGTTTCACAATCGCCTCTTTGAATTCGACACCAAGTCCAACGCCCACGCCAACAGTTACCCCCACTCCAACTCCTACCCCGACGGCGACGGCTTCCCCAACCCCAACCCCAACCCCAACCCCAACACCAACACCGACGCCCACGCCCACGCCAACAGCTACGCTAACGCCAACATCAACTCCAACTCCAACTCCTACGCCATCCACCGTGCTCGCAAACATCTCGACTCGTCTGGTTATAGGTGTAGGGCCGGATGTCGGTATTGGTGGATTCATTATTACTGGGACGCAGCCAAAGAAGGTGATTGTGCGAGCCCTGGGACCGTCACTTCCGTTGTTGGGTAAACTCGAAGATCCCTTTCTCACGCTCTACGGAGAGGATGGCTCGGTTATCTCCATGAACGACGATTGGCGGAGCTCTCAGAAAACCGAAATTAGCGCGACCGGTCTCGCACCGGCGAATAACCTTGAGGCAGCGCTAATTGTGACTTTGCCGGCAAGCGCCAACGGAATTGCCTATACTGCCGTCATCGAAGGGGTCAACGGGAAGGCCGGCCTCGGGATTATCGAGGTGTATGATCTTGATGCGGCCGCTGATTCCAAGCTCGCCAATATCTCTACCCGCGGCCAGGTACAAGCGGGCGACAACGTCTTGATTGGGGGTCTTATCCTGGTCGGCAGCAGCCCGCAGCGGGTCATGGTGCGCGCGATTGGTCCCTCCTTAGGGGCGGGCGCGGTGGAGGGAACGCTTCCCGATCCAACATTGGAATTGCGCGACGGAGAAGGCACTCTGGTGGCTATCAATGACAATTGGCGCGATACCCAGATGGCGGAGATTCTCGACACCGGCCTTAGTCCGAAGAGCGACCTGGAATCAGCCATCGTAGCCACCTTGCCTGGGAACCCTAAGGGCATCGCGTACACCGCGATTGTGAGGGGCGCAAATAGCTCCACTGGGGTGGCGTTGGTGGAAGTTTACGCGTTGGATCCGTAATCACCGG
This sequence comes from Chthoniobacterales bacterium, assembly GCA_036502465.1. Taxonomy (GTDB): domain Bacteria; phylum Verrucomicrobiota; class Verrucomicrobiia; order Chthoniobacterales; family UBA10450; genus Palsa-1392. The sequence continues at coordinate 16,815 of DASXYO010000150.1, forward strand.
CCGACCAGATGCGGCCTATCGCATCGCCGTCCCTCCCGAACCGACCGCTCGGATTTTGCATCCCGACAAATGGCGGCGCACTGACGATTGATCCACATGACCCGCCCGGTCATCCGCTGTCCCTGACCGGCTACTTTCCCAGCAGGAGACGCAGAAAGCGCGCGTCGGAAAATCGGCCTCCGGTCCCTTGCCTAACGACGATCAGGTCGAGCGATGGGATCACGTAAAGCCGTTGATAACCTGACCCAATGCATGCGACGAGGTCGCGCGGCGCGTCGCGGCAAAGACAGGCTCCGCGCCAATCCTGGCGAGACCATTTGGGCGTGAGCATGTCTTCAAAATCGAATTCGCGACCATTGGGCGCGGCTTGGTTGTTCCACCAGCCTAACGAGAAGGCGCGGTTCGCCGGCGAGCCGCGCCAGGATTGCGCGAGCGAATCTGGCTTTACGACTGGCTTGCCCTCCTCGAGCACCAGGGCGCCCATTTTCGCCCATTGTCGCGCGGTAAGGACAAAGCCGGCGGCGAGAAGAGGATTGCCCGCCCGGTCGTCGAGATAACGCTGCGGACCGAGGCGCATTTTTTTCAGGACGTGCCGTTCGAGATATTCGGTCGGCGTTTTGCCGTGGATTTTTTCCTTCAAGACTTCGTGGAAAACCTGGAGGGCTGCCGGACCGTAGATGAAGGCTTTTCCCGGCTCAGCCACGATCGGCAGTCGAAGGGCGGTCTTATCGCGATCGCGAAATTCGTTGACCTGAAGCTTAAAGCCCGGCGCGAGCCCGGACGAAAAATCGAGCAACTGCCGGATTGTGACCCGAGCCTTGCGCGGATCCTTCCGCCACTCAGCGATCGTGCCGGCAACACGTTCGTCGAGATCGAGGATTCCATCCTCCGCCGCAGCCAGGGCGGTCAGATTCCAAAAGGCCTTGGTCCCGCTGTAAATGCGCTGCGGATCGTCGGCTGTCGCCTTGCCGGGATATTGCTCGAGCAACGTTTTGCCATTCTGGATGGCGAGGAAGGAAGTGCCGCGGTGAGCCGCCGAATATTCCGCTGCCCGCCGCACTGCCGCCGGTTCGAGATTGCCGGCGGAAAGGCTTGCGAGCGCGAGGAAGAGGAAGCAAAGAGTTGGTCTCACGCGAGGACAAACATTGAACCGGCTGGACGGTCATCGGCAAAATTTTTCTTCTCCGCAATCGGGATTGCCTGATCTACCTTGCCGGCTTGATCGCGTACTACATCGATAATTTCAGTCCCTTCATGGTCAAGTTCGGGCCGAGTTTTGGGATTCGCTGGTACGGATTTTCCTACCTCCTCGCGTTTTTCTGCGGATTTCTCCTTCTTCGCTGGCTGGCCCAGCACCGCTACTGCGCGCTCTCGCCCGCCAAGGTGGGCGACTTCATTTTGCTGGCATCGTTAGGCGTGGTTGTGGGCGGCCGGCTCGGTTTTGTTCTTTTTTACCGCCCCGGCCAGATCCTGACCGATCCGCTTTTCGTCTTCCGCGTCTGGGACGGCGGTATGTCGAGTCATGGCGGAATGATCGGCCTGACCTTGGCGACTTTTTTCTACGCTCGCTCGCAGCGCATTTCCTGGCTCAGCCTGGCGGATAACATCGCGGTCGTCGCGCCGGTCGGATTATTCCTCGGGCGGTGCGCAAATTTTATCAATGGCGAGCTCTACGGCCGTGCCGCGCAAGTAGCGTGGGCGATGCAATTCCCGAAGGAAGCGATCGACCTGCCGGAGATCGGCGCGCGCACGCTGGCCGCGGCCCACGCCGTGCGGCCCGAGGTCGGCGGCCTCAACGAAATCATCGAGCAGGCGCGGACGGATCAGGCGCTGCAGGGTGTGTTCCATCAAACGCTGACTCCGCGGCATCCCTCGCAAATTTACGAGGCGCTCTTGGAGGGCGCGTTTCTTTTTGCCTGCCTTTGGTTCCTGCGCGTTCGCACGAAGCAGCCGCGCGGAATGCTGGCCGGGCTTTTCCTGCTCCTCTACGCGTTCGTTAGGGTGGTCGTCGAATTTTTCCGCGAGCCGGACGCGCCCCTGACCGGGCCATTCACCCGCGGACAGACGCTTTCAGTGATGCTTGTCGTGGGCGGCATCTGCTTCATTATCTACGCGCTGAAGACGAGAGAATACGAAGCGGCGCAGCGATGAGGCTCCGCGATTCTCAATTCGCGAACTGATGCTTTTTTAAGACCAATCCCGCCACCAGACCGAGGCAAAGGAACCCGATAATTTGCATCGCCATATAAGAAACGGTGTAAGTGGTCGGAAAGCCGTACCAATTCCAATAGGAAATATTGGTCGCGATCGCGGCCAGGACGCCGGCGAGAAAGACAAATCCAACCCGTCCTCCGAAACTCGTTAGGCGCGTCCTGCTTAGAAGCACAACCACCAGGAGCGACTCGAGGAATTCGGCGCCGAACTCGACCGCCAGCCAGCGACCCATCGCGAGCGGCCGGCTGCCGGCGGGAAAATACATGAGCAAACCGGACGGGTATTTTGCCACTCGCTCGTCCAGACGCTGCATCGCCTCGTGTCGCTGGGCGCCGGTTGGGTTTGGTCCCAGGCCGAAACTGGGCAACGGATAAAGGCCCGCCTGATCGCCCAGCTCGTTTTGCAGCGCTTTCAGGACAGAGTCGTTAGGCAAGTCGCGCAGACCGGCCTCGCCAAGCGGAAGCATCATGTGGGCGATTGCCGACCAGATAAACATCGCGATCGCGCCGAGGAGCACTGCGAGAAAAATACGCATAAAAAAATTCCCTTCGCTCCCGAGGCTGCCGGAAGCGGGCCGGGGCGTCGAGCAGTAAGTGCTCAATAAACCGGCTCGGTCGCGCGAGTGTTTTTCAGGAAGACCTGCGCGAAAATGAAGAGGATGGCGAAGATGACGACGGACAAGGCCGCGGCCCAACCGAAGCGATACATGTTAAAGGCCGCCTTGTAGACGTAGGAGACGAGAATGTGCGTCGAATCGGCCGGCTCGCCCATGTTCGAGACGAGCCAGACGACGTTGATATTATTGAAAGTCCAGATCGTGCCTAACGTGATCGCCGGGATCATGACCGGGCGCAGGAGCGGCGCCGTGATGTGCCAGAACTGGAACCACTTCGAAGCGCCATCGACGTCGGCGGCCTCGTAGAGCTCGTCTGGGATCGATTGCAGACCGCCGAGCGCGATCACCATCATGAAGGGAAAACCGAGCCAGATATTGGTAATGATGACGGCCAGAAAGGCCTCGAAGGGCGAAGTGAGCCACTGCACCGGAGTAAGGTGCAGATATTTGGTGATGAGCAGATTCACCGAGCCGTATTCGTAATTGAACATCCCGCGCCAGGTCAGCGCGCTGATGTATTGCGGCAGCGCCCAGGGCAGGATAAGCGCGACGCGCCAGATCGATTTTCCGCGGATAAATTTCTGGTGCAACACGACCGCGAGAAAGACGCCAATCGCGACGTGGAAGATGATATTGACCACCGTCCAGATCACCGTCTTGAGCAGGATCGACCAGAAGAGTTGCTGCTGAAAAACCGAAACGTACTGGGCGAAGCCGATCAGCCGCCAATCGCGAATGTGATAAAGGTTCGCGTTTGAAAACGAGAGGATGACGTTGAAAACGAACGGGAAAAGAACGACCGCGAGCACGACGAACAACGCCGGGGCAAGCAGCAGTGTGATGAAGAGCCGGGTCCGGAAGTTCGCGTTGCCCATTTAGCCAGAAGACATCTCAATCATGATCGCATCGGCGCAAGCGATTCAATTCTCGCGCGTCACGAGCAGGAAGCCGACGTGCGGAATCGATTTGCGCTTCACCGTGCGGAATGGAGCGACGGTCGCGCCGTGCAACTGCGGAAGCAGTTGGTCGATCTGGTTCTTCGGCACCACCAGGGCGTCGAGCGCGCCCGCGTTCCATTGCGCGACCGCCTGCTCGGGAGGAATGAAGTGGCGCTTTTGCAGGTAGAGGAGCATCCCCTGGCTCCCGCCGCCTTTCCCTTCGATCACTTCGAAACGCCAGTGATGTGCCGCGACCGCGGCGTTCACCTGGTCGCTGAAATTTTCCAGGTTGTCGGCGTGATCGCGGTAATTCGAAACGATCTTTTCCGCTGCATAGCCGCCGCTGAAAACGATCGAGAAAAGCAGTCCCGCCGCGCTCCATTTAAAAACCCGGGAACGCATCGCCTCGTTTTTCAAAAGTTGCGCCATCTGCGCCGCGAGGAGCAGGCAAAGCGGCGGAATCACCGGATAAATCCGATCGACGCGTTTCGAGGGGACAAGCGACATGAGGATGATCCCGCCCAAGCTCCAAAAAACCAGCCAAAGGGTTTCAGGCGCGGTGTTACGCAGAAAACGGCGCCCACTTTCCTTTGAGGCACGAGCTGCGAAGAACGCGAAGACGATGATGAGGATCGACCAGGGCGCGAACTTTTGCAGGAGATGCGGCAGATAAAAGAGGAGTGGCTGTGCGCGATGGACCGTGCTCCCAAATCGCCCGAGAAATTCCTTTTCAAAAACCACCTGGTAAAACGTCGGCACGAACTTAATCCCGCAAATTGTCCAAGCCAGGATGACGCCGATCGAAGCCAGCCAGGGCCACCAGCCGCACCAGGCGCTCGTGCCGCTTCTTTTGGCGACGAGCAATTGGTAGAGCACGATCCCGGGCAGGATGAAGGCGAAATTCATCGGCCCTTTGATCAGCATGGAAGCGGCGAAAAGCGCGAACATCGCCCAACGATCCCGCGCCTCCCAGGCTTCCCGTCGACGGATCTTTTCCCAGATCAAGAGACCCGGAAGAAAAAGGAAAAGCCCGAGTGGCATATCCGTCCGCACCAAGGTCGCGAGGCGCACGCTGAGCAGGTTCAGGCAGAACGCGCCGAGCGCGATCAGGGCTGGCGCTGCGCCATAGGCGTTCCGCGCCGCCCGGAACAAGATGAGCGCCATCGCGATGGCCGCGAGAAAACAGGGCAGGCGCCAGGCCACGTTCCACGATCTGGTGACAAAAAAGGTCGCCGCCGAGGCCCAGCCGACGAGCGGCGGCTTTTGCGCGATCAATCCATGCGGGGTGTGCTGGAAAAACCAATGGCCGCCCTGCACCATCTCGAAGGAAGTGTAAGCCTGGAGCGCCTGATCGTAGTCGTCCAGGTTCCACGGGATATTCGTTAGGGCAAAAAAGCAGATGGCGATGATCGCGATCAGCCCTAACGTGCGCCGGTTCTCGAGGAATTTTTCTGCCGATGACTCTCCGATTTTCATCCCGTTACCGCTTGCACCGATTCCTCCTTCGCATTCCGCTTCGAATCATGCACGATCTCCGTCCGATCGACAGGAAAGAATAGGATGTGCGGAATCGCGGGCTTCACTCAGTTAGGCGCGCCGGCGCAGGATGCGGAAACCATCCTGCGACGAATGATGGCGTCGATTGCCGCGCGCGGCCCGGATGGCGAAGGCGTTCATATCGGGCGCGGTATCGTCCTTGGGCATCGCCGTCTCAGCATTATCGACCTGGAAGGCGGCGCACAGCCGATGCGGAGCCGTGACGGGCGCTATCACATCGTCTATAACGGCGAAATTTATAACTACCTCGAGCTGCGTACCGGGCTCGAAGCGCGCGGCTGCGTTTTTCACACGCATTCCGATACGGAGGTCTTGCTCGAACAATTCGCGCTCGATGGCGTCGACGCCTTGCAGGTGTGTAACGGGATGTTTGCCTGTGCGATTTGGGATGAAGTCGAAAAGCGGCTCTTCCTCGCCCGGGACCGGATTGGCGTGAAGCCGCTCTATTACTCGGTGCAAAAAGGTGAGCTGATTTTTGGCTCGGAGCTCAAGGCGGTTCTGGCTCATCCGCGTATCGAGCGTCGCCTGGAGCCACTCTCGGTCAGCAAATATTTTACCTACGGTTACATCCCGGCGCCGCACACGATTTTTAGTGGAATTCGGAAGCTCGAGCCGGGCAGCTATCTCTTCTTCGATCGAAACGGCCTTCATCTCGGTCGCTACTGGGATATCCCGCTCGAGGACAATCCGGTCAGCGACCGAAACGTCGACGAATGGGCGGAGGACTTGCTCATCCTCCTGCGCGACTCGGTAGAGAAGCGCCTCCGGAGCGATGTGCCGGTCGGTTTGTTTCTCTCCGGCGGTCTGGATTCCAGTACCGTGACAGCCCTCGCGGCCCAGCAATCCAGCAATCGGTTGCACAGTTTCTCGATCGGCTTCGACGATCCGAGCTATGACGAATCTCCCCACGCGCGCCGGGTCGCGGCTTTCTGTGGCACGGAGCATCACGAAAAAATTCTGACTCTCCAGCACGCGACCGATCTCTTCCCCGAGATCATGCGAAAGCTCGACGAACCTTTGGCGGACGCCTCGATGATTCCGACTTACTTCCTGAGTCAGCTCGCGGCGGAGCACGTCAAAGTCGTCCTCGGTGGGGACGGTGCGGACGAGCTCTTCGCGGGTTACGCGGCCTTCCAGGCCCACAAGCTGGTGCAGAACCTCTCCTTTCTTCCCGCCGGCTGGCGGGATTGGCTGCGCCATATCGTGCAGCGCCTCCCGGTCTCCCATCGTTACGCCAGCGCGGAGTTTCTCATGCAGCAGTTCGTCAAGGGCCTGGGACTGTCGCCCGAAGTGCGATTCCTTCTTTGGTTAGGCTGCTACGGCAACGCGGAAAAGAAGCGGCTCCTTTCGGCCGGCCTGCAGGAGAGCCTCCTGCGGGAAGACGCCTTTGAAGACATCTCGCACTACATTCGGCAGAGCGGGTTGAAGAGTGATTTTCAGCGCCTGCAATATCTTTGCCTCAAGCTCTACCTGCAGGACGACATCCTGCTCAAGGTCGACCGGGCGAGCATGGCGCATTCGCTGGAAGTCCGCGGGCCGTTCCTCGATCGCGACGTGGTCGAGTTTGCCTCGCGCATCCGGCCGGAAGATAAACTGCGCGGGCTGACAGTGAAATATGTCCTGAAGCGCGCCGTGCGTCATCTCTTGCCTGACGAGATCATCAATCGCCGCAAGGCCGGCTTCATGATGCCGGTGGCTCTCTGGCTCCAGCAAAGCATGCGGCCCACGATCGAAGACCTCTGTTCCGGCCCGGCCGTGGCCGAGACGGGGCTTTTCGACCCGGTTTTCGTCCGTCAGATCCTCGACGAACACTTTGCCGGCCGCTGCGATCACCGGAAACAGATTTATCCGCTGCTTTGTTTCATGGCTTGGTATCGCCACTACGCGCCGACGAATCTCTCCGCCTAACGAGTAAAGCTAGAGATTGCTGTCCGCGATGTTTTTTTCCGCCTCGCGCTGCATGCGGTGGGCCGCTTCTTTCGCCGTGATCGCACCGCTCATTACGAGCTGATACGGGCCGCGCATTCCTTCCCAAATCTGGCGCATCTGCGGCACGATAGGCATCGGCCGGCCGTGCTCGATCTGCTGCATGGAGGCAACGAGCGCCGGATTATTTTGGATCGCAGGCGAGGCAAGGACGGAGCGGTCGACTGGAGTGGTCGCAAGTAGGGTGGCCATTTTTTCCTGCACTTCAGTACTCGTTAGGAAAGTGACCAGGTCACGGATGAGCGGGAATTTTGCCGGCGGCACGTTGGCATTGACCGAATAACCCTTGGCCGAAATCATCGGCTCGCACCAGTGCCCGGTCTCGGTGTTGAAAGGCAACGGCGCGACCATGGCCTTTTCGGGAACATGATAACCCTCCCAGGACCACGGGCCGTTGATGATCATGGCCGTGCGGCTTTCCTTGAACAGCATGTCGGCGATGTCGTAGTCGCCTTCTTTCGGGATGATCTTGTATTTGTCGCGCAGGTCGAGGATGAACTGAATGGCCTGCACGGTGTGTTCGTTGTCGAGCGAGGGATGCCCGTCCGCGTCCATGACCCAGCCTCCGAAGCCGGTCAGAAACGGGATAAAGAAAAAGGGTTCCCGGTAATTCCACGTCAGTCCATAACGCTCGACCTTGCCGTCGCCATTCTCGTCGGTCGTTAGGCGCTGGCCGGTGGCGATGAGTTCGTCGAGGGTTTTGGGCGGTTCGGGGACGAGCGCCCTGTTATAGACCAGGGTAAGATGATTGCCGATCTGGTCGGCCGCGAGCCAGTGCGAGCCTTTCCAATCGACCAGGCCCTGGGGCATAAAGCGGGCGAAGAACTCCGCGTCGAAGATCTGGTCGAGCGGCCGGATGGTCTGCGTCGTGACAAGGACGCCAACGTTATCGGCCGGTCCGTAAATCAGATCCGGCCCCTGGCCGGCAACCGCGGCGATAATGTATAGATTGCGCAGCTCTTCATTTTCCTTGTAGAGGACCTCGACGAGGCTGTCGGGATGGGCGGCATTATATTGCCTAACGAACTGATTAAAGAGGTCGCGTTCGCCACCGATTTTCTGGTGCCAGATGCGGATGTGGGTGCGGGTGTCCGCAGCCCGGCGGCAGGCGGGGAGAAGGAAAAGGGCAAGTAGGAGCAGCGTTGC
>DASXYO010000151.1:0-8937 GCA_036502465.1 Chthoniobacterales bacterium
GAGGACGGCGTGGAGTGGTTATCGAGGATCATCCATGCGTAGATCTTCAGGCCTTTGTGTGCTCGGCAGTAAAGGAGCGAGTCGAGGAGGAGGTCGCACCGCGTGCCGGTCGTGAAGATCGGTAGCCAGGCGACGGCGGTGGAGGTGACGAAGTGTGCGCGGTCATGCTGATGGACATGGTAGCGGCTGCGCATCGGTGGAGAGTGGGGGAAGCGCAGGTTGTGGGACAAGTGCGTTTTCAGCGGGAAGTATAGCTTCTTGGAGAGGTGCGTTCCCAAGTGCAACTTGGGAACGAGGGGAACGAGGGGAACCCGGTTTAGCGATCTTGTCTTACCAGAGCCCAAGCGCATCGGTGGCTAACCAATCTTTCGACGCTCCAGCCAGTTTGCCACGGTCTGCGGGATGTCGGCGAAGCGATCGAGCCAGGCGTCGGGGGAAAGGGTTTCGGGCGGGACGCGCAGGTAGCCGTAGCGCATCAGGATGACGGGGACGCTCGCGCCGCGGGCGGCGGCGTAGTGGGTGGAAAGTAGAAAGTAGAAAGGAGGAAGTAGAAAGTTCAATTTTGAAGCGGGATGATGCCGCCGGTCGGCAGGTGTGGAGAAGCTCGAACTCACCGCGCTGGAGCTCGCGGCGGCTGGGAAACAGGGAGTCGCGTCTCTTTCCGCCGACAAATGTCCCGGGGCCGAATAGCGTCGCATTCCGGACGTTCGTGAGCGGCACGGAGGGCGTAGCGTGGCGTTCGCACCCTGCGTCAGCCGCACGCGGGCCGTAGCCTCGCATTCGCAACATGTTTGAGCCGCGTGGAGGTCGTAGCCTCTCATTCGCAACATCTTTGAGCCGCATGGAGGCCATAGCCTCGCGTTCGCAACATGTTTGAGCCGTGGGGAGGTCGTAGCCTGTCATTCGGACCAGTTGTCCGCGGAGAGGAGGACGTAGCGTGTCTTTGCCAGTCGTTGTTGGCGTTGCGCCCGTCGCGCGGGGGTTTTATTTGCCTCGCAGAGGCCGATTATCGGCTCAGGCGATACCGCCGGTGTAGGCGCGTCGCGCAGTGGCGCGCGGCCAGCTCGAGCGCTCCCGTGGTCACGCGCGCGGTGGCCCGGAAGAGCGACGGGGTGCGCCCGCGGCCCTTTTTCAGTTCCTCGACCTTGCGTTCGTCTTTCATCCGGTTCAGGACCACGGAAACCTTGGCCACTCGCATCCGAAACCCTGCCTGCTGCGTGACCGAGGCGATATCGCGGACCGTGAAGTCGCCGGTCATCTGCCGAATGGCCCAAGTGACCAGCCGAATCCTTCCACCGTAGCCCTTGCTCAACTCCGCCAGGTTCGGTGCTGGCAGAACGTGAACGGCCGCCGGGGGCGGAACTGATGGAGGCGCTGTCTCCGGATGGGACTCGATGACGCCCCCGGTGGCGGCAACTGCAGGGCGGTCGGGGAAAGGCAATGTCTCCCGCTCAGCGCGCAGGAGCTGGTAGGTGGCGAGGAGGCGTTTGGACTCCGCGATCTGGTCCAGGAGTTGATCTTCGCGGGCGATAATCTCTTCGAGTGTCATGGCCATACGGTGACCGGAAGCAATTGTGATGCGAGATGCGGCGAAACCTGTGGTTCGACTTGCCGGCGGCTGCGGTGGAAACGCCGGATGCTTCGCTGCTCCGTCGCTTTGCTCTGCAGCGAGAGGATGGGGTCCGTTCGACCTTTGACCTGCTCGTCTGCCGATAGAGGAAATCGCGGACGCTTGTGATGGGCCGGGCCGAGCATCGCCGGCGGCCACGCTGAGCGCAGCCACCGGCGATCGCAATCTGGGGGTCCGTTACTGGAGGTTATAAACTTCGACCAATGCGACGCCGGTCGTGTCCGCGTTCCCGCGCACAATCGCGGTATAGGCGCCGGGGACGAGTGTCGCGGTGATAACCGACTCCGCGTCGTTGGCCGGGGCGAGCCCGCTGCCACTGATGGCGAGTGCCTGATCGCTCCGCCAATTGTCGTTCAGCGTGGTGTTGCCGTTGAGATCGTGTAATTCCAGGACTGGATCCTCCAGCACGCCGCTCACTCCCGCGGCGGTCAGCGAAGGCCCGAGGGCGCGGACCAGGACGGTCGTCGGCTCCGTGCCGCCGATGATGAAGCCGCCAATCATGACGTTGTCGCCGGTCTCCACTTTGCCGCGGGTGGAGATGTTGGCCAATTCCACATCGGGGTTGTCGCCTTCCAAGTCGTAAACTTCGACCAAGGCCACGCCGGTGGTGTGGGCGTTTCCGCGCACAATCTCGGTATGGGCGCAGGCGCGAGAGTTGCGGAGACAGCCGACCCGAGGTCATTGGCAGGCTGGAGGCCGCTTGCCGCCATCGCGCGCTTTTGATCGAGCAGGTCTGCCACCATCGCCGTGCGCATCCAGGATCTCTACGGAGTGGCCAACGGCCTCGCCATGGGCCCGAGCCGGGTGCCGCTGCGGATCGAAGTGCTGGCGCCAAATCACCGCCCGATCAGGTGACGGACGACCTCACCACCTTTTGGCGCGACAGTTATCCGAAGATCAAGCGGGAGCTGCAGCGCCGTTATCCAAAGCACGAGTGGCGCTAAGCCCATCGCCGCGACTGGTGGGCTTGGTGAACCACGAAGGACACGAAGAGCACGAAGATCTGGTAGGGCGAGACTCCGTCGAGCCGAGCCTGGAGGGCACCGCTTCGTGTCCTTCGTGGTGGAAACAGCGCGCGCCCGGCGGCTCGCCGGCATCACGCGCGCAGAGAAACGGCTGAACCTCGACTGAGCCCCGCGCGGACCAACTACTGTTGCCCAAAAAGCCTGTTTGGGGCCGCCAAAACCAACAGGCCAGCGGCCTGTGCTCCCCGGATTGCGATTCCACCGGTCCGCGCTGGAAGGTGGCGCAGCGCACAATTAGAATCGCGAACATGAACCGTTTTCGCTCACTCGTCTGTCTCGTCTCCCTTTGCTCTGCTTTCGCGCAGACCGCTTCGGCGGGCCTGACCGCGCTCGTCGGCGGTCGACTGATTGACGGCTTCGGCGGACCGCCTCTCGCGAACAGCGTCATCCTGGTCGAGAACGAGCGCATCACCGCCATCGGGCAGGTCGGCACCCTGGAGGTTCCGAAAGAGGCCGAGGTCATTTCGACGGAAGGAATGGATGTGCTGCCCGGCCTCTGGGACTCCCACGTCCACACCATGATTCTCGGCCACAGCGACTACGGGCACTGGGACAAAACCTACGAAAAACGCTTCGGCAGCGAGATCATGCCGGCCGCGGCGCATCAGCTCTTGATGGCAGGCGTGACGAGCGCGCGCGACCTCGGCGGCCCGCTGGCCGACAGCATCAGCGTGCGCGACCGGATCAACCGCGGCGAAATTCCGGGGCCGACGCTTTATGTGGCGGGTCCTTTCATTCAGCACGCGCCTTACCCTGGAGAAGAACTCTATCGCTGGGGTGTGAAGGGCGCGGCCGACGCCCGCGCCAAGGTAAAGACGCTCGCCGATGCCGGCGTCAATATCATCAAGCTGATCGACCAGGATCAGATGACTTTGGAGGAAGCGAAGGCGGTGGTCGACGAAGCGCACGCCCGCAAATTACCGGTCGTGGCCCATGCGCATCGCCCGGATGAAATTCGGCGCGGACTGGCCATCGGGGTGGATGATTTTGAGCACACCGGACTCGCGACCGCGTCCGGTTATCCGCAGGATATTTTGACCGCGATCGCAGAGCGAACGGCAAAGATGAATATCGGGCCGCTCTTCTGGTGTCCGACAATCGAGGGTTTTCTCAATTATCAATCCTTGATCGAAAACCCGGAACCCCTCGACGATCCGGCCTGGCAACTCGATGTGCCTAACGACATCGTGCAGGACATCAAGGCCTCGATCAAACATCCGGGCCAGCTCAGTTACTATCAAATCACCCCGGCCCGCGCGACGACGGTGACGAAGAAATTCCACCAGCTTCAGGACACCGGCGTCGTGCTCCTGATCGGGACCGACAGCGGCATCCCGATGAAATTTCACAGCAGCTCTACCTGGCACGAAATGGATGCCTGGGTGAACAAGCTCGGGGTCGATCCGATGACGACGATCCGGGCAGCGACCTATTGGCCGGCAGTGATGATGAAGGTGGACAAGGACTACGGCTCGCTCAGCGAGGGAAAATTTGCCGACATCATCGCGGTGAAGGGCGACGTCCTGCGCGGAATTAATCTTCTGCAACGAGTCGACCTTGTCATGAAGCACGGGCATCGTTACAAATAGAGACGCGCTGCAGCGTCGCCAGCCGCGATAGGTCGTTGACGCCGAACCTTATGGATATTCGCCTTTTGCTGGTCCCTTACGATTCTGGACAACGAAATGTTCGCATGGGGGCAGGCCCGGAACACCTGCGCGCGGCCGGCCTCGAAGACCATCTGCGGGAGCAGGGACACGAGGTCGATCTGCAGGTCATCGAACCGGCCTCCATGAAGTGGCGGGCGGAAGTGCAAACCAGTTTTGAGCTGATGCGTTCGGTGGCGGAAGCCGTGAAAGCGGCCCGGGCGAGCGATCGTTTTCCGATCGTGCTCTCGGGTAATTGCCTTTCCGCGGTCGGAGTCATCGCCGGTCTGGGCGCGCCGGTCGGCGTGCTGTGGATCGACGCGCACGGCGATTTCAACACTCCGCAAACGACCATGAGCGGATTTCTCGACGGGATGACCCTGGCGACCGCGACCGGCCGCTGCTGGCTCGAACTGGCCCGCAGTATCGAAGGCTTCGAACCGGTTCCGGACACGGCGGTTGTGATGTTCGGGACGCGCGACCTCGACCCGGGAGAAGCCACCGCCCTGACCCGTTCCGGAATCGTTAGGCTCAGCACGAACGCAACGCCGGCTGCAATCGAGACGGCCCTTCAATCGGTCAGCCAGACGATGGATAAATTTTACATCCATCTCGACATGGACGCGCTCGATCCAAGCGAGGGACGGGCCAACGGCTACACGGCGAGGGCCGGATTCACGAATGAGAAACTGCAGGCGCTCCTCACCGCCATCGCCGGCGGCCTGCCGGTGATGGCGCTCACGATCGCGAGCTTTGATCCGTCCTACGACACGGAGGGAACCGTTTGCGCCGCCGCCCTCCAGGCCGCCGGGACGGTCGTAGGCCGCGTGACCGAGCCGGTTTGATTCGTTAGGCCGGCTTCTCGCGTCTCACTTCGGCCGGAGCCTTGTCTTCCCGCAGGCCGAGGAAAACCGGCGCCCGCAATTTTGCGTCCCGGGTCCACTCCGCAAATTTTACCTGGCAGACGAAGACCGGTTCGACCCAGCTGATCTTGCGCATCATGCCGGGCGTGATGCCCTGGGTCCACTGCCCGCCCTGCTTCGACGGCAGGTCGTCGAAAGGACAATCGTCGCGCGCTTCCGCCTTCAGTTTACTGTGGAGAAGCGCGAGCATCTTGGTGTTGAATCCCGTCCCGACTTTTCCGGCAAAGAGCAGCTTCTTTTTTTCGTAATAACCAACGAGCAAGGCTCCAAAATGTTGGCGCGCACCGGCGGGCGGAGTGTAACCGCCGATAACGAATTCCTGTTCGTTCTGGCACTTGAGCTTGATCCAGGCGCCGCTTCTGCGGCCCGCTTCATAAACGGAATCGGCCCGCTTCCCGATGATCCCTTCCAGGCCGCGTCGCTTCACCTCGGCGAGGAGCGCCCTGGGATCGTCTCCCAGCTCGCCGGAATAACGAATCGGTTCCTCAGCCCCGGCACAAAGCTGGCGCAGCATTTCCTTCCTGGTCGTTAGGGGAAAACCGGTCAGGCTTTTGCCTTCGAGCTGGAGGAGATCGAAGACGTAATAGAAAAGTGGGGCATCGTAGCCTTCCATCTCGCGCGCCTGCAGGAGTTGAAACGAGGAACGCCCCTCTTCGTCGAGCGCCACCACTTCTCCGTCGATCACGCATTCTTGGCAGGGCAAATTTCCCATTGCCACCGCGACCTCTGGGAATTTTTTCGTCAGGTCGTTTTCGTTGCGCGAAATCAACTTCACTTTCCCGCCGCTCTTCACCGTCAAGACGCGGAAACCGTCGAATTTCAACTCATAGATCCAGCCTCCGCCCGCCGGCGGCGACTCGACCAGTTTCGGTTTCATCGGATCGATGAAACGCGGCCTCCCTGCGGGAAGCGAATCAGGCAGCGCGAGCGCGCTTTCTTTTACCTTTGCGGCGCGCGGAGCTTTTTTTTTAAGCCCCTTTTCCTTCCGCGCGACGGCTTTTCGGACCCTTGCGCGGAGGCTTTTCCGACTGTCGTTAGGCTCGCCCCGATTGGTTTGCCATTCCGCGTCGCGATCTTTCGCGATCTGCTTCATCGTCCGGCCGGTTTTGACCGACTGGTCCTCGCGCTTTTTTGAGATCGGCTTGACGTCGGCGTCGCTTTTCAGGAGGAGCCATTGATTTTTTCCACCCTCACTCCGGGTCCGGATCAAGGCCCATTCGCCCTTCAGTTTTTTGCCTTCCAGCACAAGGTGAAGGCGGCCCTCCTTTAGCGCTTGCAGCGGCTTCTCCCCGTGCACGAAATAATTTCCCTGATCCCAGACCATGACCGTTCCGCCGCCATAGTTGCCCTCGGGGATCACGCCCTCGAAATTTTCGTAGTCTATCGGGTGATCCTCGACCTCGACCGCGAGATGTTTTTCGCCGCGTTGCCACGGAATCCCCTTGGGCACGGCCCAGGATTTCAGGACGCCGTCCATTTCCAACCGGAAATCGTAGTGCAACCGGCTGGCGTCATGCTTTTGAATGACAAAACGCGAGGCACCTGCGACCCGCTTCGGCCGCGGCTTTTTCGCGCCGCTCGGTTCGGCCGTAACGGAGAAATTTCGTTTCCGCTGGTACTCGGTCAGACCCATCGCTTATTCAGGCTCCCACCAAAAAACGAAAACGCCACCGCGATCGCGCGGATCACGGTGGCGGTAATTCTCGCGGTCCGAAGTTCCCGCCTAACGACGCGAACGGGAACGGCTGGCGGTCGCCGGCTCGGCTTCCGCTTCCTCCGCTTCGTCGTTCACGATGCTCTCGGCGATCTCGGTTAGCTTCTCATCGGCGGCACCTTCCTCGTCGAGCGTTTGCTGGAGGAGGTCCTCCGCTTCATCCTCACCGAGGATCGAGGCAAAAGTGCGCACGACTCCGTAGCCGGCCATCTCGTAATGCTCGACCCGTTGCGCGGCCGCAATAATGCCGGCGTCGATGACCGAGTCCGGGCCGTCTTCCTTCATCATCTCGGAGCCTTCCTCGACCAGGCCTTTCATCGCCTTGCAGGTCTTGCCGCTCGGCTTTTTGCCCAGCTTGACGAAGATTTCCTCGAGCCGGTCGACGTGCGTTTGGGTTTCCTCGAGATGACTCTCGAAGGCTTCCTTCAATTCCGGCGTGCTGGCTTTTTTCGCCATCTTGGGCAGCGCCTTGAGCAGTTGATTCTCGGCGTTGTAAAGATCGCGCATTTCTTCAATCCATAAGGTGCGGAGTGAATCCAATTTCATATTTTTATCCTTTGTTTTGTTTGGGTTTCATCGGGCGCGCCTAACGACTCGCCCAGCCGGCAATGTTTTTCCTACCATTGTCGTGCAAACTGAAACGGATCGGCCTTCCCGCCTGCGCGTATTTTCGATTACCTATCCGAAACTCAGGATTTTTCCGAAGCTGACGAGGACGAATCGCGCACAATTGCAGGTCAAAAATGGTTGACGCGGCCCTGCGAAATTCCTACATCGGAAGAATGAAAATTCTGTTCCCGCTCAGCGTCGTCAGCATTCTGCTGTTTGCACTGCCCAAAGTTTCCGCCGGTCCGACCTTCCAGGTCGAAGTGAAGTTCGAACCGAAGCGGGCGGACGTGAAACGAAGCGCCTCCTCCAGCACGGAAGAGGCAGAGGAAAGCTGGGTTTACCAGGTCACGATCACGAACCATTCCTTCAAGGACATTCCGGATCTGCGGGTCGATTACATCGTTCTCTCAAAACACGAACGCTTCGGGTCAAAAATCGAGCCAAAGCTGGAGCGCACGAAAGGAAGCAAGACGCTCGGAAACCTGACGAACAATGGGAAGACCAGCTTCGAGACCGACCCGGTAACGTTGAAAAAGGCGCGTCTCAAGGCGGATTGGTATTACGCGAACGGTGCAAAGGGAAATGCAAAGGACGAAATGAGCGGCATCCTCGTGCGCGTCTATTCCGGGAACGATTTGATCAACGAATCCGCGGCACCGAGTTCGTTGAAAACCCGCGAAAAGTGGGAGGACTAACTGGCCGCTCCCTTCCCTCGGAACGCGCTTAATCCCATAACTCGATCGCCACGATCGCGCCGGCCGCCAATTTCTCGCCGCTCGCCACGCGCAGAAGCGCATTGGCACGGCTCAATCCAAAAAGAGCGTGCGATTCCTGCAGACCGATGGCCGTGAAGACGCCGCTTTTCAATTGGCCGCGCAGGTAGTGGGGACGCTCGCCGTCGTTCTCCACCTCGTTCGCGAGGCGGGCCGACACCTGACGTAAGCCGAGGTGGTCGTTCCCTGCGCCACTCATTTTCCGCAACGCGGGCCGGACGAATTTCAGGAAAGTGACGAAGGCCGAAACCGGATTTCCCGGGAGCCCGAAAACGGCGCAACCACCCGCGCGCCCAAAGAGAAACGGCTTCCCCGGTTTGATCGCGACGCGCCAAAGATCAATCTCGGCTCCCACCGCGCGCAGAGCCGGTTTCACCAGGTCGTGATCGCCGACCGAGACGCCGCCGCTCACAATGAGCGCGTCGTTTTCAATCCCACGGCGAAAAAGTTCAGTCATCCGCTCGAGGTCGTCCGCGCAATGCTCGACCAGCGGAACCTCGGCGCCGGAACCGATCGTTAGGGCACGCAGCATGAGGGCGTTGCTCTCGAAAATCTGTCCCGGGCGCGGACTTGAGCCGACAGGCACCAGCTCGTCACCCGTTGAAATGATCGCGACG
>DASXYO010000152.1:0-4023 GCA_036502465.1 Chthoniobacterales bacterium
TCGCAGTTAGCCACGTCCTTCATCGCCTATTGGCACCAAGGCATCCATTATGTGCTCTTTGTAGCTTGATCAATCTGTTCCGATCCCGCCAAAGTGGCGGGACCAGAGATCTTTGATAACTGAAACTCTCCGCCCCGATCCGAAGACCGGAGCTTTATTAAGATTCAGACTCAGCTCTAAAAAGTTGTATTTACTACCCTGTATGTAGATTTCAAAGAACCAGCGGTTGCTGCGCAACTTCCGGGCGACAAAAAACTCAACTTCGGCGCCGACGATAATTTTCGTTTCCGATCATCATGCCGGGACAAAATTGAGTTCCAATTTGCAGTCCCAAAATTTGCGAGAACCAAGCTTCGTCGGTCTCTCGACTGGTGAAGCCCCGCTTCCGGCGGGATGGCGAAAATATCCCACTCCTGTGTGTCGTCAACTGGGAAGCGCAACTTTTTTTGGAAAAATTTCAATTTGAGGGTCCAGAGCGGAAGAATTCGCCATGCACAATGGGATGGAGCAGGAGTCCAAATATATCCCCACACGATACTTTTTGCCGTGTCCCTCGGATGAAATTCGAAAATCGATTAAACCGTGGCGCTACTCGCGACTTCATTTAATTTGGGCGGGATGAATCGCCTGGACGACCGGCGCGCAGACCAATTGCGCGCTTTAAATTTCGAGCTCGGAATCGCTCCGCATGCGAGCGGCTCGGTGCTGGCTTCGTTTGGGAACACGCGCGTCCTTTGCGGGGTCATGATCGAGGAATCGGTACCGCGCTGGATGAAAGATCAGCGTGTCAGCGGCGGCTGGCTGACCGCCGAGTATTCGATGCTGCCGTATTCCACTCTGACCCGAAAACCGCGCGACATCGCGAAAGGCCGGCTCGATGGGCGAAGCAGCGAGATTCAAAGGCTGATCGGGCGCTCGATGCGCGCGGTGGTTGATCTGGAGAAGCTGGGACCGCGCACGATCTGGGTCGATTGCGACGTCCTGCAAGCCGATGGTGGCACCCGCACGGTCGCGATCACGGGAGCGAGCCTGGCGGTTTGTCTTGCCTGTCGCCGACTGGTTGCGGAGGAGAAGATCGCGGAGTTGCCAATCCAGAAACTCGTCGCCGCCGTGAGCGTCGGTGTGATCAACGGCGTGCCGTTGCTCGATCTCGATTACGAGGAAGACAAGGCGGTGACGGTGGACCTCAACCTCGTGGCCACCGAAGACGGCGCCCTCGTCGAGGTGCAGGGCGCGGGTGAGGAGGCGACATTCTCGCACGAGGAGCTTTTGGAAATGTTATCGTTAGGCAGAAAAGGAATTGCCGATTTAATCAGCGCGCAACGGGCCATCCTCGCGGGCGCGGGGGCGGGAGTCGGCTAAAGTGTTTGCCGGAGCACGCCGTTTGCTCTAGAGCGAGGCGTTCATGAAGAAAGCATTGATCACCGGCATCACCGGGCAGGATGGCAGCTACCTGGCGGACCTCCTGCTCGAGAAGGGCTACGAAGTGCACGGCATCATCCGGCGGGCCAGCACCTTCAACACTTCCCGCATCGACCATCTTTACGCCGATCCGCACATCAACGGCGTGCGGATGTTCCTGCACTACGGCGATCTGAGCGATTCGGTCAATTTGGTGAAATTGATCTACGAACTGAAGCCGGACGAAATCTACCACCTCGCCGCGCAGAGCCACGTCCGGGTCAGCTTCGACATTCCCGAGTACACGTCCGATGTGACCGGCCTCGGCACGATCCGCATTTTGGAAGCGATCCGTGAAACGGGCATTCGCTCGCGCTTTTACCAGGCTTCGAGCAGCGAGATGTTCGGCAAAGTGCAGGAAGTGCCCCAGGTTGAGACGACGCCTTTCTGGCCGCGGAGTCCCTACGGGGTAGCGAAGGTATTCGCCTACTGGGCGACGGTGAACTACCGCGAAAGCTACGGCCTTTGCGCGAGCAATGGAATTCTCTTCAATCACGAGAGCCCGCGCCGGGGCGAGACGTTTGTCACGCGCAAAATCACGCGCGCGGTGGCGGCCATTAAACACGGCCTGCAGAATGAGCTTTTCCTCGGCAACCTCGACGCGAAACGCGACTGGGGTTATGCCCCGGAATACGTCGAGGGGATGTGGCGCATCCTGCAGCACGACGAAGGCGACGATTTCGTTCTGGCGACCAACGAGACGCACACTATTCGCGAATTTCTCGACATTGCCTTCGGCCGCGTCGACCTCGATTGGAAGAAGTACGTGAAGCACGACGGGCGCTACGAGCGCCCGGCTGAAGTTGATCTCCTTATCGGCAATCCAGCAAAAGCGAAGAAGCTGCTCGATTGGGAGCCCAAAGTGCGTTTTCGAGAGTTGGTCGAGATCATGGTCGACGCCGACATGGAATTGCTGGCCAAGCCCACCGTGCAAAAGCACCTCGGCCAGCTTCCTTGAGCTGGCGCCAGACGTTAGGCCCTAACGAATCTGCGTCGGGGCGAAGTTGTGCGTCGAAACGAAACGATCTTCCACCGGGGTGATGCCCGGGACGAGCGCTTCGAGCGGCTGATTCGCGATCTCCACCTTTGCTCCGGGGCCCACGATATCGAAAAGCTCGATGACGTCGCGCGACCTCATTCGCACGCAGCCGTAGCTCACGGGCAGTCCGATGTTCCGCTCTTCTGGCGTACCGTGAATGTAGATGTAGCGGGAGTAGGCGCGGGCATTTTGCCGCTCGTCCCCCCTCAACCAGAGGATGCGCGAAACGATAATGTCGCGCCCCGGCGCGTCCGGAGGAATGATCTCGCCGGTCGGGCGCCGGTTCTTGAAAGCCGCCCCACTCGGAACGCCGCCCCCGATTTTCTTGGCGATCTCGAGTCGGCCAAGCGGCGTCCAGCTTGTGTTCGGCAGATCGCCAAGCCCGAACTTCGAAGTCGAAACCGGGTAGGTCGCAAGCGGCGCACCGTCCTGCAGTAAAGCCATTCGTTGCTCCGGAATGCTGATGATGACCTGGTGCCGCCGATCGACCGTCTCGCAGGACACGCCTAACGACACCAGAGCGACCGCACCAAGAAAGCGAAGGAAAAAACGCAAGCGGTCACTCATCCTCTGCTCAGGCGGAAAAATTCCTCGGCCGTTTTTGTCGTCGCGCGGGCCAATTCCTCCACACTGATGCCGCGCGCGGCCGCGATGCTCTCCGCCACCAGCCGCGTGTGGGCCGGTTCACAGCGCTGCCCGCGAAACGGCACCGGCGCAAGATAGGGACAATCGGTTTCGACCATGAATTCGCCTAACGAAAGTGACGCGGCGACATCGCGCACGTCCGCACCGTTTTTGAAGGTGACGATGCCGGTGAAGGAAACGAGATGGCCTAACGAAATCACCTCCTCGGCCTGCTCTTTCGTCCCACCGAAGCAATGGAACACGCCGCTCACCTGGCGGCCGTATTCGCGCAGAATCTCGAGCGTGTCGTCCCAGGCATCGCGCTGGTGGATGACGATATTTAGTTTCAATTCCACCGCGAGGTCGAGTTGTTGCTGAAACAGGCTCGCCTGTTTGCCTTTGAGCGCGCCGTCGTGCAGGCCGCTCTCGATCTGGTCGTCGGTTTCCGCCTGGAGCGCGTTCGAGATCACCTCCGTCTTGCGTTCTTTCGCGACCGCCACGCTCGGCAGGTAATGATAATCGAGCCCGGTCTCGCCGATCGCCGCGACCCGTGGGCTTTTCGCCAGCTCGCGCAGGGGCGTGATCACGTCATCATCCACCTCTTCCGCAGCGTTGGGATGAACACCGATCACCGCATAGACGTTTGGATATTTCTCCGCCAACTCGACCGCCCGCCGACTGCTCTCGACCGAGGTGCCGATGGTGATGATGCGGGTGACGCCGGCCGCGGTGGCGCGCGCCAGCACTTCTTCAAAATCAGGAGCGAAATCCGGGTAGTCGAGGTGAGCGTGGGTTTCGATGAGCATGTGTGACTAAAGACCGTTCTCGCGCTTTCTCATCTGATCTGTTCGAGAATTTTTCGGCGCAACGGAATCGGGCGGAGGCCTCGCACGCCGTGG
>DASXYO010000153.1:0-20494 GCA_036502465.1 Chthoniobacterales bacterium
CATGCCGCGCAGGCGGAATCCGTCCAGTCGTGGAAGCGCATCGAGGTCTACCGGTAGCGCCGATTCGATTTCTTCGTGCCGCGAACTCACGGCCGTGTCATGCCACATTCAGTGCGTGAGGCGCAACCACCTTCATTTGGATTCGCGCGGGGTGGCAAAACCGGATTGCGCACATCGGATAGCGATTCCACGTTGCGACCGTTCGAACCGGAGCCGATGACGAAACGATTTTTACCACCTTGCGCGCTCGGACTGCTGCTCACCTTCCTGAGCGGTTGCTCTACCCTGACCGAAATGGTCGAAGCCAACTTGCCGGCCCGGCAATCAGGTCGGGCGTCGATTGTCGTTAGTCTGCGCGCCCAGGAAGCTTATCTTTACCGCGGCAAAACCCTTGTCGCGAGTTCCCGCATCTCCAGCGGCCGGGAAGGCCACCGCACGCCGATCGGACGTTTTCAAGTCATCCGAAAGGACGAAGATCATCGCTCCAGCGTTTACGGCGCCTATTGCGACAGCTCGCGACACATCATCGTTGCCGATGTCGACACCCGGCGCACGCCCAAGCCGCCGCACACGCAGTTTATCGGGGCGCCGATGCCGTTCTTCCTGGAATTTTCGCCTGGCTACGGACTGCATCAGGGTTATCTCCCGGGCGAGCCTGCCTCGCACGGCTGCATCCGGATGCCGTATTGGAAAGCGCGCCAATTTTACCAGACCGCGCGGGTCGGGACGCCGGTCACCATCAAGCCGTAGCAGATCGTTAGGCGAGAGCCCGTTCGTAAACCAGCGCTGCCGTCGCCACATCCTCGATGGCCACGCCGACGGATTTGTAGAGCGTGATTTCTTCGTCGGATTCGCGTCCGGGTTTTGATCCCGCGATTACTTCGCCGAGCTCGGCGAAAATTTTGCCCGCGGCAATCACATCGCCCGATTCCTTTTCCGACGCTTCGCGAGATTCGACAAAGAGTTTTGCCCTAACGAGCAGCTCGTCGTCCAGCTCCCGCCAATTCGGCCGCGTCGCCCCGACGGCGTTGATGTGCGCGCCGGCGGAGAGCCACGCGCCTTTCAGAACCGGGCTGGTCGCCGCGGTCGCGACAACGATCACATCGGCCTCACGGACTGCTTCTTCGGCGGTCGCGGCCCCCGTGACGTCAAACTTTTTCGCAAACTCACCGCCACGCCGCGGGCTCCAGACTCGCACCTCGCGAAAATGCCTAACGATTCGCAGCGCTTCGAGGTGACTCTGCGCCTGCACCCCGGCGCCGAGAATGGCGAGGACGCCCACTTCGCGCCGCGCGAGGAGATCGGTCGCGACCGCGGAGACGGCCGCCGTCCGCATTTCGGTGATCAGACGGCCATCCATCGTGACCAGCGGCTCGCCCGTTTCCGGGCGGAAGAGCAGAATCATCGCATGATGCGTCGGGATGCCTTCATTGTTAGGGTAAAAAGTCACCAACTTGGCCCCGAGCGCGCCGCCTCCGAAAGCAGGCATGACGCCGAAAAAACCCGCGTGTTTGGCTACCGGCAGAACGAGCCGAACCGGCTGTTCCACTTTGCCGGCCGACAGTTCGCGCATCGCGTTCGCCATCGCCGGGATGAGCTCCTCCATCCGGAGGAGCGAGCGCACTTTCTCTTCGTCGAGGAACATTTCGTTAGGCCGCTAAACCTCGATCAATTCGCAGAACTTTTTCAGATCCACGTTTCCGCCCGAAACGATGCAGACGATCGGGCCTGGCCCGGCCTTTCCAGTCAGCGCCGCGGCCAGCGGCAACGCGCCGGCTCCTTCTGCAATCACGCGCGCCTTCTCCGCCATCATGCGCATCGCCTCGCGCGTCTCTTCCAGGCTCACGACTAACGAACCGTCGATTAGCGGCTTCATCCGCTCCCACATCCGCGGGAAGACGCTTTGCCCGCCCGCTCCATCGACGAAAGACGCTTTCCATTCGCTGAATTCCCGCGGCGCGCCTGCGGCCAGAGAAAGCGACATCGGCGCGGCCGTCTCCGGTTCCACACCCCAGAGCTTGATCTCCGGCCGCAATGCCTTCAGCGCGCTGCCCACGCCGGTGATGAGTCCGCCGCCGCCGATGCTCGCGATCACCGCCACGGTTTCCGGCGCGTCCTCCAAGATTTCAAGGCCCATTGTGGCGTGGCCGGCAATGAAATCGTGGTCGTCGAACGGGTGAATGAACGTTCCGTCCGCGCCCGGAAAAGTGCGATCTTCCAGCGCCTTCCACGCAATGTGGTACGGGACAGGAATCAATTTCGCCCCGAGCGCGCGCATCCGATCGACCTTTGAAATCGGTGCAGTCTCGATCATGACCACGGTGCACGGCACGCCGGCTTTTCGCGCCGCGTAGGCCACGCCCTGTCCCGCATTGCCCGCGCTGATCGTCCAGACGCCGCGGGCGCGTTCCGCTTCCGGCAGCAGGGCAACCGCGTTGGCAGCGCCGCGCAATTTGTATGCGTTGATCGGTTGCAGGTTCTCGAGCTTCAGTCGGATGTCGGGAAATTCGGGACCGAGTTCCAGCCTAACGAGTGGAGTGCGGACGATGGTGGATGCAATCCGTTCGCGTGCGGCGCGAATTTCGGACAACGTAATTGGTCGGACTGGTGGCGGGGTCATTGGTTCCTTTTGGAGCAAGCCTTAAGATAAAGTGCCCAAATGCCAAACCCATTTTTCCTTTTTGCGCCCGGCGCCGGCGCGCCTTCTTCCCATTCCTGGATGCAGAAATGGAAAACGCGGCTCCAGGAAATCTGCGCTGTCGAGACCTTCGACTACGATTACATGCGCGCCGGGGCCGGACGGCCCGATCGGCCGCCCCAACTGATCGCGGCCCATCGCGCGGCCCTCGCTACCGCGCGAGAAAAGTTTGGTTTCGACGCCCCGGCGTTCCTCATCGGCAAGAGCATGGGCGGCCGCATCGGTTGCCATCTCGCGCTGGAAGAGAAGGTGAAAGGCCTGATCTGTCTCGGTTACCCGCTTTGCGCGATGGGCGACCGCGCCAAGCTGCGTGACGAAGTTTTGCGTTCGTTAGGCACGCCGATTTTGTTTGTCCAGGGAACACGGGACGCGCTCTGCCCGCTCGATCTGCTTGAGCCGGTCCGAGCCGCCATGAGCGCACCGAACTTCCTCCATCTCGTGGCGGAGGGCGATCACTCGTTAGGCGTGAGCAAGCGCCAGCTGAAGGCCGCGGGCGAAACTCAGGACGAAGTGGACCACCGGATCCTTGCAGCGATCTCGCGTTTCGTGCAATCGTTTGCCTGAACGATTTGGCAGGTGAGCGCGCCCGATTATCTTCCACGGATGGCCACGGAAGTAGAAGCGATCAACGCAGAAGAATTGCGCGCCCGCGTCGGCGAACTGCGGAGGTTTCTTTGACCTGCCAAAACTGCAAACCTGCCTAACGGAACTCGAAACGCGGATGGCGGCGGCCGATTTCTGGTCGAACCGCGAGCGTGCCCAAGGCGATGTTGAGGAAGTCTCTCGGCTGCGCGGGTTGATCAATCCGATGCAGGAACTGCAGCGGACCTTCGATGATTTCGAGGCGCTCCAGGAACTGGCCGCGGAAGAATCCGATCCCGCGGCGCGGGCGGCTGCGGAAAAAGAAATCGCGACCGAACACGCGGTGCTGGTGAAGAAGCTCGAGGAATTCGAGCTTCGGCAATTTCTATCCGGCGAAAACGATCGCTCAAATGCCTTCATCACCATCCACTCCGGTGCGGGTGGAACGGAGTCGTGCGATTGGGCCGACATGCTGCTACGGATGTATCAGCGCTGGATCGAGCGGAGCGGATTTAGCGCGCAGACGATCGACGTGCAACAGGGCGAAGAAGTCGGGATCAAATCGGTCACCCTCCTCGTCAGCGGTGAATACGCTTACGGTTACCTCACCACCGAGCGCGGCGTTCATCGGCTCGTGCGCATCTCGCCCTTTGACGCGAACAAGCGCCGGCACACGTCGTTCGCCAGCGTGGACGTCGTTCCGGAGATCGCTGATTCCGCGCCGATCGAAGTGAATCCGGCCGACATCGAGGTCGATACTTTCCGCGCCGGCGGCAAGGGCGGCCAGAACGTGAACAAAGTCGAGACTGCAGTGCGGATCGTGCACAAGCCAAGCGGTATCGTCGTTGCTTGCCAGGCCGAGCGCAGCCAAGGGCGTAACCGCGAGTTGGCGATGAAAATGCTGAAAGCGAAACTCTACGAGATCGAGCAGGACAAAAAACGCGCCGAGATCGATCGCCAATATGGCGAGAAAGGCGACGTGGCGTGGGGGAGCCAGATTCGCTCCTATGTTTTCCAGCCTTACCAGATGGTGAAGGATCACCGCACAGGCGCCGAGACAAGCAACGTGCAGGCGGTAATGGACGGCGACATCGATCTTTTCATCCAGGCAAAATTGCGTGGGCAAAAAGCGACCAAGGGCGACAGTGCGGGCGACGACGCCTAACGAGATGACGTTAATCCGAGGTGGCTCAGACGATTCCCAGCGACGGGAATTTACGACCCAGGATCGACGCGCTCGGAGCACGCAGCCAGTTTTCCAGCACGCTGCCGTAGACGCTCCGGAAATCGGTGTTGAACTTCAAGTCGCCGTTGTCCAGATCCGTTAGGCTGGGATATTTTCCGAAGAGTCCCGGCTTCACTTTTCCGCCGAGCACAAACATGGGCGCGGCCGCGCCGTGATCTGTCCCGCCGTTGGCGTTTTCCTGCACGCGCCGGCCAAACTCGCTGAAGGTAAGGAGCAGGACGCGCTCGAAGTTTCCCTGCTGCTTGAGGTCGGCGACGAAGGCGGCGAGCGCGTCGTTCAACTCGGTCATGAGCCGATCGTGCGCGTTCAGCTGGCCGGCGTGGGTGTCGAAGCCGCCCTGGCTCGCGTAGTAAACCCTCGTCGTTAGGCCGCCGCCGATCATGCGCGCGATCAGGCTCAGGCTGTTGGCCAGCTGGCCTTTGGGGTAGGGCACGCTGGATTTCGTTTTGCGCGCGATCTCGAGGATTTTGTCGGAGCTGATTTGCGCGTCGAGTGCCGTCCGTTGCAGAAAATCAGCCGCGCTTAAATCCGAAGCGGTCGCGCCCGCGATCGCACCGATGGAGCCGCCTTCGGGGGAGGCGATCGAAGCGTCGTTAGGCTGATTGAGTTGCCGGTAAAAGGCTTCCTCGTCGTTCGTCCGGTCACTGCTCTTGAAGCGATATTGTTCCGGCCGCGAGAAGACGACTCCGGTCGGAGTGCGCGCGGTGAAGGATTGCGGCATCTCGTTGCCGATCGCGACTCCGACGGTGGGATCGGCGCCCGCGCAACAATTGTCGAAATAGCGGCCGAGCCAGCCTTCCCGCTCGGTCCGGTCGGCATCGCAGGCGGTTTGCCAGATTTCGGTCGAGCGGAAGTGCGAGCGGTTCGGATTCGGATAACCGACGCCCTGGATGACGGCGAGGTGCCCATCGTCGAAGAGTGATTTCAGGCCGGGCAATTTCGGATTCAATCCGGCGTAGGAATTGAGGCGCAGAATTTTGTCAGCGGCCAAAGCGAGCTTCGGGCGCGCGCGGTGATAGGCGTCGTCGGCGTAGGGGACAACCATGTTCAGGCCGTCGTTTCCACCGGCCATCTGGAGGACGACCAGGATGGTGCCGTCCTTGCCGGTGGTGGTCTGGACGAGCGAATCGGCCGCCATCGCGTCGAGCGTGAAGAAGGTTTTTTCGAGAAAGATCGGGAGCGACCAGGATGCGGCCGCACCGAGAAAGGAAGTGCGCAGGAAACGCCGGCGGGTGTGCAAAGTTTGATCGTTCATTTTCGTTAGGCGTTAGGTCAACTGATAGGGCGGGGTGCTCATCATGAGGTGGAGGAGGCCGCGCGTCGTTTCGTCGCTGCGATCGGGAGCGCGGCTTTGCAGGTAGGCGAGAAAGGTTCCGATCTGCTTGTCGTTAGGCTGAGATTGATAGAAACGCCGAGCGAGATGGGTGACCAGTTCAGTCGGCTTCCCGCGCAACTCTACAGGGATGATGTTCGCCAGGTCGGCTGGCACCCGCTCTACTCCATCGGGCCGGAGAGGCTCTTTCCTAGTGCCGTTGAGCAGGTAGTTCGCAAAGTTGTAGCGAAAAAGAAGCGTCGAGGTGCTGATCCACGATTTGCCTCCGTCCCAGCCTTTGACGTTCGGCGGCGCGAAGAGGACCTGGCCCATTTGTTGCAGCGCGTTCTGCGTTACGCCGCGCGGCGGCAAGCCGGTTTCGAGCAGCTTGCAACTCTGCACGAGAAACTGAACCGGGCTCTTGATCTGGGAACGGATCACTTGATCGGAATAAAACTCGGTTGAAGTGAAGATTTCCCGCAGGACAGGGCCGAGCTCGAAGCCATTTTTGCGCAGCGAGGCTGCGACGGCGGTGACAAGGGGAGACGAGGGGTCGTCGGCAATAAAGAAGCGGCAGAGTTTGCGGCCGATCCATTCCGCACAAGCCGGTTGCGCGACGATAATGTCGAGGATGTCGTCCCCGGAAAAATTTCCGCTCTGGCCGAGGAATTTTTTGAGGCCGCGATCCTCCTCGCGCGGCGCGAAGCGGAACTGCTGGTTCGTTAGGTTAAGTCGGTAGCCAGTGAAAGCGCGCGCCGCTTCTCGGATATCTTCTTCCGTGTAATGTCCGATCCCGAGGGTGAAAAGTTCCATCACCTCGCGCGCCCAGTTTTCATTCGGGTGACTTTCCCGGCTCTGCGCGAGATCGAGGTAGATCATCATCGCCGGATCCCGCGAGATTTCGCGCAGCAAAGTCTTGAAATTCCCGAGCGCGTTCCGTCGGAAAGTTTCGTTTTGGCGCCACATCCAATAGACGTTTTTGACCTTTTGCGCGCTGGTCGCGAAATGCCCATGCCAGAAAAGAGTCAGCTTCTCGACTAACGGCGCGGGCGACGATTGCATCCGGCCAAGCCACCAATCGCGCAGGTCGAGCAGTTCGTCGCGTCCCTCCATGCGCATCTCGCGGACCCTGGCTTTCCTTTCCTCTGGCTGGGACTTCAGTTCGCGCAACGCCCGGAGTTTGGTGCGCAGGTCTTCCGGCTTGCGCCAGGGCTGGGAATCATCCGGCTCCAGGGGCTCGTTAGGCGGATGGAGCAGGCGATCGACCGCGCTCGGCAACCCGGCGCGCTGGACGGTTTCGATTTCGTCGGGCGTCCCGCCGAAGCCGGCGCGGTTCAAAAGATGCGCGGCGCTTGTGAACGACCACTTCTCGGCTGGAAGCGGCGTCAGCATGGATCGGCTCTCGACATTCTGCGCATGATGACAGGAGAACGCGGGTGGCGGTTACAAGCGAGTAAACTTGCAACAACGGACGTGCCCGGGTTAATCCGCGTGGACATCCACCTGCGAATTCGGCAAGCCTTGGACCATGCCAGGGTACCAACCGGCTTCGCGCCGACCGATCGCGGATATCTTTCGCACCACCGCGCGGGGGGCGACGAGATTTTGCGTGCGCTGTGGCATTCAGGCGGACGCGATTTCTTATTTCTCACTCGGCGCGGCGGGGCTGGCAGCGGTCGCGTTCTGGCAATCGTCCAGCCATCCGGTGCTTTTGATTGTGGCGCCGCTTTTCTGTTTGCTGCGGCTCTGGTGCAACATGCTCGACGGAATGGTCGCGCTTGCGGCGGGCCAGGCGAGCTGGCGGGGAGAGGTGTTGAACGATTTGCCGGACCGCGTTTCCGATGTGCTGATCTTTGTCGGTGCGGCGCACAGCGGCTGGATGCATCCGCTCTTTGGTTATTGGGCGGCGCTCATGTCGTTAGGCACGGCCTATGTCGGGATGCTCGGACAAGCCGTTGGCGTGCAGCGGGAGTTCAGCGGCTGGATGTCGAAGCCTTGGCGGATGGTGACTCTTGGGCTCGGCGCCTGGCTGACCTGGACTTTGCTACGCTGGAATCACGGCGCTGCGAATTTTAGCCGATTGACGGTGCTGGAGTGGACTTGTGTGCTGGTCATCGCCGGTTGTGTGCAAACCAGCGGACAACGGCTCAGCCGAATTCTGCGGGCGCTGAAAAGGAAGAGCGTTTGATGTCTCCTTCCGCGGCGCTTTCCGATCCTATTTTTCGCTCCTATGTCGCAATCGTCGTGGCCGTTCTCGTCATCGCCGGAATCGTGCTCCTGCTCCTGCAGTTTGTTTTTCGGATCGTTCTCGGCGGCGTCTGGAAAACTTTTCGATCCTGGCTTTGGATGGCGCCGCTGACGGCGATTTTTGTTTTTGCCGGACGCGTCCCGTTCATCGTTGGAGCAACCGCGGTTGCTCTTCTCGCCGTCCGCGAGTTTCTGCGGGTTTCCGAATTGGCTGCTGATCGGCTGATGAGCGGCGCCGTTTATTTCGGGATCATTCTCAGCGGCGTCGCGGCGTCTTTCGGTCGCGACCTGGCGGCGGTGTTGGCTCTAACGATTGTGTTCCTGCTCCTCGTGCCGGTCCTGCGCAACCGCGTCGAGGGTCAGGTCCGAAAGATTTCGTTAGGTATACTCGCTTCTGTTTTGCTTGGCTGGATGTGGGGACAGCTCGGCCTGCTGGCGAATTCACCCAATCCCTACGGCTATCTTTGCTTCGTGATCTTCGCGACCGAAGTGACGGACGTGGCCGCATTCATTTTCGGAAAAATCTTTGGGCGCCGTTTATTGCGGAGCGAGATCAGTCCGCGCAAAACCTGGGAGGGGGCGCTGGGTGCGCTGCTGGTGGCAATGGCGCTGCCGTGGTTGCTGCGATTTTCGTTTCCATTTTTCGGCGCCGGGCAATTGCTTCTCACGGGATTGATCGTCGGCCTCGGCGGCCCGCTCGGCGATCTCTCGCTCAGCGTGCTTAAGCGGGACTTCGGAACGAAGGACTGGAGCGCGTCGATTCCCGGACATGGCGGCGTTCTCGATCGAATCGACAGCCTGATTTTCGTCGCGCCGCTGTTCATGTTCATGACCGCCTACTATTATCCGGGTCGATGACGAGAACGGCACAAGCGGCGGCACTGACTCTCGAACGCAAGGCGGTCGAGCGGCTGCGACGTTTCCCGAGAGAACCGGACGCGCTCGTCTATGCCTTGCGCCTGCTGGTGGCGCTCCTGATTCGCGGCCTGCTCCGGATCTATTGCCGCTTCGAGATCGTCGGGCGGGAGCATCTGCCTAACGACGGCGAATCTTTTGTGCTGGTGGCGAATCATGCCAGTCATCTCGACAGCGTCTGTCTGCTGGCCGCACTTCCGCTGCGGCGTTTGCAGCGCGCCTTTCCAGTTGCGGCCGAGGATTATTTTTTTCGCAGCCTGCCGCGGACCTGGTTTGCGACCGTGATCATGAATGCGTTGCCGTTCGCACGGCAGATGCGGGTGCGAGAGAGCCTTTCGGTTTGCGCCCAACTCCTCGCGCGGCCGGGCAACGTGCTCATTATTTTTCCCGAGGGCACGCGTTCCAGGACCGGGGCGACGCAGGCATTTCGGCCCGGTATCGGCGCGCTGCTCGCGGAGAGCGGAGCGACCGTTCTACCGTGCTTTGTGGACGGTGCGTTCCGGGCCTGGCCGAAGGGGCGACGGTGGCCGCGGTCGCGCAAGGTGCGGCTGATCATTGGCCCGGCATCTCGATACGATGGTGGACCGGCGGCTGCGATCGCGGCGGAGCTGCGCGAAGCGGTTGAGGCGCTGCGGGAGAAACATGGAAGCGGTTGAGCGGATCTTCGCCAGCTGGGATGGGACCGAGCTTTTCTATCGCGCGTGGTTACCTAACGATAAGAAAATCGAGAAGGCCCTTCTTCTTTTTCACCGCGGTCACGAACATTCCGGGCGGTGGTCGGAG
Organism: Chthoniobacterales bacterium; assembly: GCA_036502465.1. Taxonomy (GTDB): domain Bacteria; phylum Verrucomicrobiota; class Verrucomicrobiia; order Chthoniobacterales; family UBA10450; genus Palsa-1392. The sequence continues at coordinate 9,784 of DASXYO010000153.1, forward strand.
ACGGTCGATTCGTTAGGGCTGAAGGAAGTTGCCATCTTTGCCTGGGACGCGCGCGGTCACGGGCGTTCACCGGGCGAGCGGGGCGCGGCGCGGGACCTGACGGATGTCATCAAGGACGTGGACGCCTTCGTCACGCACCTGGCGAAGCACTACGAGATCGCGATCGAGAACATGATCCTGCTCGCGCACAGCCTGGCGGCGATCACGGTAACGGCATGGGTGCACGACTACGCGCCGCCGATTCGAGCGCTTATTTTGGCGACGGCCGCATTTGAAGTGCGGCTCTACGTGCCGCTCGCCATCCCGGCGCTGCGTTTACAGCAGAAGGTCGTCGGATCGGGGAAGGTGACGAGCTACGTGCGGGCGAAAATGTTGACGCACGATCCTGTGGAGGCTGCCCGCTACGAGGGCGACCCGCTGATTTTTCGCCAGATCGCGATCAACGTGTTGCTCGATCTGCACGACACCGCACAGCGTTTGTTGGCGGACGCGGGCGCAATTCAGGTGCCGCTGCTGGCGCTCGCGGCAGGGCGGGATTGGGTCGTTAGTCTGAAGGCGCAGCGGGATTTTTTTAACAGGGTCTCCTCGCCGCGAAAGCAAATGCACGTTTTCCCGGCGATGTATCACGCGATCTTTCACGAAACCGATCGCGCGCAAGTGCTCGACCGCATCCGAGACTTCATCGAGGAACGTTTCGCGGAACTACCTGCGACCGCCTCCCTGCGGAACGCCGACAGATTCGGCCACACCTGGGAGGAACACGAGCGGCTCAAACTGCGCGGGAGTCCACATTTCGCCGCGGTGCGGGCTGCGGTGAAACTTGCCGGAAAATTGAGCAAAGGAATCGAATTGGGCTGGCAGAGCGGGTTCGATTCCGGACGGTCGCTCGATTATGTTTACGAGAATCGCCCCCAGGGTTCGTCGCGTCTTGGCCGGTTTGTGGACGCGAATTATCTCAACAGCATCGGATGGCGCGGGATCCGGCAGCGCAGGGAGAATCTCGAAACGGCATTGCGGAAGGTGATCGAAAAACTTCAAGCGGATGCGCGCCCGGTCCACATTCTCGACGTCGCCGCCGGTGCGGGCCGTTACGTTTTGGAGACGATGCGCGCTCTGCCGAATGTCGAGATGAGCGCGACGCTTTGTGATAACCAGCCAGAGAACGTGGAGGCGGCGCGCGCCTTGGCGGACGAGTTCGGACTAATGAATGTCGACGTCAGGCGCGGCGATGCATTTGGTCGGGCGGCCGTTGCCGCGCTCCGGCCGCGCGCCACGATTGGGATTGTTTCCGGGCTCTATGAGCTATTTCCGTCCAACGACCTGGTTCTCGAGTCGTTAGGCGGATTGGCCGGCGCGATCGACCCGGACGGTTTTCTGATCTACACCAACCAACCGTGGCATCCGCAGCTCGAGTTCATCGCGCGGGTGCTGCGGAATCGGGAGGGCGAAAGGTGGATTATGCGCCGCCGGTCGACCGCGGAAATCGACGAACTGGTGCGGCTGGCGGGTTTCGAGAAGTGCGCGATGGAAATTGATCGCTGGGGCATGTTTACTGTTTCCGTCGCGAGGCGCGTGAGCTTCTGAAAACCGACTCTCCAGTCTCGCGTCGGCGCGCGCTCGCGGTCTCAGTTCGGTTATCGGTCCTTTTTCTGGGGGTTTATGGAGGCTGCATGTGGCTGACGAGCCGGCGCCATGATGTTGGCGTTTTCTATTTTGAATGGGAACGCGCCATGCCGTTCGTGCCGTTCATGATCCTTCCCTATCTCTCCATCGATCTCTTTTTCGTCGCGGCCCCTTTTCTTTTTCGCGACGAAGCAGAACTGCATCTTTTCATTAGGCGAGTCTCGACCGCGATCGTGATGGCGGGACTTTGCTTCCTGCTCGTGCCGCTGCGCTTCGCTTTTCCGCGACCGGAAACTGGCGGTTCGTTAGGCGCGGTTTTCGATCTTTTCCGCGGGCTGGACGGTCCGTACAACCTTTTCCCCTCGCTGCACGCCGCCCTTTTGCTTTTCCTGGTCGATGCCTATGCGCGGCATCTGCGGGGAGTGGTCCGAGTCGCGGTTCTTTCCTGGTTTGGATTGATTGGCCTTTCCCCGCTGCTGACCCGGCAGCACCACGTCATCGACATTATTGGCGGCTTTATTCTGGCGGCAGGCTGCTTCCTTTTCATTCGGCCGAAGTTTTGCCTCGATTCCAAAGCACAGAGCGCCTAAATCATCCGCGGCCATGAATTACAGCGACCTGGTGCAGCTTTATTTCGATCGTTCGACCGCGATGCAGAATTTTTGGAATCTGTACGTGCTCGTGGTGGGGGGGTTGCTAGCTTTTTCTTCGCTGCGCAAACAGCACGCGGCGATCACGACCGCGCTTGTTTGCCTGCTGTTCGCGCTTTTTGCCTATGAGAATCTGGGCGCGATGAAGGACGTCACTGCGCAACGCTTCGCCTTGCTCGAGGCGATCAAGCACTTCGACGCCAACAACGGAGCGACGACCAATCCCACACCAGTCCGCGAACGGCTGGAGCCAACCCTGACTCCAGCCAGCTATTCAAGTGTGACAATCACCCACCTGACCAGCGATGTCCTGACGATTCTGGCTTTGGTCGCAATGGAACTGCGACGCCGAAGTCTGCGCGAGGTGTTGCACGTCTCTTGAAGCACGAAACTGGCTCTTTTATTTCCCATGCGCCGCATTCTTAACGGGTCTGTCTCTTTTCTCTGCCTGCTCGCGTTTGCCTGCAGCGGGCCGCGCGTGGCGGCCAATCCGGTCGGGGATTTTTTCAAGAAGGTGGGACGTTCCCTTTCTCACCTTGGGAAAAAATCACCGCCCAAGCCTACACCTCGAAAATCGCGCAGCAGCGGTAGCAAGGATGAAAGCGCGGGGGAGAAAAAGGCGAAGGAGGCTGCTCCTTCGGCCACACCCTTCGCGACGCCGCTGCCGACTCCGACGCCCTTGGAAATCCGGCCGGCCACGAGCGCCCCGCCGGACCGTAAGCGGTCGCGCGACCTGCCTTACGGCGTGGCTGTGCCAAACCGCCCCGGCTTCGTGACCAGCCCCTACGCGCCGAACCAGGGATTGGTGGACGTGCGCGGATTTCCGAGCTCGACGGAGGTGATGGACCCCTTCACGGGGAAGATTTTTCTCACCCCCTGAGGCCGCGCCAGACGATCGTGGGCGGACGGCGGCCCGAGTCTTGCTACTTCTGTTGCTCAGCAATGAAGACAGGCTTGAGGATCCTGACGGTGGAGGACGAGACCGCGGTGGCTCAGTTGCTGGCGCTGGTCTTGTGCGGCCCGAAATGCAAGGTCATCGCCGCGGGCGACGGGGTCGAGGCGCTGGAGAAAATCGCCGCTTCTGCCAAGCCATTCGACGTCATCATCACTGACCACAAGATGCCGCGAATGACCGGCCTCGAAATGGTGCGCCGGCTCCGCGCGCAAAATTTCGCGGGTAAAATCGTCGTGCTCTCGGCCTTCCTGAACGAGGAAAATACCCGATCCTACCAGGCCGTCGGCGTCGACCTGCTGTTGGCCAAGCCATTCGACGTGGACGAGCTGCGGCACGCGGTCGAGGTCCTGGTCGATGAGGCGCCGGTTTACGCGCAGCGCGCTGCCGGATAAAAGCCTAACGACGCGGTTGCGGTTTAATTTTATAAATCGTAACGCATCAGAAACTGGCTGAGCGGTTCCCGCTGGAACCCGAGCGGCGCAAAAAGATTCGTCCCGAATTCCTCGGGAAAAACGGCCGGCGCGAAAAACTCGCGATCACGGTGCAAGGCGAGCATGGCGGAAAAAGTCTCTCGCATCGCGGCCCAATCCGGCGCGCCGATCGCGGTCGAGATGAGAGCGTGAACCCGAACCGGTCCTTCTATTTCGGGATCGCCGATGACGACGGTCGCGCGACCGGAAGAGTAGGCGCGACCGGGCACCATCTTGGCGATCGCATGGCGCGAAATCGCCCAGGGCAATTCAGGATATTCCTGCGCGCTCGGCAGCTGGCTGGCGGCGATGACCGAAATTTCTTCGAGCGCGGGAAGCGTTTCTGTTCTCGCGGTTTCGCCTGTCGGAGCCATGCGACGCCAGCCGCATAATTTTCCCATTTCGCGAAAACCTTCGCGCCGGTATAACGCGCAGGCCGGCGGATTTTGCTCGATCACCTCGAGCACCATCATGCGGTCACGGCGGGCTGCCGCTTCCTCGAGCAGGTGAGCGAGCAAGCCGCGCGCTACACCGCTGCGACGCACGGAGGCGATCACTCCCATGCCGCCGAGTCGGGCGACATTGCCCGTCCGAGAAACGTAACCGAAGCCGCAAAGGCCCTTCGCGTTGCGCGCGAATCGGCTGAAACAAAGATCGGCGCCTTGGGCGCAAATAAAACGACCGAGACCAGCCGCATCCATCGCAAACGATCCGCCGACGTAGCCGTCAAACGCGTCCGTGAACGCAGCCGCCTGCTCGGCCAGCGGGAGGTCGTGTGCGGGAATAATTTCGAAGTTCACCGGCGACAAACGACGCGTCGCGCCTAACGAGTCCCCTCGACACCGAGCCGTTCCGCATCGGCCTGCAGGGCTGCGATCACACCCGCGATCACATCCTCCAGAGGCCGCCCGAGTTCGGCCGCCCCACGCACGATGTCGTCCCGGTTGACGGCCCGGGCGAAGGCTTTGTCCTTCATCTTCTTTTTTACAGATGCCACATCCACCTCGTGCACGCTCTTCGACGGGCGCACGCGCGCGACTGCCATGACGAAGCCGCTCAATTCATCAACTGCGTAAAGCGTCTTCTCGAGCGGCGTGATTCGCTCGACGGCCGCGTAATCGGCGTGCGAAAGAATCGCGCGGCACACTTCTTCGCTCCAACCGTGTTCGCGCAGCCACGCGACGCCAACGAATGGATGGCCGTTGGTCGGCGTTTGCTCAATGTTGGGATAGCGCTCGTAATCCATGTCGTGCAAAAGCCCGACCGCTTCCCAAAGGTCCGGATTTTCCCCGGTCGCGGACGCGAAGTGCCGGAGCGAATCCGCCACCGCGTAGCAGTGCCGACGCAAACTTTCTGATTCCACCCACTCGTGCAAAATATTCCGGGCGCGGTCAGCCTGGCTGGCGTTCTCGGTCGAAGACATCTAGATCGCCCTGCGCATTACGACCGAACGCGGCTCCTGGCGTTCAACTTCAAAGCCGAATCTCTCGAAGAGTCGCACGGCCGGGCTATGGGTTCCGACGTGCAACAGAACGGCCGAGAGACTCGGGTTCGCGCGCACCAGTTGCGTGAGGAGAGAAGCGCCGATGCCATGTTTGCGGTGCCCTTCCTTGACGGCAAAGGCCAGTTCGGGCGGCGCTTCGCCTGGTTTGCTTTCCACCGGAGCCCGTAGCCAGACCGCGCCGAGGAGCGTGTGCTCGGCTTTGTCGTGCGCGGCGTAGCCGGTGTCGGTCGGCCGGCCCCATCCTTCGACGAAACGGGCGTATTCCGGGCGCTGGATGATTTCGCGGGAAGGCGCCTCGACTCCGGGCGGGCTCAAAGCCTGGTAGAGCATCTCCCATAAAAGAGGCTCATCGGCGGCCGTGAGAGGCCGGAGCTCGTAATCTGCGGGAGCAAACATTTCGGATGGCTTGTTAGCCTACTTTTGTCATTTGGAAAAGAGATCGTTTAATTCCGCGGAGCGAGCGGACCCGGCAAGTGTCTTGAAGCTGCCTTCGGCCATGATCTCGCACGCGCTCCGACTAAAGGCGCCCCAGGCCGCCAGCGCCAGCCCGGCACCGACCGAGATTCGACGCACTCCGAGGTCAGCCAGTTGCGCGAGCGAAAGATGCGCGTTGAAACTGGTGACGAGGACGTTCACCGGTTTGGGCGAGACCGCCCTAACGACATCGGTGATTTCTTCCGGCTCACTTATGCCGGGTGCGTAAAGGCAATCGGCGCCCGCCTCGGCGTAGGCCACGAGGCGCGAGAGGACGCTCGGCAACGGATTTGGATAATCGACGAGGAAAGCCTCGCACCGGCCGGTCAGAAAGACCTTGCTCTGGGAATTGTCGATGGCCGAGCGGGCCGCGCGGATCCGCTCGATCGCGAGATTCTCGTCATAGAGGGTCCGATCATTTTCTCCCGTCGAATCCTCGATCGAAAGACCGGCCACTCCGGTCGCCAGGCAACGAGTGACGTTGGCCGCGAGGTTTTCCGGATCTTTGGCAAAGCCATTGAGGAAATCGGCGTTGACGGGAAGCGGCGTGGCAGCGACAACCTCGCCAATGTGTACGAGCATTTCGTCGCGGGGGACGGCGCCATCCGATTTTCCCCGGCTAAAGGCGAATCCCGCTGAAGTGGTGGCGAGCGCCTTGAATCCCAAATGTTGAAGGTAAATGGCCGTCCCGATGTCCCACGGATTTGGCAGGACGAAACAACCCGCGTCGTGCAACTGGCGGAAGTCCGCGACGGCCGTCTTTTGCGCATTGCCCATCGCCGAATTTATTCTGATCAGCGGCCGGCGCCAATGGGACGTGCCGCTCGCTTGGCGCGGTCATTTGTCATGGAGCCTGTCGTTATGCGGGGATTATGTTATTTTCGCAGAACGCCCGGATTTTCAGGTGGTGGAACGGCTTTTCCAGCGGCGGATGATTGACCTTTGAAAATGCTGATTGCTTTTGTTTCACTCGCAAGATGACCCCGCTCGTCAGCATCATCATCCCGACGCTGGACCGGCCGCATTATCTGCGGGAGGCGATCGATGCTGCGCTGGCGCAGACTTATGAAAACGTGGAGGTGCTCGTTTTTGACAACGGCGCGATGGAGGAAACGCTCGCCGTCGGCGAAGAGGCGGCCCGCCGGGATTCGCGGGTCCGTTTCCGGCGCAATGAGCGCAACCTCGGTATGTCGGGCAACTTCAACGCTCTTGCCGAAGCGGCGCGAGGCGAGTTTCTCGTCGCGATCGGGGATGACGATCGGTTGTTGCCTGATTTTGTCGCGCGCCTGGTGGGGGCGATGCGGCCCGATGTGCGCGTGGCATTTTCGAATCACTATCTGATCGATTCCGCGGGGCGTCGGCTCGAAGAGGAGAGTGTAGCCTATAATCGCAGGTATGGGCGCGACCAGCTCCCGGCGGGACAATTACAGAACCCGGAAGCGGCCGCCTGGCGGCAATCCATCCCGATGTCCGCCTCGCTTTTGCGCACGGCTGACATGCAGCGTCTCCGGTTTCGCGAAGACCTGAACACGCCGGACGCGGAGTTTTTCATCCGCCTGGCCACGGAAGGTGCGCGCTTTGTTTTTTTGCCGGATTACCTCATGGAGTACCGGGTGCACCTCGGCGCCGAGACAGTGAGCGGATTGTGGAGCGAGCAGTTGGTGGACTGCCTGACGCCGATCAAGGTGAAACCTGGGATCGAGCCTTTTAAGCGGCAGTTCTTAACCCCGATCGTGGTCAATGCCGTCAGCCGCTCGCTGCAGCAGGGCAACATGGAAATGGCCCGCAAATTTCTCCGGAACGAATATTATCCGCGCCGCGGCCGAAGTGGAGCGACGGGCGCGGATGGCTCCGCGCAGGGAACCGACCAGTCCAGTCACGAATTGAGACACATGGTCGGGAGCTGGTTGCAGAGTTTTTGCGCGCATCTCCCAGCCGCGATCGGCGCGCCAATATATCGGGCGGTCCGGCGCGCCAGCCTGACCGGAAAGAAATACAGCGGCTGAAACGATGGGGCTGTTTTCCGGGCAAACCATTCTCGTTACCGGCGCGAGCGGCGGAGTAGGGGAGGCGACAGCGCGGCGGCTGGCGGAGGAAGGCGCGACGGTTTGTCTGTCGGGGCGAAATCGGGAGCGATTGGAGGAAATCGCCCGGGCTCTTCCCGAAGGTCGGGGCCGAAGTTATCGGGCTGACCTGATGAACGACGACGAGCTTCGAAAGCTCGCGAACGACGTTCTCGAGGCGAACGAACGCCTCGACGCAGTCGTTCATTGCGCGGCAATCATTGTTCTTGGTGCATTTTCGACTGCCAGCGCGGAGGATTTCGAGAAACAATTTCAGACGAACGTCGTCGCTCCTTTCCGTCTCACACAGTTGCTCTTGCCCGCGCTCATCTCGTCAGGCGGGCAGGTTATGTTTATCAACTCCAGCGCGGGCCTCCGTGCGTCGGTTGATTTCAGCCAGTATGCCGCCACCAAACACGCGCTGCGAGCGGTCGCCGATGGCTTGCGAGACGAGTGCAACGCAGCCGGCGTGCGGGTCTGCAGTCTTTTCCTCGGCTCGACCGCTACGCCGATGCAGGCCGCAATCCGTAACGAGCAGGAACTCCCGTACCAACCCGAGCGTCTGCTTCAACCCGCCGATGTCGCGGAAATGGTCGCCTCCATCCTGGCGCTCCCTCGCACTGCGGAAGTGACCGATCTGGTCATGCGCCCAATGAAAAAGGCGTGATTGTTGCTGTGGGCAGATACGGAATTTCGTCCGTTCATGAAGATTTTCGTCACTGGAACTGAAGGCTACCTCGGGTCGCTCCTCGCGCCGATCCTGATGCAGGAGGGGCACGAGGTCGTCGCCGTCGACACCGGTTTTTATAAATCCGGCTGGCTCTATCACGGCTCACCCATGACTCCCCGGACCTTGATCAAGGATATCCGCCAAATCACTGCGGAGGATCTTGCGGGGACGGAAGCGGTCGTTCACATGGCCGAACTCTCGAACGATCCCACTGGCGAACTGGCGCCGAATATCACTTATGAGATAAACCACCAGGGCTCGGTGCGTCTCGGCGAATTGGCGAAAAAGGCGGGTGTCGAACGTTTCGTCTATATGTCATCCTGCAGCGTCTACGGACTCGCCGCTCACGGTTATGTAACCGAAGAATCGCCCGTTAATCCGCAGACGGCCTATGCGATTTGCAAGACCCTGGTCGAGCGTGATCTCCAACCGATGGCCGATGAGAGTTTTTCACCGACTTTCCTGCGAAACGCGACCGCCTACGGCGCTTCGCCCCGGATGCGTTTTGATATTGTCCTCAATAACCTCGCCGGCCTCGCCTGGACGACGAAAGAAATTAAGATGGTGAGCGATGGAACTCCCTGGCGCCCGCTGGTCCACGGCTTGGACATTGCGCAGGCGATTGCGCGTGTCTTGAAGGCGCCTCGCGAATCCATCCACGACCAAATTTTCAACGTCGGGGAGACCTCTCATAACTATACGATCAGGGAGATCGCAGAGGTGGTTGCCGAAGTGTTTCCTGGCTGCCGGTTATCCTTTGGTCAGCAGGGCGCAGACAATCGCAGTTACCGCGTTTCTTTCGACAAAATCAAAGCCCAGCTGCCCGGCTTCCAGTGCGCCTGGGATGCGCGACGAGGAGCCCAACAGCTACACGAGGTTTTCCAACAGATCGACATGACAGCCGATATCTTCAATGGCCGCCCTTTCACACGACTGAAGCAGTTGGAGTATCTCATCCGCACCGAGCAGATAGATCAACAATTCTTCTGGCGGAACAGCCACTCAGCCATTGCCGCCGCACCCGCCAAGTGATTTTCACCGAGACACCACTGCAAGGCGCATTTCTTGTCGATCTGGAGCGCCATCCGGATACGCGCGGATTCTTTGCGCGCAGCTTTTGTCGCCGGGAATTTGAAAAGCACGGCTTGAACGCAGATATCGCACAACGCAACCTATCTCTTAACCAGAGGGCCGGTACTTTGCGTGGAATGCATTTCCAAAAGGCCCCCGCCAGTGAGGCAAAACTGGTCCGGTGCCTGCGGGGCGGGATCCATGATATCATCATTGATCTGCGCCCTGGGTCAGTCACGTTTCGTAAGCATTTTGCGGTGGAATTGAACGACGAGACCTATCGCGCTCTTTACGTCCCCGAGTCGTTCGCACACGGTTTTCAATCACTGGCGGATTCGACTTTGGTGGAATACCAAATGAGCGAGTATTATGCGCCGGAGTACGGCACGGGCTTTCGTTACGACGATGCTGCTTTTGCTTTGAGTTGGCCTCTTTCGGTGACAAACATTTCCGAGCAGGACCTTGCCTGGCCTGCCTTCTCACCATGAGCGCGTCTGGTGTCGAGATGCATGACTTGATCACGCGACTCTTCCCGATCTGTCGCAGCATCACAGGCGAGGGCGTCCGCGAAACGTTGCGGATTATCCAAGAGCAAGTACCGATCGAGATGTTTGAAGTTCCATCCGGCACGAAGGTCTTCGATTGGACGGTGCCGAAAGAATGGAACATACGTGACGCCTGGATTAAGAACTCAGCGGGTGATCGCCTGGTTGATTTTCAGAGTCTAAATCTCCACGTCGTAGGTTATAGCCCCCCGATTCACCGGCAGATGAAACTGGCCGAGTTGAGGCCTCACCTTTTTACTTCATCGGCGCATGCCGATTGGGTTCCTTATCGGACCAGTTACTACAAGGAAGCCTGGGGTTTTTGTCTGAGCGAAAATCAACTTAAACAATTTCGCGACGACGAAGAATATGACGTCTGCATCGATGCTTCTCTCGCGGAGGGCCACCTTACCTACGGCGAATTCCTTCTCAGAGGAGAAGAAGATGAGGAGGTCTTGATTTCATGCCACGTCTGTCACCCGTCGCTCGCCGACGACAATCTTTCTGGGGTGGCGCTGGCAGTCGAGCTGGCCAAATATCTCGGTGAGTCACCCCGTCGTTACTCCTATCGCTTTCTTTTCATTCCCGGAACGGTTGGAGCGATTACCTGGCTCTCGCGGAATGAA
>DASXYO010000154.1:0-17785 GCA_036502465.1 Chthoniobacterales bacterium
CCAACGCCCTAAGGGGTCACCTGAGATCACGCGACGTCTAGAAGAGAAAAAAAGCGTGGCCGACATGATGCGTGCCCTGTGCAGTTTTCTCGGCGAGACTGTGGCCGTAGTGAAATTGGATGTGACACGCACAAGAGGTGCTGATTAGATACGGTTATGCCAAAGGAACTCAGGGTGGTGCGAGATTCGAAGCACTCCGGCACGTTTACGAAGCGGGAGATTGATCGTGCCATTCGTACCGTCGAGCGCACCCAGGATGGCGATTACGTGCGCAAGAATGAAAGGGGCCGCGATTCCGGCAAAGCTCGGGGTTCGGCATCACCTTCACGCGTGAAGCGCTGATGCGCTGCCATGGGCAGTGATTACGAGCTAAACGTTTTCATCAACTGCCCGTTCGACACCGCGTATCGGAGGCTGTTCCACGCGATCGTCTTCACGGTCCACGATTGCGGATATATCGCGCGCAGCGCGCTTGAACTGACCGATACGAGCCAGGTTCGAGTCAGTAAAATTCTGCAGATCATCTCGGAGTGCCGCGTCGGCATTCACGACATTTCGCGCACTGAACTAGACCGGAAATCGAAGCTGCCGCGCTTCAATATGCCTCTAGAACTCGGGATGTTTCTGGGTGCGAAGAGATATGGCGACACCCGACAGCGGCGGAAGATATGCCTGGTCCTTGATCGTACCCCCGGTCGATACCAGAAGTTCTGTTCTGATATCGCCGGGCAGGATATCAGCACGCATGGCCGCAACGTGGCGCGAGCAGTTAACGCCGTTCGAGACTTTTTGCGCGATGCCGCAGGTTCGGAAGTGGTGATCCCGGGCGGACCAAAAATTCATCAACGTTATCAGCGGTTTTCAGCAAACCTGCCCGCGTTTTGTCGCGAGCTGGGACAGCGCAAGGATGACCTGACGTTTCGCGATTACACCGGCTTCGTTTCGAGGTGGTTGAAGCAGCACGCGGAACCGCAGCGCTGAGCGTGGTCGGCCGTTGGAGAGTGACGCGGAGCAGCAGGAGTTGATCTAGGGCGTTCGGTTCGCGAGTCTCGTGCAAGATGCGAACCATTCTCTTGCTGACGATCTCGAACGTTTTCATGAACCTGGCTTGGTATGGCCATTTGAAGTTCAAGGACAAAGCCCTCTGGATCGTGATCCTCGCGAGCTGGGGCATTGCTTTTTTTGAGTATCTCTTTCAAGTCCCCGCCAATCGGATCGGTTCTTCGCAGTGGACGGTCCCGCAACTCAAGGTCTTGCAAGAATGTATCACCCTGGTGGTCTTTTCCCTGGTCGCTTTTGTCCTCTTTCGTTCACCGCTGAGATGGAACATGGCCGTTTCCTACGCCCTTATTGTCGGCGCGGTTTATTTTGCCTTTCATTTCGGCACCACCCCGTCGTAGCCCGGGTCGTCTCGGCCTTTCCGCGGCGATGAGAAGCAGCGCGCCGAGCAGCGGGAGTTGATCCAGGGCGGCGGGTTTGGCGCTGGCTTCGGCAAGCCAACGGCTGGGTTTCAAACCTGGCGTTTCAATTTCACCGAAACGTCACGCGCTCTCCACCTGAGCGCCACAAATCCCTGCCATCCTCCTCTGGCAAAGGGAGCCGGTGGCTCCTTCACCCAAAAGAAAACAACCAAACTAATATTCCTATGATTCATAAATATCTTCATCTTCGTCTTCTCTCTCGCGCATCGCTCGCGGCGCTCGTCGCCGCGACTGGCCTGGCTTCCGCCTCGGCCGGGCCGGTAACCATCTTTGGCCGGCCCATCATTGGCCTGCCTGACGCTAACCCGGTGATCGTGACCGATACGCTGGTTTCACCCGGATTCGCGCTCGACCTGCGCCAGCAAGGCCAGGACCTGCTCGAGAATCCGGCGGGCTCGATCGCTCGCTTCGGCTACCTGGCCGACGGGGTGACCGCCACCGAGCCAGATCAGAATCTTTATCTGGTGCTCGATCACAACCCGGGCGGCCCGACCGAGGGTTATGACTATGGCCGGCATTTCCTTTTCCAGGGCCATGAGAACAGTGGGGACCTTGCCTATATCACCCGGATAAATCTGGATGTGGCGAATCCCGATCATCGCGTGACTCTCCTCACCCCTCCGGGCGCGGACGGGTTCACGCACTTGAACAGCGTCGATGGTTCGTGCTGGAATCCCTTCACGCAGACGCTCCTCTTCTCGCAGGAACGTGGTGCCACTGGCGGCATCTTCGAGCTCTCGGCTGATTACGACGGCTCGACTAACAGCGGCCTGCGGACCCTCTACGGCAGTATGGGCCAGGGTGGCTTCGAAGGTGTCCATCCCGATGATCTGGGCAACATCTACCTTGTCGAAGACGTGGGCGGCGCTCTCTTCGGTTTTGCGAAGAACCCAAACTCCTTCGTCTATCGCTTCGTGCCGACGAATAAGACTGACCTCACGCAAGGCAAGCTTCAGGCGCTGCAAGTGAGCATCAACGGGGAGCCGGTCGTCTTCCATCCCGAAGGTGACACCCTTTCCCAGAATCAGCTGGATCTTCACACTCCGGGCACGACCTATCCGGTCACGTGGGTGACCATCCACGACACCGCGATCGACGGCACTGCTGCCTTCGACGCCAACGCAGCGGCGAAGACGGCCGGTGCGACGCCGTTCAAGCGCCCTGAGAATGGACAATTTCTCCCGGGTAGCGGTTTTCGGACGTTCTTCTTCGACATTACCGGAGACACAGACGCCAATGCCGGCAATGATCCCGCGCTCGCCGCGCGCGGCGCCTGGGGCGGCATTTTCCGGGTCGAGTTGGACTCAAGCCGGCAGAATGGCCGGATCGGCATTGTGGTTCTGGGCGACGCTGCGCACAACAGCTTCGACAACGTCACCTTTACCAGCCGCACGACGCTAGTTACGACGGAAGATCGGGGTGACACTCTGCACGATCAGCTCGACACCCTGGATTCCATCTGGGCCTATGACGTTAGCCAAGGCGCCTCGTCCGCCCGTTTCGTCGCCCTGGGTCAGGACATGCTGGCCGGCGTTCTCGGAAAGGAAGATAACGAGCCAACCGGAGCCCACTTCTCCGACGGTGACGCGTCAGTCCTCGGGCTGATTGGTCGCAATGTGCCGAACGCACGCACGGGGCGATTCTTCTTCACGCAGCAGCACGGCGAAAACAATCTCTACGAAGTGGTCGTGCAGCGGCCTCTCGACGAGAGCGGCCAATAGTTTCAGCGGTCGGTCCATTGGTGAGCAGCAGCGGCGCCCCGGGTCTGGCAGGACCCGGGGCGTTTTGCTTGCCGGGAAAGTTTACCCCGCATCGGCCTCCTTATTTGCCGGCATAAGCAGCTGCCAACTTCTTTCCCACTTCCGCGAGACGCTGCCTGAGTTTGGCCGGTTCGAGCACTTCCGCCTGGTCACCCCAGCTCAGGATCCAGCGCTCGATTTCCTCCAAGCTGCCCAGTTGCAGCCGCAACTCCAGTCCCCCATCGCGCAACTCCTTGATCCTTTGCGAATGGTGCCAGGTGCGTTCGCGCACGAGCCGCGCAGCGAAGGGCTGAAACCGCACGCGAACCGTGGTGTGGCCTTCACCTTGGAAAACTCCAAAACTCGAATCGAGAAACTTCCCGATCGAAAAATTTGCCGGCCGCCGGAAACGCGCGCCCGTGCGACGGGGCCCGGAAATCCGCGGCAGCGCGAAGGTGCGCAGTTGCTGGCGGTCGAGATCGAACCCGAAAAGATACCACTGGTTATCGACGCAGCCGAGATGGTAAGGACGCACTCGCCGCGTTTCCTCCGTCGTGCTGCGCAGTTTCCGGTAGCGGAATTCAACCTCGACCGAGTTCAGCACCGCGTGGCTGAGCAACTCGAAGACTTCCAAGTCCGATTGGCTGTGCCCAGCACTGCGAAACGAGATGGCCGCGTCCAAGTCCGTCCAGGTGAAAGTGACTTTGTCCTTCAGGCCGTGCCCGATTTTTTGAAAAGCCGCCTTGAGTGGCGCCTCAAATGGCGTGCCCTGGTACTGCTGGAGCGCTTTCTGGGCGATGAAAAGCGCGACGATTTCCCCTTCCGACACCTGAATGCTCGGAAAACTCGTAACCGGCTCCGTGTAAACAAATCCAAAATGGAGCTGATCATATTCGATTGGCAGCCCGAGCTGGTAGCGCATGAACTCGATGTCGCGCTGGATCGTCTTGGCCGAGACCTCGAGCTCGTCCGCCAGTTTGCGGCAGTTCGGAAATTTTCGGGCTTGGAGTTGTGCGTGCAGCTGCATCATGCGCGCTAGCGGAGGCCGGGAAAACTGATCCATCGCCACCCGCTGCGGGGGGCGCCCGGGGCGCAAGGCTCGTTTCACTTCTGTCGGACGTTTCATGTCCGACAGGTAACGAGCTAACGGATCGCACTCAAGTCATTTCGTCTCGTCCTTCGCAGAAAATTTTTCTCAGTGGGACAACCTTTGTCCGAGCCGGTGTGATAGTGTGCGCGGCGTGAGTGGGAAACCCGGCCTCCATCTCCACACCAGTAATCGACTCGAGCACCTCGCCGATGCGATCTCCTCGGTCCTGCAGCGACCGCTGGACGATTCGTTTGCCGCGGAGGCCGTGGTCATTCCGACTCGCGGTCTGGAACGCTGGCTGACCCAACAGCTCGCGCTGCGACAGGGAATCTGCGCCAACGTCTCTTTTCTTTTCCCGCAAAATTTCGTTGCGGGCCTCATGGATATCGCACTGCCGGGTCAAGCGGCGGCTCGGTTCTACGCGCGCGACAATCTCGCCTGGCGCATCATGAAGTTGGTTCCGGCGCTCGCCGCTCGGAGCGAGTTCGCCGATCTGCGCCGCTATCTCGAACAGCCGCGCCCCGAGCTAAGGCGCTTCCAACTCGCGGGCAAGATCGCCAGCTCGTTCGACCAATATCTCGCGTTTCGACCGCACATGGTTCTCGATTGGGAACGCGGCCAGGAAATGGATTGGCAGGCGATTCTCTGGCGGGAGCTGGTCCGCGACGCTCCCGGTTTGCATCCGCCGGCCCTCGCGAAGGAATTTTCCTCTGCGTTGCGACGCCGCGCCGCGCCTTTGCCGGAGCGCGTTTCTGTTTTTGGCATCTCCACCCTGCCGCCGTTTTACCTCCAGTTTTTCCAGGAACTCGCAGAGGCGACCGAGGTTCATCTCTTCGTGATGCGGCCGACTCCGGAGTGGTGGAGCGATATTCGATCCGAGCGTGAAGAACTGCGGGCGCGCCGCAAAGCGTCGGAAACTGCGCAACTCGATCTGCAATTCGCGCGCGGAAATCCGCTCCTCGCTTCCTTCGGCAAACTCGGCCGCGAGTTTCTCGAGAGCATCACGGAATTGAATCCGGCACAGGAGCGTGACGAGTCCGCGGCTCCGCCTAACGACAGCGCGCTCGGACAAATCCAGCGGGACATTTTCGATCTGCATGATCCGACCGAGGGCGCGCCACGTCCGGTTGCGGTCACCGATCGTTCGCTCCAATTCCATTCCTGCCACAGCCCGATGCGCGAGATGGAGGTCTTGCACGATCAACTGCTCGCGCTCTTTGCGCAGCATCCCGACCTGAAACCGCACGAGGTCGTCGTCATGGCGCCGGAAATCGGAGAATACGCGCCGTTCATTGATGCCGTCTTCGACACCGCGCCCGAAGCGTTGCGCATTCCGTTCAGCATTTCCGATCGTGGCGCGCGGGCGGAAAATGGAATTGTCGATACGTTCCTCAGCGTTCTCGAAGCCGCCGGCAGCCGTTTCACCGCCAGCAGCGTGATGAGCATTCTCGAATCGGACGCTTTGCAGCGCCGTTTCGATCTGGCCGATTCCGACCTCGAAATCATCCGCACCTGGATCGATAAAACCGGCATCCGTTGGGGCATCGACGCGGCGCAACGGACGGCTCTTGGTTTGCCGGCGTTCGCCCAAAATAGCTGGCGTGCGGGACTCGATCGGCTCCTGCTCGGCTATGCCGCCCCCGCCCGCGGGCAGAAATTGTTCGAAGGCATCTTGGCGTTCGACGAGATCGAAGGCAGCCTTGCCGAAACGCTCGGCCACTTCATTGAATTCGCGGAGGCGCTCTTCGGCACGGCGGGCGAATTGCAGCAGCCGCGGACGCTTTTCGCCTGGCAGGAAACGCTGCGGCAAATCGCCCTGCGTTTCTTCCCACCGGACGACGAACGTGAGCCTGAACTGCGCCGGCTCCGCCGCGTGATCGAGTCGTTAGGCGAAACCGCTGCGCTTTCCGGCTTCGAGGAAGACGTCCCGCTCGATGTGCTGCTCGCGCATCTCGAAAAAGCGCTCGCCGAGACCGAGACCGGCTCCGGGTTTCTCGTCGGTCGCGTCACATTTTGCGCGCTGAAGCCGATGCGGACGGTGCCGTTTCGCGTCGTCTGTCTCGTCGGGATGAATGACACGGCCTACCCGCGCCATCACCGCGCGCCCGGTTTCGATTTGATCGCCAAGGAACCGCGCGCGGGTGATCGCACCACGCGCGACGACGATCGCTATCTATTTTTGGAGGCGCTTCTTTCCGCGCGCGACGTTTTCTATGTCAGCTACGTCGGCCAATCGAGCCGCGATAATAGTCCGATCCCTCCGAGCGTGCTCGTGAGCGAACTGCTTGATTACGCGGAAGGCAGTTTCGCCATTCCGGAAGACGCACCACTCGTCACCAGGCATCGGCTGCAACCGTTTAGCCCGTTCTATTTCGAAGGTGGCAACAGGCTCTTTAGTTACTCGAAGGAAAACTGCGCGGCGAGTGAGGTCGCCAACGCGGAACGCCGCGAGCCGCCGCCTTTTCTCCGCGAGCCGATCAGTGAGCCGGAAGCGGAATGGCGCCAGCTCGACACCGCGCAGCTGATTCGCTTCTTCAGCCATCCGGCAAAGTTTTTTGTCGAACAACGCCTCGGTCTTCGACTTCCCCGGATGGATGGGATGCTGGAGGAATCCGAGCCGCTGGAGATCGATTCGCTCGCGAAATACCGGTTGCAGCAGGACCTGCTCACTCATGCCTTGCGCGGCGATTCGCTCGAGGAGCTTCTGCCCGTCCTGCGCGCCACCGGCGAACTGCCGCCGGGGCATGCCGGCGATGCCCGCCTGCGCGAAATGAGCGACGCCGCGGCGGAATTCGCCGCGCTCGTTAGGCAAAATCTCGCGCCGGCACCGGATGAAACGCGCGCGGTCACACTGGCGCGGGACGAGTTCTCACTCGGCGCGCGCTTCGACAACCTCTACGACGGACGCCTCGTCCATTATCGCCTAACGACACGCAAACCAAGAGACCTTCTCACCGCCTGGATCAACCACCTGCTCGCAAATACCGAGCGCGCAACCGAATCGATCCTGATCACCGCGGATAAAAACAACGCCCCGGTGCGGGAATCGTTCGCCGCGCTCGCATCGAAGGATGCGCAGGAACAGCTCGGCAATCTGCTGCAATTCTATTGGCGTGGCTTGCGCGAACCGTTGCGGCTCTTCCCGCGCAGTTCGTTTGCCTACGTCGAACAAATGTTGAAACCGAAAGGAAACCGGTCGCCGCTCGAGGCCGCCCAGGCCAAGTGGCGCCGTTCCCCTGAGGCGTGGGAACCGGACAAGGGTGAAAGGCCGGAGGCGGACGACCGGCATTTCCGCTTCGTCTTTCGTAATGTCGCCAATCCGCTCGACGAAGAATTTGAGCAATTGGCGCTGGCCGTTTTCGTCCCAGCCGTGAAAGCCGCGCGCAAATGAAGAGCCGCAAACCATTCGATTTGTTGCGCACCGAGATCGCGGCGGGCACGACGTTGATCGAGGCCAGCGCCGGCACTGGGAAGACGTTCACCATCTCGGGCCTGGTCTTGCGCTTGTTGCTCGAACGCCCGGATCTCACGATCGATCGCATCCTGGTAACGACGTTCACCGAGCTGGCCACGGCCGAGCTGCGCGGACGAATTCGCACATTGCTGCGGGATGCGATCGCCGCGTTTCGTTCGGGGACCGCGGACGACGAACTGCTATCCGGCCTCCTAAAAAAGCAGACTGACCACCGCGCGGCCACCACCCGCCTCGAAGCCGCGCTCGTGACTTTTGATGAGGCACCCATCTATACCATCCACGGTTTTTGTCAGCGCGTGCTGGCGGAGCGGGCGTTCGAGAGCGGCACGCTCTTCGACGCCGAACTGGTCACCAACCAATCGGATCTGCTTCGCGAAATCGTGGAGGATTTCTGGCGCATTCATTTTTACGAAGGCGACCGATTCGCGACGCTGCTCGCGCTCCGGAACAAGATTTCGCCCGAAAAATTATCGGCCCATTTGGAGGAATTGATCCGCCATCCGGCCCTGCGGGTTTTGCCGGAAGGAACCCGGTCGTTAGGCGAAATTAATCGTGACCTCAGCAGCGCGCTGACGGCGTTGCGCGAAAGCTGGAGACACGATGAGAAAAAACTACGCGCGCTTTTCGCTGACGGTTCGTGGGCCAAGAATACACACGGCATTCCGGGGAAAATTCTGCCGCTCCTGGACGATCTGGCGCGTTGCCTGAGCGAGCAGGGTGGCACCGTTGCGCAGTTGGATTGCATCGAGTCGTTCGCGACGAGCACAATCGCGAAACGCGTCCGTGCCGGCCAACCGCAGCCGCGCTCGAAAGTTTTCGACGGCTGCGAACGTCTCCTGGAGTTGGAAGCGGAATTCCGCGTTGCCTTGTTCGTCGAGTTCTTCTCCTGGGCCCGCGCCCAACTGCACGAGCGGAAACTTCTCCGCAACGTTCTTTCGTTCGATGATCTCCTGACGCGGCTCGACGACGCGCTCGCCGCCCCAGGTGGCGCGGAGCTCGCGCGATCCATCCGGGAAAAATATCACGCCGCGCTGATCGACGAATTCCAGGACACCGACCCGGTCCAGTATTCGGTTTTCTCCCGCATCTATGACGGAAGCGACGCGCCGGTCGCGTTTATCGGCGATCCGAAACAAGCGATCTACGCCTTTCGCGGCGCGGATGTTTTCACTTACATGAAGGCGGCCTCGGCCGCGACGAGGCAATTCACCCTTACGACGAATTGGCGCTCGGAATCGCGGCTCGTCGAGGCGGTGAATACGATCTTCGATCGGCCGAAACCGTTCCTTCTCGACGAGATCGAATTCGACCGCGCAGCGTCCAGTCCGAGGGCCGACGAAAAACAGCTTTTAATCGAAGGGAAACAGGAATCGCCCTTCCATCTCTGGACCGCGGACAAAGACGCCGAATTGTCGGACGCGATCGCCTCGGAAGTGGTGCGATTGTTGACGAGCAACGCCACCATCGGAGGCGATCCTCTTGAGCCGCGGCACATCGCCGTCCTCACGAGCACGAACGGCCAGGCCGCGCGGATCCAGAAAGCATTACGCGTCTGCCGCGTCCCGAGCGTGCTTTATAGCAGCGCGAACATCTTTGCCTCGCAGGAGGCGCGCGAGCTGCGCGATGTGCTCGCGGCCGTCGCGCAGCCCGGTTACGAAAAATTTGTTCGAGCCGCCCTCTGCACCGATGCGCTCGGCCGCACCGGGAAGGATCTCGACGCCTTCACGCGCGATGATGTCGCGTGGGAAACAGAGCTGCTTCGGTTTCAGAAACATCATCAGACCTGGCGCGACCGGGGTTTCATTCAGATGCTGCGCCAACTTTCCGCCGAGCACGGCGTGCGCCGGCGGCTCCTCAGTTATCCCGATGGCGAACGGCGCCTAACGAATTTCCTGCATCTCGCGGAACTCCTCCACACGGCCTGCGCCGAGCATCGGCTGGGCATGAATGGGCTCCTGAAATGGCTCGGGCAACAGATGGAGGGTGGAAAGGATTTTGCCGAGCGCGAAGAACACGAACTGCGGCTCGAGAGCGACGAGAGGGCGGTGCGAATCATCACCGTGCACAAGAGCAAAGGGCTCGAATTTGATGTCGTGTTTTGTCCCTACGTCTGGTGGTTTCGTCGCGATCCGCGGCCTGCCTTTCACGATCCCAAGGCGGACGATCGACTCACGCTGGATTTGTCCGATCCGAAGGCCCACCTCGAACGTCGGGAGGAAGAATCGCTCGCGGAATTGCTCCGCCAGTTCTACGTCGCGCTGACCCGGGCGCGGCATCGCTGCACCATGGTTTGGCGAGCAGCGGCGAAGGAAGACAAATCGGCCCCGGGCTACTTGCTCGGATCGAGCGAAGCGTTGCCGGAGGAGATTTCCCCTAACGAGGGTATCGCGGTGGCGCCTTTGCCGGAAGCCACGACGGCGCAATGGAGGCCGGCGAAAACGGAAAACGAAACGAGGCTCAAACCGCGCGAGTTTACGGGCACGATCGATCGCAGTTGGGGCATCGTGAGTTTCACCCGGCTGGTCAGCGGGCGCGAGGCGGACGAGCTTGACGAAGGACCGCCCGTCGAGATCGCAACCGAGGAGGAAGAGGTCGCGGTGGACGCCACGGGCATCCATGCCTTCCCGAGAGGAATGCGCGCCGGCACGTGTCTGCACGAAATCCTTGAGCTCGTCGATTTTTCGCATCCGGATTCGGCCGCGGAAATCGTCGAGCGCCGATTGCGCGCTTACAGCATCGAAAATTTCGATGAAGTAATCGCCGAAAATGTGCACGCGCTCGCCACCTTGCCGCTCGTCACCGAAACGGACCGCTTCACCCTGGCCGATGTGCCTAACGAGAAGCGAATCGCGGAGCTGGAGTTTTCCTTTCCGATCGACTCTTTGACGACAGCCAGACTCGCGCAGGTCCTTCACGTGCCGGAAGTCGCGCTCCGGCTCGATCGGCTCCAGTTCCAGATGATGAACGGGTTCATGAATGGTTTTATCGACCTCACCTTCGAACACGGCGGACGGTTTTATTTCGCCGACTGGAAATCGAACTGGCTCGGGGCCAACTCGCGCGCCTACCACGCGAGCGCGATCGCGACCGAGATGCAGCGCAATTTCTACACCCTCCAACTCTGCCTCTACAGCGTGGCCTTGCATCGCTACCTGCGGCTCCGCAAACCGGACTACGATTGTGAGCAGCATTTCGGCGGCGCGTTTTACATTTTTCTGCGCGGTATCGATCCAGCGGAGCCGAAGAATGGCGTTTACTTCCAGCGCCTGAGCCGGGGCTTTCTCGAGAAACTTAGCGACGTTTTCGAACCATGAACGGAGAGACAAATTCCAGCGCCCTGGACCGGCAACTCGGCTCTTTTTTGCAGCGCCTCTCCGGCGTACCGGCATCCGAAGTGCGACTCGCGGCGATGTGCGCCAGCCGCGCGCGGGCCGAGGGAAATATTTGCGTAACGCTGGCCGCGATCGCCGCCGCGGAAGGGGCGCCGAGCGTCGCCAACCTGCGAAAAGAACTGCGCGGCAGCGGAATGGTCGGCGCGCCCGGCGAGTTCGCGCCACTCATTCTCGATTCGCGGGATCGGCTCTATCTGCGTCGTTATTGGGAATACGAACAACAGCTCGCGCAGGCGATCCTAAGCCGCACCGTTAATTCTTCTGCGGCAACCGAAGGCGAAACGGACCTGCAGGAAATTGCTGCGACCAGGGCCGTCTCAAATTCCTTCACCGTCATCACGGGCGGTCCAGGGACGGGCAAGACTTGGACCGTGATGAAAATTCTCGCCCTCCTCCGCGCGCAACCGGGCGGTGATGGGGTGCGAGTATCGCTCGCCGCGCCAACCGGCAAAGCGGCCGCTCGCCTGACGGAAGCAATCCGCACCGTGGACGAGAAGCTGGCCGCGACCACTATTCATCGCCTGCTCGGTTACCTTCCCGGCTCGCCCTATTTTCGCCACAACGCCGAACACCCACTGAGGGCCGACGTGGTGATCATCGACGAAGCATCGATGGTCGATCTCGCGCTGATGGCGAAGCTGGTCGCGGCCGTCCCGCCCCACGCGCGCTTGATCCTGCTCGGCGATCGCGACCAACTCGCATCGGTCGAAGCCGGAAATGTTCTCGCGGACATCTGCGCCGCCGCGGAAAGCATCTCGCCTAACGAGCCCCTCCATGGCGCGGTGGTGGAATTGCGGCGCAATTATCGCTTCGCCGAAACGGGCGGCATTTTTCGGATCAGCACCGCGATCAATTCCGGCGAAGTCGAGCCCGCGATGGCCGCGCTGCAGGAAAATTCGGGTGGCGAAGTCAGTTGGAAGCCGTTCCCCGAAAATGCCCGCCTGATTAATGCGTTGCGAGATCAAGTGGTGGCCGGTTTTCGTCCCTGCCTCGAAACGGAAGATCCACTGCAGGCGCTCACCTCGCTGCAGCAGTTCCGGATTTTGTGCGCCGTTCGACATGGCCCATTCGGAGTCGAAAATTTGAATGCGGTTGCTGAGGAAATCCTCGCGGATGCCGGTCTGCTGACGCCGCGGCGTGGTTGGTACCGCGGACAGCCGATCATGGTCACGCAGAACGACTACAATCTCGCGCTCTTCAACGGTGATAGCGGAATCGTCCTGCCCGATCCGGCCGCCGACGGCGAGTTGCGCGCGTTTTTTCTTTCCGCGGAAGGCAAAGTGCGCCGTTTCCTGCCGTCGCGCGTCCCGATTCACGAAACGGCGTTCGCCATCACAGTGCACAAGAGCCAGGGCTCCGAGTTCGGCAGGGTGCTCCTTATATTGCCGGAGAACGATTCACCCATCCTGACGCGCGAACTCCTCTATACCGGCCTAACGAGGGCCCGCCACGGCGTGGAGATCTGGGCCTCGGAAGCGGTCCTGCGGGCGTCGATTGCACGGCGGGTCACGCGGACTTCGGGTTTACGCGATGCGCTCTCAGGACTGGAGAGCGTGACAGACCGATCCGCGCGAAAAAAGACCGCGCAGAAATAACAAAGCCGGCAGACGGATTCGAACCGACGACCTGCTGATTACAAATCAGCTGCTCTACCAACTGAGCTATGCCGGCGTTTTTGGCTCGCCAAGGTAGCGCGCCGCGCGCGGGAGACAAGTCGGCCGGTTCAGACCGGCGAGTTGGAGTAGGCGGAGAGCGGCTCCGCCGTCTCGAGATTCTTGATCACCGTGCTGAGGTAGACCGACTCCGGATAATAGGCGCGGTATTTCGTGATCTCGGCCCGGTTCATCACCCGGAAGCCGTAACGCTCGAACATCTTTTCGCCGCGCCGGCTTTCGAAGGTCACAATCTGCCCGTAAACTTGCTTCTCGCCGCAGCGATAGAGATAACTCAGGTAAGCGCTCATAAGCGCGCGCGTCGTCGAGATCTTGCGGGCTTCCGGCAGGAGGTTGATGTGAAAGTGCGGCATGCGCGCGGGCGCGGCCGGCACTTCCCGCCAGCCGTTCGTGATCATCCAACGGATGAAACGCTTCGAGCGCGGGTTGTAGCGCGGGTAGCGGAGCAGCGAGCGCACGAAGAGCACGATGTTCTGCTGGAAGGAATAAAGCTGATTGAGGAGCGGCTTGCGCGAACCGAGCAGGTAGCCCTTGAGCTCGCCATTTACCTCGAGCACAAACGACGATTCTGGTTCGTGGTCGGTGTAGTAAGTGGTGAGAAAATCTGCAAACAGCTCGCGATCTTGATAAACGGGATCGATCGGCTCGCCCAGAAACCCGGTTCGACAGCATAGTTCCCGCACCGCGGCGCGATCAGAAGCCTCGAAGCCGCGAATCGTGTAGGCGCGTTCCTGTTTCATCACCGGAGGTTAACGCGGCGGCCCCGACTCGCAAGGTCCGCTCGTCGCGCAGTATTTAGGGGCTGCTGTCAGTCCGCATGGTATCCGATCCGCACCTCGTCATAAACGCGGAAGAGCTTCTTGAAAACAACCGGCCAGGCGTAGTGCTTACGCGCATCGTTTGCCGCCGCCAGGCCGCAGGCGCGCAATTCGTCAGCCGCGGCGGCAGCAGTTACGGCCGCAGCCAGCGCTGCGGCGGAATTCTCCGACGCCCAATGTTTTTGCCCGCCGAAAATGATCCTGTCCATGTAGCTGCCACGAATCCCAACTACCGGCGTTCCACAAGCCTGGCTCTCGAGCGCGGTCAGGCCGAACGTTTCCTGCACGCCCGGATGCACGAGAAGCTCTGCAGCGCGGTAGTAACGGGCCAGCTCTTCCGAATCGGTGCAGTATTCTTTCCAAGTCACGGAGCCGATGCGTTTCTGCAACTCGCGCAAGAGCCCGCGCTGCAGACCATCGCCGATAATGAGCAGATGATAACGGCCGGGCTCGCGCCTAACGAGAAGATCGAGAGCCGCAAACAGCGTCTGGGTATTTTTCTCCTGCGCCAGCCGCCCGACATAGAGCAAGAGGCAGCATTCGGACGGGATGCCTAACGATTCGCGCGTGGCCACGGCATCGTCCGGCTGCGGGCGGAAAACATCGGTATTCACCCCGAGGTCGACGGCGTGAATATTGCGCACGCCCCATTCGTGCAGGACCTGGCCGAGACGGGCCGACGGAACGAGCGTGGCTTCAAATCGGTTGTAGAGCTGGCGCACGTAGCGACGCGCCAGGTCCATGACAAATTCCGTCGCCGTCCGGCCGAGGAAACGCGAGGTCGTGCGCAGGTAGGCCTCGGGAAAATGCGAGTGATAAAACCCGACGACCGGGATGCGGAGCGCCGATCCGGAAGCGATCGCTTTCCACGCCACCTGATACGGATCGCCCGATTCGATGAGATGTGGTTGCTCGCGCTCCAGGATTTCCTCGATGGCGCGCAGATTCAGCAGAGCGCGGTAACGCGAAGTTCCCGAAAGCAAAGGCGAACGAATCGAATAAATCCGGGAGCGCTCCGCCTCGATCATCTCGGTTTTCGCGCCGGGAATAACGAGCACGTGCTCGTCCTCGGTTTCCGCCTGGATGTAGCGGATCTTTTCGTGCACGTAACGCTTCACTCCGCCGCTGAGCGGCGAGTAAAACTGCGTCAGGTCGCAAAGCTTCAAAACGTCGGCGCGGGCCCCGCGGCCCGGTCAGGCGGCGTGTTCGCTCAAATAGCGCTCGGCCTCGATCGCGGCCGCGCAACCGGAACCGGCCGCGGTGATGGCCTGGCGATAAATGCGGTCGGCCACGTCGCCCGCAATAAAAATTCCGGGGTGTTTACTCTCGGCCAGATGTTTGGCGATCAGGTAACCATCGGGATCCGTTTCGAGTTTGCCGCCAAAAGCCTTCGTGTTTGGGTCGTGCCCGATGGCAACGAAAACGCACGCCACCGGCAGGATCTTTTCTTCCTTGGTCACGACATTGCGCAGCTCGACCGCGGTCATTTCGCCCTTTTCATCCGGAATGTATTTCACGACCGCGCTATTCCAAATCGGCTCGATCTTTTCGCAGGCCAAGACGCGGTCGGCCATGATCGGCGAGGCGCGCAATTTATCGCGCCGGTGAATCAGGTAAACCTTTGAGGCAAAGCGAGTGAGGAAAAGCGCCTCCTCCGCCGCCGAGTCTCCGCCGCCGACCACGCAGACTGGAACGTTCCGATAAAAGGCGCCATCACACGTCGCGCAACTCGTTAGGCCGTGGCCAATCAGTTTTTCCTCATTCTCCAGCCCGAGCAAGCGCGCGGAGGCGCCGCTCGCGATGATGAGCGCCTGGGTGTCGAGCCATTCGTCGTCCGCTTGCAATCGTATGTAGTTGTCGGCCAATTCCAGGCCCGTCGCCTCCGCATAGGAGAAGCGCGCGCCGAAATTCTCCGCCTGCTTGTGCATGTTCATGATCAACTGCGGACCATCAATCCCCTCGGGGAAGCCGGGGAAATTTTCCACCAGCGTGGTGGTGGAAAGCTGGCCGCCGGGTTGGCCACCTTCGAGCACGAGCGGGCTGAGATTTGCGCGCGCGGCGTAAATCGCGGCCGTCAGCCCCGCGCAACCACTTCCGACGATGATGACTTTCTCCATGAGCGCCAAGGGTAGCATGGAGCCCAGAGGCGATCTAATCTCCGCCCATGCCGGAACTGGCCGAGGTGGAATATTTTCGCAAACGCTGGGACACCGGGCTCGGCCAGGAGATTGTCGCCGTGCAGTTGCATGGCGAGAAACGGATCTTCCGCGGGAGCGACGTGCGCGCCCTCAAACGCCATCTCGTTAGGCAAAAACTGTTGCGCTCCGAAGCGCGGGGGAAACAGATGCTCTTCGTCTTCTCCGGCGAAAACTGGCTGGGGATTCATCTCGGGATGAGCGGGAACCTTCGCACGGAAGGACCGGGGTTTCGCGCCGGCAAACATGATCATCTCGTCCTGCAACAGGCGAAGCAGGCCCTCGTCTTCCGCGACGCGCGCCAGTTTGGGCGGGCTCGTTTACATCACGGAAAAGAGGCGCCGTCATGGTGGGCGACTGGCGGGCCGGAAATTCATTCCGTGCAGTTCCATCAGAAAGCGATGAGCGATTTCGTTAGGCGGCACGCTCGAGCGCCCATCAAGGCGGTGCTTCTCTTGCAGAGTGGATTTCCCGGGATCGGCAACTGGATGGCCGACGAAATTCTTTGGCGCGCGCACATCGCCCCGGGGCGCGAGGCCGGTGCGTTGAGCTCGGAAAAGCTGAACGCGCTTTGGCGCAGTGTCCGATTCGTCGCACGCGCCTCGCTTCGCACCATCGGCCACGACAATTCCGATCCGCCGAAAGGCTGGCTGTTGCATGAGCGATGGAAAGCCGGCGGAAAATGTCCACGCCACGGGACGACGCTGCGCCGGGCGACCATCGGGGGCCGCACCACGGCCTGGTGCGCGCGTTGCCAGCCGTAGCGTTTTATTCGGCCGAGGGCCAAATCCGCTCGCGTCCTTCGCGGGCCACAATTTTGCGAAGAAAGTCACGGGTAGCGGGCGCGAGATGCGAATCTTGCGACTCGTTAGGGCCGATCAACTCCCGGCAAAGCTTGGCCAGCGTGTTTCGATCATCCACATCGTAGCAAGACGGAAGCAGGTGCACCTCGAGGCCAATCTCCGCGGCGCGTTCTTGCGTCTGTGCGAGGACGCGGCCGGTGCTCCAGTCAACTCCTTCAAAGAGACGCGAATAGAGCTTCCTCATCCCAATCAAATAGTAACCCCCATCGTCCGACGGACCCAATACAAGTCGCTCGTTAGGCTGAGAAAGAACCTGTACGGCCTCGGCGAAAACCGCAGCGGGTGCGGTCGGGCTATCGGAGTTGATCAGGCAGACTGCGCTGAATCCGACCGACAATAAATCCTCAATTGCGCCGGCGAGGCGTTGCCCCAAGTCGCTATCGCGCTGGGCGATGAGCTGGAAGTGGTCGGGCAGAATATCGTCATAAACTTCCTCGGCACCGACTGGCGTGTAACAGCCGATTCCCCGCGCGCCGGTTTCGGCTTGGTCGATCGAACGCGCGAGGTCACGGAGAAAGGAAATATTGAGGGCGGCTGCTTCTTCCGCGCTGAGCGGTGGCATCAGGCGCGTTTTTACGTGGCCGGCCCTGGGCGCTTTTGTCATCAGGGCCAGGGCGCAGAGGTTTGCGCTCGTTGGATCGGGGTCGTTAGGGCGAAGAACCCGGAGTCTACTCTTCATGCCTTTTCGCAAAGTGCGTACTGATAGCGCGTGTCTCGGCAACACACACACTTTTTCCAGAGCGGGATTGCGCAGAGGCGAGCGAGATCTTCAACCCTGGGGTTGCTCGTGGTTCGCGATAAGCGCATGCCGTACGCAACGGGTGGCTATTCAGAGGGTACGGGTGCCGCCTATTTTCAAAAGCGCGTGATCAGAGGCGTCATAGTTGTGAACATCTCTGATGATTAAATTTCGAAAAACAAATGAAGTATCTTAATCATCAGCGTCTGAATAACTGCCAACTCCGGCTGCTTTTTGCTCTGAAAAGGGTGTGATAAACGACTGTTGATAACGCCGGAGAGTTGATCTGGGAAAAGAGGTTCTGTCGCCGATGCGGAAAG
>DASXYO010000155.1:0-4370 GCA_036502465.1 Chthoniobacterales bacterium
ATCGGGATGAGCTGCGACCACCGCGTCGTCGACGGCGCGATCGGCGCCAATTATCTCAAGGCGCTCCGTCAGCTCCTGGAAAATCCGTCCCTCCTGCTTCTCTAATTCATGGACACCGAGGCTTTCGTCGACTGGGCGCTCGACGACGTCCGCACCCGGGAACAAAAATACACGGTTGAAGTCCTGGTCGAACAGGGCATCCGCCATTGGAATTCGCATCGCAAGATCTACGAGTCCGAGCCTTTTGAGGATTCCTACGCCCGCAGTCGCGAGCGGAAACTGAATCCCGCCTACGCGCCGACTTACAGCGAGGAAGGCTTGCGCAAGACAGCCGAGTCTCTGGCCGACCTGAAAAACTGGACACCCAGCGGCCACACGATCACGAACCTCGACGCGCTCCGCTTCTTTCCCACCCTCGAGTGGGTCTGGATTCACGGCTGCGGGGCGGCCGACCTTTCGCCGCTCGCCAGCCTGCCGGCCTTGCGTAAACTGCTCCTCGGTTCGTTAGGCAACGACTTTGGCGGCGGCCCGGCGGAGGATTACACGTTTCTCGCGCGTTGCTCCGCCTTGCGCGAGATCACCCTCGGTTTTGGAGCCACCTGGCCCGATTTCACTGGCCTTGAAAAACTCCAGCAGCTCGAGCTGCTTGAGATCAGCGGCAATCTCCTCGCCCTGCCCCGCGGTCTCAGTTTTCCGAAAGTTCGGAAGGCCAAACTCTATTGCCGCCCGCTTTACGCTCGCGCCTTCGCCGACTTCCCCCAGGTCCCGGCCTGCGAAATCCTCACCCTCTTCGGCGCGGAACGTCTCGACGGAATCGAAAAGATGCCCCGGCTGCGCAACCTCACTCTCCACGGCCACTGCCGCAGCTTTGCCCCGCTCACCGCCCTGCAACACCTCACCTGGCTCAACGTCGAGCCGCTCGACCATCGCGATTACGAAACGCTCCCGCGCGACATCTCGCCCATCGCCCAACTACCTGCGCTCCGTTCTTTCCAGATCGGGCCGCCCCACGCCGTCCTGCCCGACATGCCACGCGATTACCTGGCGATGGCGGAAGCGCCCGCCCTGCGCGAGCTCCACGTTCGCAGTTGCCCGCCAGTGCAAATGGAAGTCGCCAGCATCCAGGCCGGCTTGCCGCCGTGGGATGACGTCTTCCTGCGCGAAGAACCGCGCCCGCTCGGCCCACTCCAGATGGTGCTCGCGCCGGTCCTCAAGCAGCCGGCTTGGGAAGAACAATTCGATCCCGGCGACGATGGCGTGATCGACCTTGGTCTGCGCGACTGCGAGAGTCGGTGGGTTCAACATTTCGCCCATCGCCACATCGCCGAGCGAGTGCAGAATCCCGACTGGGGCACCGTGGGCGCCTCAGGAACCCATCGCAACATTAACCTCACGATCGAATCCTTCGACGTCGTGGAGCGCCTGCCCGACATCATCCATGCGGCTCGCGAAGTCATCGCCCGGCTGCGCTCCGATTATCGCGGCTCCTTCGGAGTCCATCTGAAGGTCAAACCGCCCCAGCTTACGCCCGCCCAGCAGGAACTCGAAGATCGCCTGCAAAAAGAGCGCGACGAATGGGAATGGGAACAGCACCGGCGCGATAAAACCGAATACCTCGAGCGCCTGCACGAGTTGGAATTGAAACAGCAACAGGGAGTGGAAATCGATCCCGAGGAGTTTTCCCCGACCCCCGAGGGCGAATACCCACAGCGCCCCAAAAAACCGGCCGGCGAAGAAATTGGCGGCGCCGACGACGAAGCCGGCTTCGAGAGCGACGAGGGCGACGGCGGTGGTGAGGAAGGCGAGATCGCCGTTGCCACCGAGCCCGACCCGCCGCCGAGCTTAGACGAGGAGGAGCACCCACTCGCCGCCAACTACCTTTGCGCCGGCACCATCCTGCTCGACGAAGTCTGGTTTTACAGCCACTTCCGCGGCATCGGGGGCCATCTCATGCAGCGCCAGTTCGATCGCGAGATCCCCGAAGAGCCCAAACCCGACGCGTGAGCTGACGTCTCCGCGTTGCCCGATACCGCGCCGTCGGTCCCGCCTCCGGCAAGCGCCGCCCGGGGCCGTTCGATCCCTTTCCCGCGCAAGTAACCGGCATTTTCGCCACTGCACCCGGGACTTTCGCCGCTGCAAACGCGGCCCTCGTGGAAGCAATCGTCGATCGCGCGGTTGTAATCCGGTTTCGCGCCAGTGCGCATGGCGGTTTCGCGAGTGTGATCGACCATTTCGCGCCCGTAACCGCCCTCCGCGCCGCTGGAAGTCGCAATTTCGCCGCTGTTACTCGCAATTTTGCGAAGGTAAACAGCCGTTTCGCCAATGTAATTACGCTTCGCGTGGATGTAATCGGCCATTTCGCCGCTGTAAACGGCCATTTCGCGGATGTAAGCCGCTCTCAAAGGCGTGCAAAGATGCCTTATGTGCAGCAACTTATGAACAGACAGCGCACATATTCAAGACGACAAGACGATGTGGCATGTCACAATTAAGCGACCGTCGCTCTATCGTTAGCCCCAGTTTACGGCGGCAGCAGCTCCGTCCGATATTTCGGAGCCAGCTCCTGCGCCTTCTTCTTCAGCTCCGTTTGATCCACCTCGCTGAGGTGCGGCGGAGTCGATCTCCGCGTCGGCAGCGGCACCCCTACCTGCGCGAAAAATTCCTCCTGCCCGGCCGGCGCACAGATGCAAAGCAACCGGGCCGCGCTCTGCGACGCATTCGTAAACGAATGCGGAGCATTGGCCGGGATGTTCAACGTCTGACCCGCATGCACGGTCGATTTCTCCCCGCGAAAGGTCGTTTCGATCTCCCCTTCCAGGACGGTGAAAGACTCCTCGAAATCGTGCCGATGCGGCGGCGGCCCGCCCCCCGGCGGAATGTGCATATCGATCAGGCAATAACGCCCATCCGTTTGCTCGCCCGAGAGCAGGATGGTGTAGGTATCCCCGACCAATCCAAAATGCTGCAGACCCTCGTCGGTATCAGGCCGCGCGACCGCAAGCTCGCGCGCGAGGTTATCGGCTGGAAGAGGCGCCGAAGGCTGGGCAGTAATGGAGTGTGGATTCATCGTCTTGATTCGATTTAGCGGATATTCTCATAAAGAACGTCGCAGAGGTCAGTTTTGGCTGGATAACGTTGCCGAGAGGCGATCCGAGCGGGCTTGAGGGTAATTCACGACATGGTCTAACCCCTCTGGTTCACTAGACAAGTGTGTCAGCCAGAATGAAGCGGGGAATTACTTCGCCGCGTTTCTCGTCCTGTTTCATTAGACGCTCAACTCGCTCAGTTTGCCGTCGAAGGTCCTCAAACTCTTGAACGGCGGATATGTAATTGCTGAATAACTCGCCCCCGGACTTAGCACGGTGTGTCGCCTCAGTTAGCGACCAGAGAAGTGATCTAGCAATGATGAGCCGCGCGTAAGCTGCTCTCGAAACTTTCTAAGTAACTTATTCAACAAGTCCACCCCGGTCGGCTCTATGCGAACGTAAACATCGGTTATTTCGACACGAGAAGCGAATTCTGTATCGGCATCAAATAGGCCGATACGCGCACGCCATTCTCCTGGTACGTTACGTTCATCGGGTAATTTTGCTTCCACCTGCAGACTATAGATCGACTCTCCGATGATGTCGGCGATTCCGTCGTGTTTAAGGACGAGCTTGAGCAGCTCGCCTTGTGTAAAGCCCAAACCCTCTAAGACGCTCTTTAGATTTGAGAACGCGTGCCGCGCTAGGATGCGACTAAATCGTTGTTCATATGTTTCCTCGGAGAAAAACTCAGAAGAGGCTTCCCGAATAATCAGCTCGCCGCTTTCTGTTCGTTCAACTCGTTTAGTGCCAAAAGGGGAGCCCAAGGTAAAACTTGGCTTTATGCCAAACTGCGTTTCCCAATTGGTCAGCGTGACGCGTGCTGTTTGACCAAGGCCCATAAACTGAAGGCCGAGCGTGAAAACAACATGACGAAAGGAACATTCCATCGCACCTAGCCCGTGTAATTTAACGAGTTCGTCGAATTCGTGTCGGGACTTTCTTCCGGCCCGAAGCCCTGAGCGGTCGCAAAGCGGGGCCAGCTCCAGATTTTCGCTCGAGCTGACCCCGCGACTTTCCTCCTACGGCGTCGGCTGCGTGGGGGGTGTCGTCGATTTCGGCTTGGAGCCGGTGTCGGTGATCTTGCGGGCGTTGCGGTAGTCCATCACGAATTGGGGGTTGGTTTCCTCGAAGCCGCGGATAAGGCCGTCGAGGCGTTTATCCAGGAGCATGTTGCCCCGGGCGATCTCTTGTTTGAGCAGCTCGGTGTGGGTCGTCTTTGACTTGCGCGCGTTTTCCGGGCTCGGAAGGGCCAGCCGGTAGGCGTCGATCCGAGTCTGCAGG